>JAILQQ010000042.1 GCA_024698885.1 Lachnospiraceae bacterium | reverse complement strand
AAAAATGTTTAAAGTCTGATCGGCTTCTCAGCTAATTACTAGCTGGTTCAACCGAATTTAATTCTAGGAATTTCAAGGTCATTAATGGTTGCATACTATTTAATTTTCAAGGGACAGCTTATGTATCTTACCATCCGCCTTGATATTAGTCAAGCGCTTTTTTAAAAAAATTTATCCCCACTTTTTTCCACAAGCACGCGGCCGTCACTTATTCTCGTCAAATTCATCGATAATAAAGCGCTGACGGCCCTTGACATCATCATAGATCCGCGTCACATATTCGCCGAGCAGACCGGAAACAAAAACCTGGATGCCGCCGATGAACCAGACAAGCGCGGCTAGCCCGGAAACGATGGTCTCCTTCTGTTTCAGAAGTTTTTTCTGTACAAACCAGATAAAGAAAAGAAGGGAACCGATCGCCGTAATACCTGCGCCGAGAAACGTGACATACTCAAGCGGCTTTGAGGAAAAGCAGAATATCCCGTGGAAGCCCATACGGAATTCCCCGAAAAGACGATTGTATTTACTCTCGTCCTCCGCTCTGGCCTCTCTGTGATATCTGACTGCCGTCTGCTTAAACCCGATATAGGAGACCATGCCCCTGAAGAACATATTGGTTTCCGGCATCTTTCTGAGCTCTTCGATCACCCGCCTGTTGATCAGCCGGAAATCAGCCGTATCCACCGGAATATCCACCTGGGAAAGGAAGTTGATCACGCGGTAGGCGGTAAGGTCGATCAGCTTGCGGATACGGGTCTCGCCCTGTCTGTCAATGCGCTGGGCATAAACCACATCATAGCCTTCCTTCCACTTGGCCACTAACTCCGGGATAACCTCCGGGGGGTCCTGCAGATCCACATCTATCACAACGCAGATATCGCCGCCGCAGTTCAGGACACCCGCCATTGTTGCCGCCGCCTGTCTGAAACGCCTGCTCATGGTGATCAGCTTGATCCGCCTGTTGCGCTTCATATTCTCCTTGATCACCTCATACGTCCGGTCCGTTGAAGGATCCAGGCTGAAAATGATCTCGTAATCGCAGCCGATCTCTTCCAGTACCTTCTCCGTACGCTCCAAAAAAGGCTCGATCCCGTTCTCCTCATTATATACGGGCACAACGACCGACAGAAGATAATTCTCATATACGTCCATGGCACATCTCCTTTATCCGTTTCGTTATCCTAAGATTATAGCTTTTTTTCTCTCCGGAAACAACCCATATCAAAACAGATCAGCAGAAGGAAGATTCCGAAGCTAACGATTGTTACCAAAAGACCCGGCAGAAAACCGGCCGGCAGATAGCGGAGCTTAAAGGTAAAGGACTCCTTTCCCGCCGGAATCTCTGCGGCCAGAAAACCGCCAAAGGCCTCCACCTGCGAAACCTTTGTTCCATCCACCGTTATCCGCCAGCACTTATCATAGGGGATTGAAAAAACCAAAAGCGTTTTCTCCGGGGAGGAGGGCTCTGCCCGGCCCGAAAGCCTGGAGCTTTTCTCCTTTGTCAGATTCACCTGATCTCCCGATACATCTTCATACCAGCGCTTAAGCTCTTCCCAGTCTTCATAATAGAACGAAAAGTCCGTCACCTCGATCTGATCCTGTAAGAGCTCCATCCTGAGCGTGACGGCCTCCCCTTCCTGATAGAAGCCCATTGCCCGGATATTCCATCCGTAATCCGTAAAATACGGCTGCTTTTCCAGTCCGTTTACGACAATCCTCGTATCCTGGCGGTCCGGCGCGTCAAAATGCATCAGTATCAGATCGCCGCTGTCCGCCATAAACGTAAAGTCGATCCAGGCATCCTTTTTCGGATCCGTCTTCCGGTACAGGCTGCCCTCGACCGTCAGGTTTTCCGTTTTTACCGTAACGTCCTTAACCTTCCGGTAAATATCATGCGGCGTGCCCGTAAAGCTTGCGGCGATCGTATTCTGGAAGGTAAAAAGATCCTCCGCGTCCGCCGGCAGAACCTCCTCCGCGCTCTGCTTCGTCAGAAAGGCAAGCGGCAGCGCGTACGGATTCTGAAAGGCATACCTGCTGTCCTCCGTAAAGAGCGGCATATAGGGCCGCGGGATCGTATCATACTGCGAAAGCAGATACTTAACGCCCATCAGGCAGTCGGCAAAGGTGGTACTGCCCTCCTCTCCGTAATAAGCCCAGTTGCCGTTATCCCGAAATCCCAAAGCTCCCATAAAGCGCTTGGCCGCCTCCGTCTCGGTGGAGCTGAAATGGGAAAGCCCGGGATAGCCGAACATCAACGCGTCATTATTCGAGCGGCGGTAATGCTTTTCGATCCGGTAGAGTGACGGATCCTGTTCCGAAAGCGTTTCGATCATTCCGTCCGTTTCATCGACAAAATCCGTATAAGCTTTCATGGAGTATTCCTCATCCGAGGACAGATCGGAAAAATACGTGCCGATCGACTGGAAAGCATTATATCCTTCATCCGCGCAGGATAAGAGCCCCATCCCGAGTATGACCGGAAGCATGTACTGCCTGCCGTACTGGCACAGATGAACGCAGGCGAGAAAGGGCAGCAGAAAACAGAGCGTGATAATGATCTGTCTGAGCCCCGCATATTGATTGTGCGAAAGAAGCAGATACCCCGAGTAGAGCAGAAAGCAGACCAGCACAAATACGTAATGCCTGAGAGAAAACGCGCCGCCGATATGCAGAAAGCAGACATAGGCGGTATACAGGGCAAAAAAGCTGAACAAAAACGAAAACCGGTACGGAAAGCCGATCGGATGGGCAAAACCGTGCCAGGCCACATTCAGGGGATCAAACAGAAAGCTTGCGATCAGCACAAGAAACAGCGCGGCCGTAAGCAGCTTTTCCCGCCTTACGATATTGCGGTTAAGGAAAAACAGAAGGCAGAGAACCGCGCCGAGCACCCCGCAGTATATGAGCGGAAGTCCGTCGGAAAGGTTCCCGTGAAAGGCATTCGTATAAAGTCCGGAAAACAGATCGAGAGGATTAAAATTCAGCTTTGCGGAAAAAGGCAGGCCGCCGCTCTTCTGTCCTCTCAGCGAAAACACCGCGCAAAACAGGCTGACGGCGCTCATGCCCACCGCCAGTACCGAGGAGAGAGCATAGACCAGAAATGACCTGACGTGCTCCTTTACCTCCTGTAAATCCGTATAGCACGTAAAATACTGAAACGCAAAAAACAGCAGCGAGAACACGCAGATCATGTAGCCGATATAATAATTTGAAAAAACGGCGAGAAAGAGACTGACGATATAAAGAATGCTGACGCGCTCTGTCCTTAGGATCCGGATGAGCCCGAGCATCACCAAAGGCAGCAGCGCTACGGAATAAAAATACTGGGTACAGTTAAAATAACCCGTCATATAGCCCGTAAAGGCATAGGCCACGGAAAAGATCAGGGAGCTGATGCGGAAGCCGAAGGTCTCGTTCAGAAACAGATAGAAATGCAGGCTGCAGAGTCCCAGCATGACGGACATTATGATCAGGATTCCCCCCGGCAGTGCCCGGTTTGGCACAAAGGCTAACAGAAACAGAAGCGGCGTATTGCAGTAATACGCAAAAAGCCCGGACATATCGCCGCCGAAGGTTTTACTGAAGGTATAAAAAAGATCGTCGTTACCGAAAAATATCTTATTGTACGCGGCATAATAGTCCACGAACTGATACCGCATATCGGCCATCAGCACAGAACGGTCGCCGAAGGGATAAAACCCGTAGAGAGCGCTGACAGCTGCCATGATGCCAAGCGGCAGCAGAAAAGACAGGAGCAGGCAGATTTTTTTACTGCTTTTTTCCGTCAGCATGACTGCTCTCCAGAATATCACGCGCAACAAAGATCCCGCTGGCGGAAGCATGCGACAGCGAATGCGTCACGCCGCTGCAGTCCCCGATAATATACAGCCCCTCATATTTCGCCTGCAGTCTTTCATTAAGTTCCACCTCCATGTTATAGAATTTCACCTCTACACCATAGAGAAGGGTATCGTCATTGGCCGTGCCCGGCGCGATCCTGTCGAGAGCATAGATCATTTCGATGATGCCGTCCAATATCCTCTTTGGCAGGACGAGGCTCAGATCTCCCGGCTCCGCCTGCAGCGTAGGCTCCACCATGTTTTCACTGATCCGCTTTTTCGTGCTTCTTCTGCCCCGGATCAGATCTCCGAAGCGCTGTACGATCACGCCCCCTCCCAGCATATTGGACAGGCGGGCGATCGACTCGCCGTAGCCGTTGCTGTCCCGGAAGGGCTCGGTAAAATGCTTGGAAACAAGCAGCGCGAAATTGGTATTCTGGGTATGCTTTTTCGGATCCTCAAAGCTGTGACCGTTCACGGTAACGATCCCGTTTGTATTCTCCGTTACCACACTGCCGTAGGGATTCATGCAGAAGGTCCGCACATTATCCTCAAATTTCTCGGTCCGGTATACGATCTTGCTCTCATAGAGCTCGTCCGTCAGATGCGAAAACAAAACCGCCGGCAGCTCAAGCCTGACGCCGATATCCACCCGGTTTGACTTTGTCGGGATCTCAAGCTCCCCGCAGATCTTCTCCATCCATTTACTGCCGCTGCGGCCAACGGAAATAATACATTTTTCAGATGTATATTCTTCCGTTTCGGTCAGGATATGATATCCGTCCGCTTCGATCCGGATATGCTGCACCGGCGTCAGGAAACAGAAATCCACCTTCTCGCAGAGCTCCTGATAGAGCCTTTCCAGAACGATATAATTGATATCCGTTCCCAGATGTCTGACAGAGGCATTTAAAAGCTTCAACCGGTTCTGTAAACAGGTCTTTTTTAACGTCGTGTGGCCGGTAGAATACAGCTTCGTACCCTCCGCCCCGTGGGACAGATTAATGCTGTCCACGTATTCCATCAGCTCAAGCGCCTCCTGCTTTCCGATATATTCATAAAGCGTTCCGCCGAAGTCGTTGGTGATATTATATTTTCCGTCCGAAAAGGCACCGGCTCCGCCAAAGCCGCTCATGATCGAGCAGGTCTTGCAGTTTACGCAGTTCTTCACCTGTTTTCCGTCGATCGGGCAATGTCTTTTATGCAGCTCGTTGCCTGCCTCAAATACGGCAATCTTTATCTCCGGCGCGTTCTTTGTCAGTTCGTAGGCCGCGAAAATGCCGCCCGGTCCGGCGCCGATAATAGAAACATCATATTTCATATTCTTTTACCTCTGACTATCTATTATACACGTGAACAAGCGATCTTTCCAGAAGAATATCAGTTACCGGCGCTCCTTGCCGCCCGTTTCTTCCTCTTCCGGGCTTTTACGATGACAAGGATCAGGATGAGCAGAACGAGCGCGCCTCCGGCGGCGGCCGCTATGATATAGTACCTGTTTATGCCCCGCTCCTCCGATACCAGAAATTCTACGGTATTCCCGGAGGTATCAAAAAGCAGATATCCGCCGAATTCCTCCGTTTTCATCTTCCGCCATTCGCTTCCTACCTTTACGTGGATATCTGTCTTCCTGTCCGATCCGGGCTGAAATCTGAGCGTATGGTTCAGTTCACCGTCCTTCGGGATCTCAACGACAAAGTGCTCCGTCACATTTTCCACGGGCTGACCGATGGATACCAGATTTTCCACGGAAAGCTTCTGGCCGTCCTTGAATTTCCCGTCCGCAAGCACCACTGACTGTCCGTCCTCCCGCAGCCTTTCTCCCGCGATCGTTGTCAGGAACCTGTGCTTCTCCGCCTTTACCTCTTCATTTTCTGTGATATTGAAAAGCTCGTTTACATCCCATTCCACATAATAGCCTTCATCCAGCACAGGGACGGGAAAATCCGTTTCCTGAAGGTTTGCTCCCTTCTGCACGGATACGGAGCCCACTTCCTTATCCTCCAACATAAAGCTGACCGTAAAGGTACGGAAACGCCCGGGAACGCCCTCTCTTGCCAACAAGCTCTCATAATCCTGCGGCTCCGCCTTTCCCGAATAGCTTGCGCCGTCCACACCGGCCAGTTTATTCCCGTCATTGTAAAAATAATTGCCTCTGAGCTCCCCGTTTTCCTCCATGCTTCCGGCAACAGCCCCGAAGAAATCCTCGGCATCTTCAATATTCGGGATCGCGAAGCAGTCGTAGATCTCGTAGCCCTTGCCGGCTATCCCGCCCACGTAGTTCTCTCCGCTCACGATACTGCTTGCGCTGCAGTTTTTGATGGTGGAAAGCGACTGTCCCACGATACCGCCCACGTAATCTCCCGACAGGCTGATATTCTTTCCGTAATTTTCGCTAAGCAGCACGGTCCCCATTTCCTGCAGGCCCACAATACCGCCGTTATAGCTTTTCTCCGACTGAACGTAGCCGTCATTGGCATTATTTCTGAGCACGCACTTTGTCAGATAAGTGGCGTTCATTTTGGCATCCTTGATACCGGTGATATCGCTCTCCAGATCAAATTCATATTCGATCGCCATGGTCCCGGCAATGCCGCCGGCGTCCAGATCACCTTTTACCCGCGCGTAATTGGAGGAATCCGCCACCGTACCGTCAATGCAGGTCAGCGCCACATCATCGGAATTATCCTCATAGGTCGTGGTATAATCCATTTCAAGCGCTCCGTCGATCGCGTCGGTGATTAAGAGCATCAGCTTGTTGAACTGGTCATTTACGTCGGAAAGGTCATTGATCAGCGTATCGGCGCTGCCTCCCATCTCCTGGTTGAGGAAGCCCAGATTATCGGAAATACCCTGCATATTGGAATTCAGGGAATTCGTCCTGACCTGAAACTCATCTCCCAAAGACGGCAGCGAGATTTTTGATTTACTGTTCAGCTCGGAGACAATGCTTTTTGCTCCTTTGCCGGCCGCCTCCAGACCGTTTACCATGCTGTCGGCATATCCGCCGGCCGTTTCAAAATCCTTTCTTTCCTGTTCGGTCAGATTATCCAGATACTGGCGGATCAGGCTCGTCACCGTTTCCGTGTAGGTTATCATCTGTTCCTTGTAACTCGCCCCGTCGCCATGCTCCTTTCTGGTATTCCCCCCGTAATTCTTCATGTACTGCTCGTTGGTCTTCCGGGTGATCTCGCCTTCTCCCGTTTCCAGCGTGATCGTCTTCAGATCATATTCCGTTTTATCTTCCTCAATGGCCGTTTCCAGATAAGGATACCAGGCCGTATCTCTGTCCGCGTCCGTCGGGAAATCCGACTTTTTCGTATCGCCGTCAAAATGCGCGATACCGGCGATATTCTCATAGTTTGCCACCGAATCCGTCCCCGGCCACGGCAGCTTGTTTCCGTTTGCGTCATAGGGATAAATATTCGAAAGAGCCTCTGAGGGATACGCTATAGGCGGATCCGCGCTTTTTAAGGCATTTTTGAACCTCGTATCATCCCGGTGGATCTCGTGATCCAGAAACATACAGTTATACGGCTGTTCCGCGGCTGCCTTTGCCTTGTCGTAATCCTCGGGCGCCTTCTCTAACTGCTCCTTTGCGTACCGGTAACGCTCAAGATCCGACTTTGTCATGTATTTTTCGATATCGATATCCTTAACGGCCTGAACCAGCTGTTTGATCGTTTTTTTCGTATCGGAAGCCGACCGGGTAAGCTGGTCAAAGACACCGCCTTCCTTGTCCAGTTCCCGCATGATATAGTCGATCCGGTTTAACGCTTCATTGGCGGAGGAAACCGTGCCGTTCACGAAATTCGTGGCGCTGGTCGCAAGGAAATGCGTATCATCTAACGCTTTATCCGCAAAGGATTTCACGACATTCAGCCGCATGGTAATGATATCCGACGTATTTCCCGCATCCGTCAGCGTCGTATCGATCATATCATGCAGACTGGTGATATTGGTCGAGATCTGCGATATAATATCCTCCGTCAGGTCAAGCTGTACATACGGCTCCGCCTGCCCGACGATGCCGCCCACATCCTTTCTTCCGAGGATCTCGCCTTTATTGATGCATTCCGTGACATATCCCGAGGTCCTCCCCGCGATACCGCCCGTATTATAGCCAACGTGCTCGTAGCCTATGGTCCCTTCGTTGATACAGCTTGTGATCGCGCCCAGAGAAAGGCCGGCGATCCCGCCCGAATCAGTGGTTCCGCTTACGAACGTATTTGACTCGCTCTTCTGGTCTTCATTTCCCTTCAGGATCGAAAGGAAGGATTCTCTGGTATTGTCAAGGTTCACGTCCGTAATGGACGGCTTGCTGTCGTCCACATTGGTATTGACATGGCTGGAATTGATACAGCCGGCGATGCCGCCCGCGTTTTCGCCGCAGATACCGCCGGTATAGTGAACACCTGTTATTTTTCCGTAGGCATGGCAGCCTATGATACTGGCCCCTGCTTCATTAAAGCCCGCGATCCCGCCGACATAGTCCTTTCCCTTTACCGAACCGGCAAAGGAGCAGTTCTCGATGATACCGTAATTGTCTCCGACGATCCCGCCTACCACCATCGGATTCCCCTCCGGCTTGATCACGCCCTCTACGTTAAGATTCACGATCACCGCCGTGGGCTGGGTATCGTTAAACAGTCCGACAAAGCTTCTCTTTGTCCCGCCGTTTATCCCGCGGATCGTATGCCCCATACCCTCAAAATATCCGCCAAAGGTCCGGATCGAGGTAAATTCCGTACCGTATACGGAAATATCCTCTTTCAGGATGATCCGTTTATCTATGGACCAGGTATCGAGCCGGCAGTTCTCCGAAAGCTCGATCAGATCCTCAAGCGTGGAGATCTCAATGTCCTGATACACCTCCACGGAAACAACATTCTCTTCATCTTTTTCCGGCTTTTCCGATACATCGACGATCTCCGTACGGGAAGGATCGAGCGAAACGCGCTGCTCTCCGGTCACCGCGGCCGTCATGACCGGGGATGACAGAAATACCGCGATCCCCACAAAAAGGGCTGTCAGTTTTTTCTTCATTTCTCAGCCCTCCCTGCGTTCACGTTATTGTCCATGATCTCAAAATCCTCGTCTAAAGAGTCTTTGCTTTCACGGGCAAGCCGCTTAAGCGCCTCTGAGACCTCATCCTCCTTAAGCTCCTCCAGGTTTCCTGACTGGATCAGCGCATTGACATCTCCCCGGACGATCGCGTGCATGACGCCGACCACGTTGCCGTTGACCTGGCCTCTTACCATTCCGTCCACCCTGACAAGTCCTGCTGCCGAGCGGGTCCGTACCGGCATGTTCATGACAAAGGCGGTCTTTGCGATGATCGTATCACCTAAGATCAGGATCTGCGGCAGCACAAACATGGTAATAAATATGGAAAGGACCGTTCCCCGTGACAGACACTGCCCGATACCGTAGATCGACTCATCGGAGGTCAGGTTACCGATCAGGAGGGCTGCCACCGCAAGCATCGTTCCGCTTGTTAAGATCGTGGGCAGCGCAAAATTCAGCGCGTCAATAATAGAGTCCTTTTCCCCCATTGTCTTCCTGTTATCGGTATACCGGCCCGCGATAACGATGGCGTAGTCGATATTGGCACCCATCTGGATGGACGATACGATCAGGTAGCTCATAAAGAAGATATTTTCCCGCGTAATGGCCGGTATGGAGAAATTGATCCAGATACTTCCCTGGATCACCGCGATCAATAACACCGGCATACCGGCGGATTTAAAGGTAAAGAGCAGGACAACGAGAACCACCAGGATCGACATGATATTTACGACGAGATTATCTCTGGCGAAGGTTTTCTGCAGATCATATTCACTGACGGTCTCACCGCAGATCAAAACCGTGCCGTCAGGATAATACCGGCGGGCGATCTCATGCATTTTATCAAGGAACCGGAAGGTTTCCTCGCTTTCCATGGGAAGATCCAGGTAAACCAACAGTCTGCTGTAATTCTCTCCCTTCAGCTGGTTTTTGGCAAAGTTCATCATGCGATAGGCATCGTCAAGCGTTTCCTGCATGTCATCATCGAGGGTCACGTAACCCTCCTCCACTTCCTGATACAGGAACAGAAACATATCGATCAGCGGAACGCCGTAGGAGGAAAGCCCGTTCACCGCTTTGGCGTAGTCTTCGTCATTGACAGCATAGGCCGTATAGATGAGCTCGGCCACCTCATAATCCATATCGATCAGTTCGGAAAACTGTCTGGGCGTCAGCTCATCCGCCAGCGCATAGCCGTTCATTGCCTCGATATTGGCAAGGCCCTGGGCATGGTCCACCTCCATGCAGTCCTCATAGGCGCGGATCAGTTCTCCTTCTTTTTCGTAATCTCCTGTCGGAACAATCACCGCCACCATGTTTTCATCTTCAAAGGAGCTGGCGATCATGCGCTTCGCCTCCTGGACATGGTTCTCCAGCGGCGCCGTGATCTTACTGGTGCCGAAAACATAGGGGCAGTTATCGGATACGAAATAGGCAAGAATAATGACACCCAGGAAAAGCGGCGGGATCAGGAATCTGGTAGCATAGGCAAACCGGCCGATGGCAGGGATCTTAGGAATAAAGTTTTTATGCTTTGTCTTCTCCATCAGATCCGCAAACAGCATAATGACGCCCGGCATCAGCAGAAATACCGATATAAGGCTGATCAGGATGGCCTTGATCAGGACAACGCCCAGATCCGGACCCATCTGATACTGCATAAAGGTCATCGCGATCAGGCCGCCGATCGTTGTCAGCGAGGAGCCCGCGATCTCCGGTATGGCCTTGGAAAGGGCCTCTATCACGGCATCTCTGGTCGGCAGCGTCTGATGCTCCTCCTTATAGCGGTTCAGGAAGATAACCGCGTAGTCGACAGAAAGAGCAAGCTGCAGGACGATTGTTACCGAATCCGACACAAAGGAGATGGTCCCGAACAGAAAATTCGTCCCCATATGCAGGATCGCGCCCCCGCCGAAGGTGATCAGCAGAACGGGAATCTCCATGTAGGCTTCCGTCGTAAGAAGCAGAACCCCCAGGACGACCACCACGACCAGCGCGGAGATCAGTTTCATTTCATCCCGGATCAATTCCGCCTGAACATCCCCGAGCGTCGTGGAAATATAGGCATGATAGCCGGAGACCATATCCTTTACGCGCTGCAGTGCCTCTAAGCAGACCGGATCCGTTTCGTCATAATCAAAGGTAACCGAAAGCTTGGCCGAGCCGTTGGCATAGTGATCCTTCGAATCGTCATATTCCACGGTAAAAACACCGGGGTCTGCGGAGATCTGATCCGCGATCTCCTGTCCCTGTTCAAAGGATACATTGGCTACCATGATGGTACAGGAGCCGTAAGTCGTAAACTCCTCTTCCATCAGGTCGATGCCCTGCTTGGTCTCTGTTGACTGCGGCAGATAGAATGCCAGTGAATTCTCCACCCCTACCCAGTTTCTGGAAAAGACCGAAAAAACGGCTAACAGGATGAAGATCAGAAAGAACAGGTTCCGTTTATCTACGATGAAGGCACACGCCTTTAACGCGGCGCTGTTCCCGTTAGATTCCTTCATGATCGTCGCTCCCCGCATATGCTACGCACATCATGGTAATATCATCTGACGGCTCCGACTTCCCCGCATATGCTGAAATAATATCACTCATTTTAAGACAGATACTGCTGCAGGCATTTTCCGGATCCTTACGCGCATCCGCTTCCTTCGCAGCTTCTTCCATCGACTGAAGCAGCCTGTCTTCTCCGAAATACGCTCCGTCAGGAGCCTGCGTTTCCGTAACGCCGTCCGTATACAGAAGAAGCTGATCCCCCGGCATAAGCGTAAGCTCCTGCTCGTGATATTCATAGCCTTCCTTCGCGCACAGCAGAATCTCCGCTTCCTGGACCACAAGCGAAGCCTTCCCCTCGTGGTAAAGCGCCGGTCTCATATGCCCTGCGTTAGCAAAGCGCAGAACGCCCGTATTCAGATCAAGGATCCCCATCCAGGCCGTTGCCGTAATAAACAGCTCCGTATACTCCGTATTTTCCTGCAGGATCCGGTTTGCTTCGGTAAAAGCCTGCGCGGCATTCATGCCGTTTTCCGTCAGGCTCTTTAACACAGATTTTACCGACATCATAAATACTGTCGTGGAAATGCCCTGCCCCGCGATATCAACGATCAGGACTAAAAGCTTATCATCGGAAAGCAGATAAAAATCGTAAAAATCCCTGCCAAGCTCCTTTGAATCTTTGATCAGGGCATAGATCCCAAAGTCATGCCGTCCCGGAAAGGCAGGAAAAATACCGGGAAGAGAAGTCTTTCGGATAGACCGCGCGTATTCGATCTCTCTTTTCAGCCGGTTCGAATCCTTCTTCGCGGCTTCCTTTAACCGATCGACCGTTCGGTTGATATTATCCGAAAGAGAGTCAAATTCAATGGAATTCCTGACCTCCACCCGCTCGTCAAGACTCCCTTCCGCAATCCGTTCCAGAGATTGATTGATCCCGACCACTTCCTTAATGACTTTTTTACGTACCACCAAATAAATGACTAAGAATACGATCGGGAACAGTGTCGCTTCCATGAGGAAAATTACGAGCAGGATTATTAAGGAGGACCTGAACGCGCTGAATACCGGATACGCACCGATAATATAGTACCCGTAGATCTCCTTTGCATAGAGCATGACCGGCGTTTCATCGAACATCAGGAAAAAGACGTCCTCGTTCATTACCGCCTTTTCGATCTCTTCCCGGTATTCATCAAGGGATTTCCCGCTGTAATAGGAACGGGAATCCGCCACCACTATCAGATCAGAGGAGTTGCAGACCATTAAGAAACCGTCCTCCCCGATCCTTCGGTTGCGGACGCTGGCCGGGAGCTCTACGATCACCATATCCTCAAAAGTATCCATGTCCACGCCGACCTGCAGAAATCCGCTTTTATCAGAGAATGCGGCACCGGCAAAAGCCATCATGGCATCCGTATTATTCAGACTTCTGCGGGGCTCCTGCGCGCAGGTATCCTGGTCTTCCAGCAGATCCAGGAATACGGTCGTGCGGTCATCAGAGTGAAAATCAAAGCCGACATTAGCCGGAGATGTTGAACTGGAGATGATGCCGTCCGCATCAACGATATTGATCTCGTCACAGTTATTGTCCCCCATCAAGGCGTTCAGATAATCCGCGGCTTCTTCGGTCGAACATCTCTTCAGATATGACATGTCATTCCAGACAATATCCTTCAGTTCCGTCGCGGATTCCATGTTCCGCTCCATAAAGCCGTCGGAAATATCCTGGCTGACGTCCGCTATGTTCTCCTTTAACAGATTGGAGGCTCCCTCATACGCATTTTGTATCACCATGCCGGTACTGACCGCTAAGGAGATGATCGCCGTGAAAATAGCCGTCCAGAACAACGCGCCGGATATGATCGATGTAAGCTTCTTTTTCTTTTTCATTTGTTTTGCTGCCCGTTCGTCCGTTTCCCATACTTCAAAACGAAAAGAGTTCTGTCGTCTGCTATACTATACCACAAGATACTGCAAAGTAAAGGGCACATAAAGGGAACCATGTTGACAGAATGTCTTCTTTTAGTCATACTATGGATATAAAACAGCCTTAATATCCACTATCATACCGAACAGACATAAAAAACACCCGATTACGCAAAACCCCTCGAAATATAATCAGGATCTCTTATAATTAAGGAAAACAGACAATCGGATAAAAATATGGCAAACGAAACGGTATTCAGGGACAAATCCATAGAAAGGATCTCATCGCCGGATCAGCTTAACGATTACGTGAAGCTGTCGGATCCGGGGATATGGTTTGTTATTGCCGCGATCATGGTCATCCTTTCGGGCGCGTGTCTCTTCGGGTTACTGGGGCACATAGACTCAACCATTCCCGGCGTAGGCATAGCTTCGGAGGGAAAGATGATCTGCCTTGTAAAACAGGAATACGCGGACAGATTTTCAAATGATATGAAAGCAAAGGTAGACGGGTACGAATATCCCATTTCCCTGAAAAGCAACAAGCCCGTCACCGTATGGGATACGATGGATTCCTATTCTCTCTTTGTCGGCGATATGCAGCCGGGAGAATGGGTATACGAATTTGATGTGGAGGGGGCCTTTATCGACGGCGCCTACGATGTAAGCATTATTACGGAGCAGATCCGTCCGCTGTCTTTCCTGTTCGGAAACAATGAAGAAAAGTAAGAAGACGATCGAACCGATGCAGAAGGGCTTGGCAAAGGTTCCTTTTATTATGCAGATGGAAGCCCTGGAATGCGGCGCTGCCTGTCTTGCCATGGTGCTTGCCTATTATGGGAAATGGGTGCCGCTTGAACAGGTGAGGCGTGACTGCGGCGTTTCACGGGACGGCTCCAACGGCAGGAGCATTCTCCTTGCCGCGAGAAGCTACGGCTTAACCGCAAAGGGCTACCGCTTCGAACCGGATTATTTACGGGATAACGGAACGTTTCCGTGCATCGCGCACTGGGATTTCAATCATTTTGTCGTCGTTAACGGCTTTAAGAAGGATAAGGTTTATCTGAACGATCCCGCCAGAGGGACCTATGCCGTTTCGATGGAAGAATTCGACGAGAAATTCACCGGCCTTTGCATGATGTTCTCTCCCTCCGAGAGCTTTATCGCGGACGGGGAAAAGAAATCAACCATCACCTTCGCGAGGAAAAGGCTCGCCGGCTGCGGCATCGCGATCGCCTTTGTCGTTGCAACCAGTATCATTTCCTCCCTGATCGGGATCATCGATCCCGTGTTTTCCCGGATTTTCATGGACAGACTGCTGCCCGGAAAGGATCCTTCCTGGTGCATTCCGTTTATTCTGCTGCTGTCAGCCTTCGGCCTGATCAAGATCGTCATGCAGCTGATCCAGGCCATCTACTCGAGGCGGATCGACGGACGGATGTCTGTTTACGGCGCCACCTCCTATATGTGGAAGGTGCTGAATCTCCCCATGGATTTCTTCTCGCAGCGGTACGCGGGAGATATCCTGAGCAGACGTGCCGGCAACGCCAGCATCTCGCATTCCCTGATCTATACCTTCGCGCCTCTCTTTCTGAATGCCTTCATGATGATCTTCTATCTCGTCGTGATGTTCCGTAACAGTGTTATTCTTTCTCTCGTGGGCATCTCTTCCATTGTGATCAATATGTTTATCGCGAATATCATTTCAAAGAAGCGCATAAACCTTTCCCGGGCCAGAATGCGGGATGCCGGAAAGCTGAGCAGCTGTACCACCGCCGGGATCGAGATGATCGAAACCATCAAAGCCTCGGGCGCAGAGGAAGGTTATTTCCGCAAATGGGCAGGCTATCAGGCGGGCGTCAATACCGCCAAGGTCCGTTTTCTGAAGTTAGACCAGTATCTGGGCAATATTCCGGGGCTCGTTTCGACGGTTACCAATACGCTGATCTTAATGATCGGCGTATATCTGACGATGCGGGGGCGCTTTACGATCGGTATGATCACCGCTTTTCAGGGCTTTCTCGGATCCTTTAGCGCGCCGGCCTCCAGCTTCATATCCTCGGGGCAGACGCTGCAGGAGCTTCGGACCGATATGGAGCGCATAGAAGACGTCATGGAATATAAAAGCGATGAAAACAGCGCGCTCAGACTTAATCCGGAAAATACAAGCTATAAAAAGCTGAAGGGAAATGTGGAGATGCGGAACGTAACCTTCGGCTATTCGAGGCTGGATGCGCCTTTGATCAAAGATTTCAGCCTGAAGTTAAGCCCGGGAAGCCGCGTCGCCTTTGTCGGTGCCAGCGGGTGCGGAAAATCCACGCTCTCAAAGCTCCTGTCCGGTCTCTGTAAACCCTGGGAGGGTGAGATCCTCTTTGACGGAAAGCCGATCTATGAGATAGACCGGAGCGTCTTTACGGGGTCTCTTGCGGTAGTGGATCAGGATATCATCATGTTTGAGGATACCATTTCCTCCAATATCCGGATGTGGGACAAGACCATCGAGGACTTTGAGGTGATCATGGCGGCCAAGGACGCGCAGATCCACAATGATATCATCCAGAGAGAAAACGGTTATGACCATAAGATGATAGAGGGCGGAAACGATTTTTCCGGCGGACAGAAGCAGCGGATGGAGATCGCGAGAGTCCTGGCGCAGGACCCGACGATCGTGATACTGGACGAAGCGACCTCGGCGCTTGATGCCAAGACAGAATATGAGGTCGTGAACGCCATCAGGGAGCGGGGCATCACCTGCATCGTCATCGCGCACAGGCTGAGTACGATCAGGGACTGCGATGAGATCATCGTGTTAGATCACGGCGAGGTCGTGGAGCGGGGGCGCCATGAAGAGCTCTACGCAAAGAACGGCTATTACAAGGAACTGGTATTGAGCGAGTAATACGATGGGATGGTTTGACGATCAGATCAGATTAAGAAAAAAGAAGGATAGCGACGGCTACGACTTTACGCTGATGAAGATCGCGGGGGCGGTAACGGGAAAGAAAAAATCCCCCCTGTCCATGGATAAGGAGCGGCGGGAGAGCAACGCGATCGAGGAAATTCTGCAGTATTTTCAGATCAGGGAAAGAAGTATTCCGGATAAGCTGAAAACACTGGAGGCCAGGCTTGATTACGCCCTGCATCCCTTCGGCATCATGAAGCGGGAGGTCGAGCTGCAGGCAGGCTGGCGCAGGGATGCTTTCGGCGTGATGCTTGGCTTTTTAAAAGAGGACGGCAGTCCTGTTGCCCTGATCCCCTCCGGTTTATCGGGCTATCAGTTCTTTGATGCCGCAGCCGGCGGATATGTACGGGTAAACAAAAACAACGAAGCACTGTTTGAAAAGCGCGCTTATGCCTTTTACAAGCCCTTTCCTTTAAAAAAGCTTACGATCCTAGATCTTCTGAAATATATCGTTTCCATCAGAGAGCGGGCAGATACCGTTATGATCCTGACAGTCTCTCTGCTTGTCACGCTTGTCGGGATGCTGGCGCCGCGGATCAATTATTTCCTGTTTGACCAGGTCATTCAGGCAAACAGCATGTCCTTGCTCGTCTCTGCCGGGATCTTCCTGCTCTGTGCTTCTGTCGGCGCACTGCTCTTAAACGCGGCCAGGTCCATGATATCTGCGAGGATCGATACCCGCATGAATCTCTGTGTGGAGGCGGCCACCATGATGCGCATCCTCTCCCTTCCCGCGTCCTTCTTTAAGGACTATGGCTCCGGAGAGCTTTCCTCGCGTGCCTCCTATGTAAATTCCCTTTGTTCCACGTTAGTTTCGGTCATCTTAAATACGGGGCTTACCTCGCTTTTTTCCCTGGCGTATATCACGCAGATCTTTACCTACGCGCCGGGGCTCGTGATGCCGGCTCTTTCGATCATCCTCGTCACCGTGCTTTTTTCCGTGGTATCCTCTCTGTTACAGATGCAACTGACCCGGAAGATGATGCTAAAAAGCAGCAAAGAAAGCGGCATGAGCTACGCCGCGATCAGCGGGATCCAGAAAATAAAGCTTTCCGGCGCCGAGAAACGCGCCTTTTCAAGATGGGGGGATCTCTATGCGGAGGTTGCGGAATTTACCTATAATCCGCCCCTTATCATCAAGTTAAACGGCGTGATCAGCTCCGCCATCTCCATCGCAGGAACGATCATCATGTACCACGCCGCGCTCACGACCCATGTATCCGTGGCGGAATACTATGCCTTCAATACAGCCTACGGGATGGTCTCCGGCGCCTTTATGGCCTTATCCGGCATGGCGCTGTCTGCCGCGAATATCCGGCCGATCTTTGAGATGGCCCAGCCCCTTTTGAAGACGGAGCCGGAAATGTCGGAGGATAAAGAGATCCTGACCTCCATATCAGGCGGCGTTGAGATCAGCAATCTGTCCTTCCGCTATGACGAAGGATCCCCGATGATCCTTGACAATATCTCCGTGAAGATCAAGCCCGGCCAGTACGTTGCCATCGTCGGCAAGACAGGCTGCGGTAAATCTACGCTTGTACGGCTCCTGTTAGGCTTTGAGAAGCCCGTCAGAGGCGGTATCTATTTTGACGGAAGAGATTTAAGCGCCATCGACTTAAAATCCCTGCGGAAGCATATCGGTGTCGTCACCCAGAACGGAAAGCTTTTCGCGGGAGATATTTTTTCCAATATCGTCGTATCGGCACCGGCGCTTTCCCTGGAGGAAGCCTGGAACGCGGCAAGGATCGCCGGTATCGATGAAGATATCCGGAATATGCCCATGGGCATGCATACGCTGATCTCCGAAGGAGGCGGGGGGATTTCCGGCGGCCAGAAGCAGCGCATCATGATCGCGCGGGCCGTGGCGCCAAAGCCACGACTTTTAATCTTTGACGAAGCGACGTCAGCCCTTGACAATATCACCCAGAGGAAAATATCGGAAGCTCTCGACGATATGAAATGTACGAGGCTTGTGATCGCTCACAGGCTTTCAACCATCAGACAGTGCGACCGTATACTGGTTCTGGATCAGGGACATATCGTGGAGGACGGAACGTATGAGGAGCTGAAAAAAAAGGGAGGTTATTTTTACGAGCTTGTGAAAAGGCAGCAGGTTGATTTTGAAGACGGGCAGGAGGTTACGCAATGAGTACAGAGCTTCAGTTTGAGGATCTGAAAAAACAGGGTTTTAACGTGGAGGAAGGCCTTACCTATACGGGCAACAAAGAAAAATATCTGGCCGCCCTGCAGCGGTTTTTACGGCGTTTTGAAAAGACGATGAACTCGATCCGGGAGTTTGCGGATGATAACGATTATGAATCGCTTACGGTACTGGTCCACGCGCTCAAAAGCAATGCCCGTACGATCGGCGCGGATGAACTGGCGGGGCTTGCGGAAAAAATGGAGCTTCTTGGCAAAGCCGGCTCGAATGAGGAGATGGTCTCCCACAGGGAAGAGCTGTTTTCATCGATGAACCGCGTAGCGGGAGCTCTGGAGCCCTACGGAAAAATGCAGCAGGTGCATCCGAAATCCGAGATCTCCGCCGAGCAGGCGGAAAAGGTGGGAAGCGGTCTGATCGAAGCCATCGAGGATTTCGATGACGAAAAAGCCCTTCAGCTGATCGACGAACTGATGCGTTATCCCTTCCGTTTCACGCTGATCAATGTTTTAAAAAACGCGAGGGAGGATATCCGGGAATTTGAATATACGGAGGC
Source organism: Lachnospiraceae bacterium (assembly GCA_024698885.1). Lineage (GTDB taxonomy): Bacteria > Bacillota > Clostridia > Lachnospirales > Lachnospiraceae > UBA2868. The sequence continues at coordinate 6,722 of JAILQQ010000042.1, read as the reverse complement.
TCTCCTTAAGGTAAGAAGAGTTATCAGCCAGATCGAGGATTAGCGCGTTGTTTTCTGACTTTTTGCCGCATGCGCAGGATTTTTGACCGAATACGCATCAAATATGACCGAATACGCAAAGAAATACGATTCAGAACACCTTTTTTGGTATGATGTAACTGTTCAGTCCCGGATTGTCCGTTTCTGAACAGTTATCGTATTTTGTAATTATAATATAGAAAGAACTGCTGATATGAAAGACATGGTAGATATCGAAGTGATCATCGATGAAAAATACGTTGATCCCAAGGTAGCGATTCATACAAAACGAAAAACAGAACAGATCGATAATATCATCTACGCGATCGAGAATGTCTCCGGAAGTGATTTCCCGGCCATACCCGCCTTTATGGGAGAACGGATCGAGCTTCTTTCCCAGCGGGATATATTCAGGGTCTATACGCAGGGACGCAAGGTCGTCGTGCAGACGGAGAAGGAGAGCTTTACCGTCAGAAAAACCCTGTCGGGGCTCGAGGAGGACCTGAATCCCAAACGGTTTCTGCGCATCTCGCAGTCCGAGATCATTAATCTGTATAAGATCAAATGCTTTGATATCACTTTAGCGGGAACCATCGGGATCACGTTTGATAACGGCATCCAGTCCTGGGCGTCCAGAAGCCGGGTAAAAGCTGTCAAGGATATGATCCGGGAGCTGGAGGAGGAAAGGAGGCAGCTATGAGCTTCAAAAACAGAGTCGTTCTTTTAAGTTCCATCGGTTTTGCCATGGGAATGGTTATCTGCCAGATCATTTCCGCAGCTATTTCGACGATATCACTATCAGACGGGGCGCTGCACCTTTGTACGGTGGAATTTGTGGAATATATGGGCGGAAATCAGATCACTGCCTTCGTGATCCAGACGATCGTCTGCGGATTATACGGAAGCATCGCGGTGGGAGGCTCTTCCGTATATTATCTGGAAACCTGGAGTATCCTTAAGGCCACCGTCACGCATTTTCTGATGACCGTTATCAGCTACTATGTAACAGGCTTCTTTCTGCGGTGGTTCAGTATTTCCGATATCAGCTGGTGTCTGCTCTGGCTCGTGATCTTTATCCTTATATACACGGGAATATGGCTCTCCAGCTATTTAAGCTACCGGGCCGATATCAGAAAGATCAATATGGAGCTGAACGCGCTGAAGATGTCCTGAGAAAAATTATCTGATTGAAACGTCATCATATAATATGATGTTGGGATGGCCCTGACACCTTAATACAAGAGGAGGATAAAAATGGACGAAACCGTAGTAAAAATTCAGAATCTCATAAAGAACTATGCCGAACTCAGAGCAGTGGACCATCTCAATTTAGATATCAAAAAAGGCGAGGTCTTCGGTCTGCTCGGTCCCAACGGTTCCGGGAAAACAACGACCATCAGCTGTCTTTTGTCCCTGCTTTCCTATGACGAGGGGACGATCGAGCTGTTTGGAAAGCCCATGACCCCCACGAGCTATGATATCAAGGCAAAGATCGGCGTTATCCTGCAGAATGTGGCTGTCTTTGATGAATTGAACGTCTATGAAAACATCGACTGCTTCTGCGGCCTCTATATCACAGACAAGGCAAAACGGAAACAGTATGTGGATGAGGCCATTGAATTCGTCGGGCTGAATAATTTTACGAAATTCAAGCCGAAAAAGCTTTCCGGCGGTCTGTTAAGGCGTCTGAACATCGCCTGCGGTATCGCGCATAAGCCGGAACTGATCATCCTTGACGAGCCGACGGTCGCGGTAGACCCCCAGAGCCGCAATAAGATCCTTGAGGGGATCGTGGAGCTGAATAAGCAGGGCGCTACCGTCATCTATACGACCCACTATATGGAAGAGGTCGAGCAGATCTGTACGAAGATCGCCATTATGGACCGGGGAAAGAAGATCGCCGAGGGCAGCAGTGATGAGCTGAAGAAGATGATCAAGAACACCGAAACGGTCTCGATCGAAATGGCGGAGCCTGCAGAAGCGCTCGTTAAGACCATGGAGGGGATCGAGAACGTCTATGAGGTTACCTATGGGGAAGGAAAGCTTAAGATCGCACTGGCCGGCGGCGAGCATAATCTCTTAAATATCCTGGATGCTTTAAAGACCGAGGGCATAAGCTTCGGCCAGGTTTACTCCGAACGACCGACTCTTAACGATGTATTCCTGACGATCACCGGTAAGGAACTCAGGGATAAGGAATAGGGGGTGCGTCTATGTTTCTGCATAATCTGAAATATGAGATCAAGATAAATTTCCGGGAAAAATCCGTTATCATCTGGATGCTTTTGTTCCCGATCTTTTTAGGCATCATCTATAAGGCAGCCTTTGGCAACATATATGAAGAAGGCTCCTTTGACGCGATCCATACGGCGGTGGTGGAAAATGAAACGGATCAGCTGTTCCACGCCATGGTCGACGAGCTTGGCGTCAGCGAATCGACGCTTGACAAGGACGCCGAAAAGCTGACCCTGAACGATCTGATGGAAAAGCTTTCCACGGAAGTCAAGTTAAGAGATGAAGACGATCCGCCGTTTCTTTACGCAACCTACTGTACCGAAGACGAAGCCTATGATATGCTTGACAAGGGCGAGGTAACGGGGATCATCTTTATCGACGCGGTTCCGGGCGCGAAACCCTCCGCGGAAGAAGGCGGCCTTAACGATCTGGCAGCCGCCCTGGATGCAAGTAATGAACTCATGGAGGACGGGTCCTTAGGAAACGCCATCGCTCAGGCGGCAAGCGGCGCCGCAGGCTTCCATAATCTGACCATGGAAGGGGCGCTCGATATCCTGACCAAGGAAACCGTACTTTCTTTAAAGCTCCGTAAAAACGGCATTGAGGAGACGATCTTAAAGCAGTTTGTTGACAGCTATATGTCCCAGGCCGCCATGACCCGCAAGATCGTCAACAGCGATCACCCCGAGGATGCCGGCGACGTCATGAACGCCGCCGTGATCCGCGATCTTTCCCTGACCGACGGAAATAAGGATCCCTTTGCTTCCTATATGTATAACCTGATCGCGACAGTGGCGCTGTTTGGCATGACGGTAGCGTTACATATCGCGCTCTTCTCCGAAGCCAACCTTTCCGATTACGGCGCCAGGCGCTCCTGTTCCGCGACACCCAAGATCATTACGATCCTTTCCGGACTGGCCGGCTGCTCCATTACGATGATCATCTGCGTAGCTGTCTGCACCACCTTCGAAGCCGTTGTGCTGGGAACGGACTTTGGCCCGAGACTCCCTCTTGTTTATCTGACCGGCTTTTTGGGCGCCATTATGGGCGTATGTGTCGGCTTCTTCATCGGCGCGATCGGAAAGATCAGCTATGGCGCCAAGATCGGCATCACCATGGCTATTGTCATGACGCTGAGCTTTATGAGCGGACTCATGATCTCCCAGATGCATGCCGTTTTTGAATTATACGCGCCGATCGTCAACGACCTGAATCCGGCGGCGATCATTGTCGACGCTCTCTATTATCTGAATATGGACGCGACCCTCGACCGTTTCCTCGGCAAGATCTTCTTCATGGTGGTCTACAGTGTCGTATTCGTCTTTTTGGGATTCTTACTGACAAGGAGGAGAAAATATGCAAATCTTTAAGCTGTTTTTCAAGATAGCCCGCTCAAAGATCGGGATCATCCTTTTGTTTACAGCGGTTTTCTTAGGATTCTGCTTTCCGATGGTCAACTCCTCCAAGGAAAAGCTCAGCTTTGAAGAATCGTCCTTAACGGTCTGTGTGATCGATGAAGATCAGAGCGAGGCCAGCAAAAGCCTGATCGGCGAGATCGAAAGAAAAAACGATCTGATGGAGCTGTCCCTTGACGGAGCCGGAAACGGGGAGGGCGGACTAAGCCTGCATGATGAGCGGGTGATCATGGACGCCATGTACTATGAAATGCTTGACTATACCTTAGTGATCCCCGAAGGATATGAGGAGCGTCTGGCAGATTCCGGCAACAGCGAAGAAGAATTATTTGAATCCTATAAACTGCGTGACAATTATCAGGCATCCATGATGGAGCAGTATCTGAACAATTATGTCCGCTGCGTCAGAGTCTATCTGTCGGAGGGCGCTCCTTTGACGGAGGCTCTTGCAAAGGCAAACGAAGAGCTTTCCAAAAGCGCGAAGGTTGAGATCGTAACACCGGAAGAGTCTGAGGTCCTCGATGCCAACTTTACCGATAAATTCGCGGTTTTCTTCCGGCTTATGCCCTATATCCTGATCGCTGTGATGATCAATGTGTTAAGTCCCGTGCTTTTATCCCTGAACCGAAAGGACCAGAAAGCCCGGATCGAGTGCTCTAAAGTCAGCGTATCCTCGTATTTATGCCAGATCTTCTCCGGAAGCGGCGTTCTGGTCGTTCTGATCTGGGCGCTCTTTATGGTCAGCGGGATGATCATTTACGGCGGCTTCTACAAAGGGCTGCACTGTCATCTGGCGGTGCTCAATACCTTTATCTTCGCCCTGATCTCCGCGGTGATCGCGATCCTCATCACGGCCTTTAACCCAAGCAACACGGTGGTCTTAATGCTGTCGCAGCTCATAGGACTCGGCATGGCCTTTATCTGCGGCGCTTTTGTTCCCCAGAGCATGCTTTCCGACGGCGTTCTTTCCGTAGCGAAGATCTTACCTGCCTACTGGTTTGAGAGGGCAAATGATATTCTGGCCGGGGTTCAGATCGGGGAGCTTTCCGATGTCAGGACCTGCTTTATCGTCGAGCTTGGATTTCTCCTGTTGTTTGTCATCCTGACGGTGATCTTCTCTTCGCGGAAAACAATAAAGTTCAAGAAGGCATAGTTATGAGTGAAAGGAAACTGAAGATAGTCGTCACCGGGAAAAACAAGAAGGTAGCAGGGGATATCTGTGAGCACCTGGAAAACGACAAGGGCTATATCACCCTCCGGTGCAATCCCGCCAAGACCGCCCTTTTTGATCTGGTCTTAGCCGAGCTCCCGAAGGTCATCATCATCTGCCTGGGCAACGAAACCTGGGAAACGGTCAAGATCTATAATATCCTGAAGGACGTAGCCAAGCAGGGAGGCTGTACGATCATCGTGGTGGCAAATGAAGAGGATGAAAGGATATTCCTCAAATTTACGGAGCTTGAGAGAGTTCTTCTCCTTTCGAGACCCGTATCCCTGTTCGCCCTCTATGAAAAAATGGAGGCCATTGAAGAGGAGCTTCGCAAGAACAAGGAAAAGGATCCCTCCGCTTTCCGGGAGTATATCAATCCGGACGCGGAAAAGGGCATCCGCAGAAAGCGGATCCTCGTGGTGGATGACGATGTGGAGCAGTTAACCCATATCCGGGATCAGTTAGAGGAATTCTATGACGTATCCCTGGTCCGCTCCGGAGACGCAGCCTTAAAATTTCTGCTGACGCACCGGCCCGATCTGATCCTGCTTGACTACCTGATGCCGGAAAAGGACGGCCCTCAGGTTCTCAGGGAGATCCGAACCATAAATAACTGTGCGGCTATTCCGGTGGTATTTCTGACAGGCGTATCCGAAAAAAAAGCGGTTTTACAAACAATACGGGATCTGCGGCCCCAGGGCTACATCATCAAGCCGGCTAAAAAATCAGAGATTGTCGCAAAGATCATAGATGTGTTGGGTTGAGCAGGCAGCCGCCCGCAGACTGGCAGGCAGCGTACCGATCACGTTTCGGGGCTCTGCAGCAGGAGGAAAAAGATGGATTACGATCTTACATGGGTAAAAGAAGCAGGACTGGATGTAAAGACAGGGATCGATTATACGGGAGGAGGGGCCAGATATGCTTCCTCCCTTCAGCGTTTTTACAATAACTATGAGAAAAACAGGGCGAAGGTGGAAACGTTCTACCGGGAAAAGGATTACGAAAACCTGATGATCACCGTACATGCCTTAAAAAGCAACGCGAGAATGATCGGGGCCACGGAATTAAGCAGCGGCTTTGCGGCGCTTGAAACGGCCGCCAGAGAAAATGATGGGGATTTTATCGAACAGATGACGCCCATCACAATGAATGCTTACAAAGAACTCATTGAAAAGCTGGCGCCCATCACGCAGCTTGGGGAGATACGGGCGGTGGATGAGATTTCGGCAGAGGAAGCCAGAGAAACGGCGGACAGTCTCCTTGCCGCCCTCGATGATTTTGACGATGAACTGTCAAAAGAGCTTGTGACGAAGCTGTCCGGCTATCCCTTCCGGATCACCTGGAATGAAAAACTGAAGGAAGCTGCCGATCTCATCAACGATTTTATGTATGACGAAGCCGCGGATATCATCCGGGAGATCTACGGCGTGATCGAATAGGGTGAGAAGCCGTGCAGAAGATCAGGATCATTCTTTCCGTTATTCTTATCATCATATTCGGCTATATCATCATCGGGGAGCTTGTTTTACCTGAAAATGCTCCGCATAACGGGTATATCTGTGAGATCCTGCCGGGGGATCAGTGGGTCGAGGTCAGACCGGACGGATCACGCGTACCTTTTGCCGTGCCGGGACGGACCACCGGAGATATTGTACTGGAAACCACGCTGCCGGCAGAATTTAACCGGGATTTCAGCGCTATGTGCTTCCGCGGCATGGATATGGAGATCTATATCAACGATGTTCTGCGGGCGGAGCTTCGCACAGAGGATTACGCCCTTTTCGGAGATCAGTCCGGAGAGTGCTATGTGACAGCCTCCGTTTATCCGGAGGATGCCGGCGGGA
>JAILQQ010000250.1 GCA_024698885.1 Lachnospiraceae bacterium | reverse complement strand
TCTGCGCCGACTTGCTTTGCAAGTCGTGCGCTTAGGCATAAACTTCAGTTCATGCCGATCCGGTCTGTTCACAGACCGGATCATTTCCTCTTTCTGCGCCGACTTGCTCTGGTAGTCGTGCACAGTTTTATAAAATTTTGCGATAATGATCAAACGCCTGGCCGTCCAGAAGCACCGTGCGGACAAAATAAAACCCGAGCTTTTCAAGAAGCCTTACGCTGGCCTCGTTTTCCTTCCTCGTAAAAGCATTAACGGCCTCCCGGGAAAGCTCCTGCGCCGCATAATACAAAATGGCGAGACAGACTTCAGAAGCAAAGCCCATCCGTCTGTGATCCGGCGCAAATCCATAGCCAAGCTCCGGATCGTCATAACCCGGCCGGTTGCTTAAGCCGGCCCGTCCGATCAGCCGCCCCGTTTCCTTTTCAATGACCGCCCACAGGCCGTATTCGAAAAAGCGGTACTGATACCGGATATAGTCTCTGGTATAGGCGCGCTCTCTTTCCCTGTCCCGATAGAGAGGCTCGTCCTCGAGGAAATAATCCTCCGGCAGATAGAGACCGTACAGATCATCCACATCCTCTTCCCGAAGCTCCCGGATCAGACAGCGCTCCGTCTCCAAAATATCCCAGGGAAGGCCAAGATACCGGCAAAGCATCCGGTCGATCCTTTTTTTCTCCAGCGTGCAAAGCCGCTCAACACGGTAAAGCGCGTCGGGAAACAGCTGCGCCCTGCCGTATTCGTTATCATATACCGCAAAGCCGATCCCTTTTTCCGAAAGCGCATCCGCTGCCGCACGATCGTCGGTAAAGGCAAAGGCAGAGACGATCATTTCCGCAGGCATCTCTGCAAGAGCACCCAGCTCATAAAAGCAGGTACAGCCCAGCCCATTCAGGTGTTTCCTGACCTCTTCTTCTGTTTCCCCTTCATACTGCCTGATAAAAAGACATACTGTTTTAACCCTGACCATAGCCGTTTTACCGGCTCAGGCGTTCATAGACCTTCCTCATGGAAAGTCCCTGCACGATGGTCGTAAAGAAAACGATCGCATAGGTGCAGCCCAAAACATAATAATAGACTTCCGTATCAAGCATGGAACCGGCACTCATGGCAAGCGCAATGGAAAGGGCGCCCCGTAAACCGCCCCAGGTGAACAGCTTGACAAAGCGTCCTCTATCATAATGATCCGGAAGCGTCCCGATCATAAACGAGCTGATATAGAGACTGCCGGAGCGTCCGAGAAGGTTGCAGACAATAGCCGCGACGGAAAGGATCACCACATACGGCATCTGAAGGATGCGGGTAAAGGAAATGCCTAACATAATATACAGAATGGAATTCAACAGATTATCAACGATCTCCCAGAAAGAATCAAACTCGGAAAGATCCCAGGGCAGAGCCCCTTCGGTGCCTCCCTCCAACCGGTTTTTTTCTTCTTTATTCCTGCGAAACGTCCCGAACAGAGTTCCGCAGACAACGGAAGCGATGGCTCCCGAGCAGTCAAGCTGCTCGCAGAGGAAATAGGAAAGCGCGACCATAAAAAGGCTGATGTAGATTTTCCGCTTCATATCCTCCGTACGGGTAAAAAGCAGAAAACAGATCGCTGTCACAAGGAGTCCGATCAAAACCGCGCCCGCGATCTCCCAGAGCATAACAGAGAAGAAGCCCTTCCCCGCCTGCTTCTCTGCCGCCACCATGCCGGAAAAGCAGACAAAAAGCGCCACACCGACACCGTCATTTAACAGTGATTCGCCCTCGATCACAAAGCTGATATCCTCAGGGAGGCCGAATTTATTCAAAATACTGGTAGCCGCGATGGGATCCGTCGGCGCCACAATGCTGCCGAACATCAGGCACATGGGCAGCGTAAGGGGCAGGCCGAGCAGCCGGGAGCAAAGATAAAACAACGCTCCGTAGATCACGGCGCCTAAAAAGGTACATATCACCGCCAGCACGCCGATGGGTCTTGCCAGTCTCTTAAAATCGATCAGATGCATCCGGAAGGACCCTGCAAAAAGCATGAAGCACAGTACGCCTTCCATTAAGAAGCTCTCCAGATTAAACAGCTGGAACTCACTCAGCACATCATAAACGCTTCGGTCTGTGGCAGCTGCCGCGATAAAGGTCAGAATCATCCCCAGGACGACGGCGTAAAGCATCAGCGCGATCTCATAGGTCAGTTTTGTTTTTTTCTCATTGAAAAAACCGATCAGAACGATCAATCCGAGCAGGATCACTGCATAGGTAATAAAATTCATATGACTTTATGCTCCTTTAGATATTGAATTTATCTTATCGCCTGACGACAGCGCTTGTCAAGTCAATCGAAAAAGGAGCGGCTTCTTTGCCGCTCCCATTGGTTTTCCTTTTTCAGTACATATCTCTTAACAGCGCATACTCCTGATTGATGATCTGCACCGCCTCGTTATCACCGGCCAGATTATCCGGATGATAGATCTTCAAGAGATCGCGATACCTTTTTTTCAGTGCCAACAGGTTATCCACGCCGTGAAACAGAAGTCCGATATCATCATACTCACCGGCCGCACTGCCTGCATGCGCGGTTGCCTTGCTCATCTGGAAGGCTTCCTTTTCCCGCTCGAATTCCGCTCTGTCGCGGTTCAGCTCGTCAAAGCCGTTCTCTAAGATCGCCAGTTTCCGTTCCATCAGCGATTTCTGATAGGCTAACGTCTTAAACTCGGTATCGATATGCGCTTCTCTCTTCTTTAAGGCCGCGTCAGCGCTTTTCCATTCGGCCTCATGCTTCTTACGGTCTTCCTCAAAATCGTCCTTCTCGATCTCGAACTCGATCATCTCCGTTTCCAGATCATCCCGTTCCACCTCGAGACGTTTCATTTCCTGCATGATCCAGATTTTGACCGACGTAAGATTATCCGCCGTAATGACGACATCCTTTGCAATATCCATAACTCACCCCTTATTCGTTATGACCCGCCGGCTTTGCCGATTCGATCTGCCGAAGCAGTCGGACCGTTTCCCCTCGCCGCAATGGCCATATCCATACTCAACCCTCAAAGTATATATCGGCAGAAAAGCCTGAAAGCTTAACCACCCGCAGGCTGCGATTCCCCTTCGCAAGGCCCACACATAGTATCTTATAACACAGAAATTTCTATGTCAAGAAGAAATTATGTTAACAAATTAAGACCGGGGGTTTTCCTTCTGATCCTCCGGAAATGCCTGTTCGACCGCCTCGTCGTCATCGATGGTCTTATTCTTTTTCGCCGCGAAATTATTCACCAGATCCGGCACCATATCGAGGATCTTGGTCAGCCCGTCCTGATTCTTGATATTGACAAGTCTTGTCGTTCCGTTTGCGATCACAAGCACCGCGCTCGGGATCATCCTCCCCGACAATCCTCCTGCGCCGTTTTCCTTTTTTTCTCCCTGGAAATTACCGGCTCCTACGCCGAAGGATACCTCCACAAAGGGTACAATGATCGTCTCGCCGACCTGCACCGGTTCCCCCACGACTGTTTTAGAGGACAGAAAACCGTCCATCCCCGACAATAATGAATCCACTACCTCACGAAAACTCTTATCCGCCATGTTCTTCCTCCTGTTCAGGCTTTCCCTGATCGTTCATTTCCTCATCTTGTTTTATTTCTAAACGTGTCGCGCATCTCCCGGAAACCCTTATGGTAATAAATCCTGAACGCGATCCACAATACCGTAAATACCGTCGCTCTGCCCTTCATAAACAGCGACATGTCAAAAACGCTATTCTCAAAATCCGGCTCTGCCTGAAGCCCTCCGCCGAAGAAGGGATAGGCGATCGCTAAAAGCCCTAAGAGCTTTCCCGTCATATCCGGCTGTTCAAAACCGAAATGAATAAAGAGCCGGAAGCGTTTCGGTTTGATATGCTTAAGGAGCCTGGTAAGCTGTTTATACAGATGCGACAGCTGCGCCTGATTTTCCTCATCCGAGAAAAAGGAAATATAAAACGCGGCGTTGTCGTAAACCGCCATAAGCTTTTTTTCCGCATTTGCAAGCTTCTCTTTAAAGTGACGGAAAAAATCCGCAAGCTTTCCGAAGAATTCCGCAAGCTTCTCAAAGATATTCTTCTTTTCTTCGCTATCCTCCAAAGAAGCGTCTTCCGCCGCAGCGTTTTGCGAGGGCTCCTTTTGAGACGTTGCCTCTTCCGGGTAAAGATCCTCATAGGTTTCAAGCTTGTAAGCAGGCTCTTCTTCTTTTTGCGAAGCGGATTCCGGTCGGCTCGCCACCTCCCTGTGTCCTTTTCCCGCATGACCGGATCGTCTCCTCTTTTTCCCCCGTCGTCTCGATTTCCGTCTTTTCTTTTTCCTCCTGCGCACCGGGAAGCCAAACAGCAAAAGACTGATCTCCGCCTTCCCGTCATAATGCATCCGAAGCGTCAGAATATGAAAAAACCAGGAAGCAACAGCATCTGCCGTAAGGATCCCCTTCCCCGCATCGATCTGTCCCTCTCCCCGGTAACGGACCGGAATAAAGAGGATCGCAAGCGCAAGCAGAAGGATCAGTACCAGGATACAAAGCAGAACAATCCCCGTTATACGTAAGACCGTCAATACAATACTCAGCATATTATGTCAACCAACTATCCGTTCCTCGATATCCCTGCGAAGCGCAAGGTAGCTTCCGGTGATCCGGACATGCTCTTCGATGATCTCCTGTACCAGCCCTTCGCTGGCCCTCATGCTCTCCGCGATGCCAATGACGATATGATCAAGTCTTCGGAAACGTCGCTGCTTGAACATAGCCGCCGGAACAATATCAAACACATCCTGTTCATTGCGCGAAAGAAGTATAAAATATACGCCCGTCATGCCGGCGCCCGTAAACAGTTTTCGCTTGATCTTCTCAAGATTCTTTTTTGTATGCTCCGTCAGATATAAAGGATCACAGTATCTTACCATATCTATACTATACCCGAAAGCGGCATTCCCTGCAAGAAGGTTCCTGTTTCCCTATTTAAAGTAAGCATCAAATACTGCCTTGGCCATCGGCACCGCAAAAAGCCCGCCGGAACCAGCCTCCTCTGCGATCACGGTCACCGCAACCCGCGGATCCTCCACCGGAGCGAATCCGGTAAACCAGGCATGCGACATGGCTTTATTCTTCGAGTACTCTGCCGAACCGGTCTTTCCCGCGGCGGAATAGAGATCACTCTTTAATCTGGTCGCAGTTCCGTTCTCGACGGTATCTGCCAGATAAGCCTTCAGCTTCAGAGCATCCCCGGGCTCCAGTATCCTTCCGGCCGAATGCGGCTTGTATTCCTTGATGGTATCTCCTGCCCAGTTCTCCACCCGTCTGATCAGATAGGGCTTCATCAGCTCCCCCTCGTTGGCGATAGCCTGGGTGATCATCGCGATATGCAAAGGGGTGGCCTGGGTCTTCCCCTGACCGATAGCCGTCTGCATCACCTCTCCGAGATCGGAGTTCTCGTTGATCGGCACGTAGCTCTCCCGGTAGGACATCTTTACCGGCAGTTTTTTATTGAACAGAAGCGTTTCACAGGTCTCCTGAAAAGCCTTCTTATCCAGAGAAACCCCGATGCTCGCAAACGCGGAGTTGCAGGATTCCGAAAAGGCGCTTTTCAAGTTCAGATCCCCATGCTCCACGCCGTGATAGCAGTTGATCGTAAAGCCATCGATACTGTAGCTTCCGTTACATTCATAGGAATAATCTTCCAGCTCCTTATCACTGTTTTCACGGATGAACTCAAGCAGCGTCACCATCTTAAACGTGGATCCGGGCGGATACAGGCCGTTGGTAACACGATTAAGCAGAGCACTCTGCTCAGTATCCGCGTTGATCTCGTCCCATGCCTGCACGATATTGTTGGGATCAAAATCCGGCTTGGAAACCATACAGAGGATCTCCCCGGTTTTCACATCCATCGCGATGACCGCGCCCCTGTAGCTGCCGAGGGCGTTATAAGCGGCGGCCTGCATGGCCGGATCCAATGTGGTGATCACATTATCCCCGATATTTTTCACCCCGTTCAGATCGTTTCGGATCCTGTCCAGAATAAAGGCATCCGATGTTAAGAGCGTAAAATTGGCTAATAGCTCCACCCCCGTCTTTCCCTTTGTGGAATATCCCACCGCGTGCGCAAAAAGATTCCGGCAGGGATAACGGCGCGTTTCGCTCCCGTCCTCATTTGTAACGGTTTCGGCCAGTACCTCCCCGTCCTTTGAGAGGATCTTGCCCCGTACCACTTTTTTCGCGTAAAGCTCCTGCCTGCTGTTATAGGAGCTGTTGATAAAGTCAGGCGCCTTAAAATACGTAAAATAACCGATATAGGCGATCATCGCGATAAACAGTATCACGAACGCGTAGGTAATATGGGCGATATTTTTGTTTTCTGCTTTTCTGCCCGCTGACAGGGACTTATTCCTGATAAACAGCATTGTACATCCCCTGAATGATCGCAAACATGATAAGGCTCACCATAATGGAATTTCCGCCATAGCTGACAAGGGGCAGCGTCACCCCCGTCAGGGGAACAAACTTTGTCACGCCCCCCAGATTCAGAAAAACCTGAAAACCGTAGATCACGGACAGTCCCACGGCTACGAGCCGGTAAAAGGGATCCCGGAATTTCATGGAAATATTCATAAACATGACAAAACAGCTGACACAGATCAGGATCAGGCAGATCCCGAACAATACCCCCAGCTCTTCGCAGATCGCCGCAAAGATAAAGTCCGACCAGACGACGGGGATCTTCTCCGGCGCCCCCTGTAAAAGACCCATGCCGAAAAATCCGCCCGTTCCGATGGCAAACAGAGACTGCGCGATCTGATATCCCGCATTGTCGATGGTTCCCATCGGATCCTGCCAGCCCTCGATCCGTACCCGGACATGGCTGAACAGCCGGTAACCGATGATGCCGCCGAGTGCTCCCGCCATCAGTCCGCCGTAGAGAAAAAATCGCTTGCCGGTAGCTACGAACAGTAGAGTTATGTAAACCACGAAGTAGATCAGCGCACTCCCCAGATCCTTTGACAGTACCAGAATAAGAATATGCACGCACGCGATCACGGCAGAGATCATGATATCCTTTAAGCGTACGCCCTGCGTCGGTTTACGCGCAAGAAGTCCCGCAATGGCAAGAACAAAAAGAAGCTTTACAAATTCCGAAGGCTGAAACGTCACGCCGCCGATATTAATATTCAGCTTGGAGCCGTGCACGGTATTTGAGAAAACCAGCACGATCAGAAGCATCAATACGCCGAGAACCGCAAAAGCATAATAGAACCTCCGGAGATTCTGAAACTTCATCAGGATATAGGGGATCACCGATGTCAGGATCAGTGAGGCGATCGCGATCAACACCTGTTTAATGGCCCTTTCATAGGAAAGGCGGGTCAGAATGATAAAGCTGATCGTTAACAGCATACACATATTATTGACGATCAGCCGGTTGGCGCCCTTATAGACAAGCCGGTAAAACAGGATGACAAGGATCGTGGTAAGCTGCTGGATGATATAGAAAAGCGGCAGCTTCTGCCGGTCCGGCTCCCCCATGCCAAGATAAAGGACAATAAAGGAGAGCAGGTGAATAAGGATCATGGCGATGTTCTGCCTGATATAGATCCCGTTGCGCGCGTGCTCGTCGTGAAACCGGAACACCAGAAAGCACTGGAAGGTATAGACCGCGATCAGGATGATCAATATGTATCTGGATAACGCCGCGATGATGATCTCCAATTACTCGACCCCCCGGTTGAAATGCCCTTTTGTATGTTTTTGAAGCCTGGCCGGCATCGGTTTTTCGTTTACATAATATTCTATTATGTCATCTATTTCGGCCGGCTCCTCTACCGTAAAACTGAGCCGTAAAAACCGCGGTTTCAGTCTGACCGTATCCCGGACCGTCAGGCAGAGCGGTACGCTGTTGTAAATGATATTCGTGCAGGTCCTGCAATGATTCATACAGGGCAGATCATTGCCGTAGCGGTCTTTCAGGTAAAGAAGTCCCGGCTTATGATCACAGCCCTGCATCGTGCCGTGGACGCACTGGGCCGAGATCATCATCGGCAGGTATCCATAGAGCATCATATCCTCTCCGGTGACGCTGCGGGCAAGCAGTTCCTTCTGATTGAGTTCGACCGGCACAGTGGTCACGACGCCCTGCGGCAACGCCCTCATCAGTACGGATACCGCCCGTTGATTCATGGCATAAAGATGCAGGTCCGCTATGACAAGCTTATCATATTTAATGTCCTTTATGTAGTACAGTTCTTCCAGGTTATCGATCAGGACCCCATCGGCAAGCGTCAGAGCCTCTCCGGACCGGAGCATTTCCTCACCGCACAGGACGTCTCCGCCGGTCGCGTGCTCAGACATAAGTTTATTTAACCCGTTCCGGTCTGCTTCAGAGGACCTGAACACGGCAGGAAGCGAAAGAAGCAGCTTTTTCCCCGCCAGGTGAACCGCCTCCGCCGTCTGAGCCAGCTCCTGCATCGTCGAAAAGGCCGTACAGGGGACTGTTATCAGGTAAACGCCCTTTTTTGGCAGAACAATCTCAAGTGCCCGTAAATCAGGCAGTACTATATGAAATCCGGGCGCATCCTCACCATGATCAGAGGACGGGACAGACAGATCTGAAGAGGGGAAATGATCCGGTCTGCGGGCAGATTGAACTGGCGCAAAAGCGACATCGCTCTCTGGCAGCTTTCGTCTGAAAGGCCTGAGCAAAGAAGCCTCCAGCTCTCTTAGCCCATCGCGTCTCAGCTGATTCAGGGCACCGGCCGTCATAAACAGTTCCTGTCCGAGCGATACCGTAAGCTCTGAAAAAACAAAGGAGGTATTCCCGCATTTCAATATCTGTTTTTTTACCGTTTCAGTCGTCAGGGCCTGATTGACCGCCTTCTGCGGTATGGCGCCCGTAACGCTTATTTCCGTA
Source organism: Lachnospiraceae bacterium (assembly GCA_024698885.1). Lineage (GTDB taxonomy): Bacteria > Bacillota > Clostridia > Lachnospirales > Lachnospiraceae > UBA2868. The sequence goes on along the minus strand of JAILQQ010000250.1, from coordinate 32,146 downwards.
TCCGCTTCCGGGAAAGCCGAAGGATCGTAAGGCCGTAAAGTAAGTCTCGAAGGTTCCCCTTCCCGCAGCGTGATCTCACCGGTGATCAGGCATTTGGGCGGAACCTCTGTGAATTCTTTCAATAACGCAGCCTTTTGCGCTTCGTCCCCGCTTTCATAGGAGGGACTTGAAAGGCTGATCATATCGCTGCCGTTTCGCGTAAAATAATAGCCCCGGGAATGGCCGCTGCGGGTATACAGAGAAAGCAGCCTCTCCCGGTCTCTCGCCGCCTCCCGGTCTTCCCCGCCGCCCTGTAAGATCCGGTCGATCTGCCTTCTATATAGACCCGTGACGCCTGCCACATATTCCTCTGTCTTCATGCGGCCTTCGATCTTAAAGGAATCAATGCCGGCTTCCATCAGCTCCTTCAGGATATCAAAGCAGCAGATATCCTTCGCGCTCAGGTAGTATTTCCCCTGATAGGGCAGACGGCAGGGACCGGCGCAGCGTCCTCTGTTTCCGCTTCTGCCGCCGAGTAACGATGAAAAAAGGCACTTCCCCGAATAGGAATAGCAAAGCGCTCCGTGAATAAAGCATTCTAACGCAAGCCCGCTTTCCTCCTTCATCCGGATAAGTTCAGAAAGCGAAAGCTCCCTGGCCGGAACGATCCGGGTAAAGCCCCGTTCCTTTAAAAACAGAGCTCCCTCCGGCGCCGTGATCGACATCTGCGTGCTGGCATGGATCGGAAGCGCGGGAAAGCTCTGCCGTAAAAGATCCGCGACGCCGAGATCCTGCGTGATGATGCCGTCAAGGCCCTGCTCATAAAACGGGGCCACATACGCCGGCACCTCCGAGAGCTCGTTGTCCTTCAGAAGCGTATTCAGGGTCAGATAGATCTTTCTCCCTAAAAGGTGCGCCGTATCCAGCGCCTGAAGGAGCTCCTCTTTCTCAAAATTTCCGGCATAGGCCCTGGCACCGAAACGTTTTCCGCCAAGGTAAACGGCATCCGCTCCTGCGGATAATGCCGCCTTCAGGCAGCCCATATTGCCGGCGGGGGCCAGAAGCTCCGGGATCGTTTTTTCCTTAAAATGATGATCTGTCATGGCAAAAAACAAGGAGCCGTCAGCGACAGCCCCTCTCCTTTACTGTTTTCCAAGCTCCTTCTGGTAGTTTTTAATTTGCTTCTCTCTGCTCTCCAGCTTGATCTGAGCGGCTATGAGCTCATGCTTGATATCGTACATTTCGGTATCCTTCGCTTCCAGCTCCGCCTGCACCTCCTCAAGCTGCGCCTTCGTCTTAAAGTAATCATCCGCTATATTCAGCTGCAGCAGAATACTCTGCATGTCGGCAGGCTGTCGTTTGAAGGAATCCATCCTGTTATACTCGTTGATCTTACCGTTGATATAGGATGCGACCTTCTGCAGATACTCTTCGCTTTCATAGCCGGAAAGCTTTATTACCTTGCCGTCAATCACAACCTCTGTTCCGTTGTTTTTGATTGCCATGCGTCCCACCTCGTCCTCAACTGTTCTGTATCTGTTCAGAATCCTCTGGCTTCTGAACAGATACGCGACCCGTCATTGTAGGTTTTGCTTCGCAAAAGGACGGGCCGCATCGCAAAACCCACATTTTGGTACGCCCTCAGCAACAAGTGCTTCAGGCTGTCCACAACAGTTTTCGTTTTCTTACTCTTACGTCGAGTATCATACAATAGAAAAGCACTTCCGTCAAGCGTCCTCCCAGTGCTTTCCGAAATGCTCGTAGGCTGTTTTCGTGGCTACCCGGCCCCGGGGCGTACGGTTAAGAAATCCGTTCTGGATCAGATAGGGCTCGTATACGTCCTCGATGGTGCCCGCATCCTCGGAGATCGCGGCTGCCAGTGTGTCGAGGCCTACCGGTCCGCCCTCAAATTTCTCGATCATCGTCAGCAAAAGATTCCTGTCCACATGGTCAAGTCCCAGGGTATCCACATCCATCATATCAAGGGCCTGCACTGCCACCTCGTGGGTGATCACGCCGTCAAAACGGATCTGGGCATAATCCCGCACCCGCTTTAATAGCCGGTTGGCAAGCCGCGGTGTCCCGCGGCTCCGTCTGGCAAGCTCCATCGCGCCCTGCTCCTCGATCTTTACGTTCAGCTTCTTCGCCGAATGCAGGATGATCGTCCGCAGCTCTTCATTGGTATAAAACTCGAGCCGGTGGATAATACCGAAGCGGTCCCTGAGCGGCGCCGTCAGAAGCCCGACCCGGGTCGTCGCGCCAACCAGTGTGAATTTCGGCAGGTCAAGCCGGATCGACCGGGCGGAAGCCCCCTTGCCGATCATAATATCGATGGCAAAGTCCTCCATGGCCGGGTACAGTACCTCCTCCACCTGCCGGTTCAGCCGGTGGATCTCATCCACAAACAGGACATCCCCCGGTGCCAGTCCGCTTAAGATCGCAGCGATCTCTCCGGGCTTTTCAATAGCGGGGCCGGAGGTGATCTTGATATGCGTTCCGAGCTCGTTTGCGATAATGCCGGAAAGCGTTGTCTTTCCAAGGCCCGGCGGTCCGTAAAACAATACATGGTCAAGCGGATCCTCCCGTCTCTTTGCCGCCTCTATATAGATCCGCAGGCTTTCCTTGATCTTATCCTGTCCGATATACTCGGAAAGCCGTTCCGGCCGCAGGGAACCCTCTATCCTTACGTCCTCCTCGGTGATATTCGTTTCGATCGTCCTGTGTGCCATACTCCCTCCAACTTCTGCGCCGATTTTCTTTGAAAATCGTGCGCTTAGGCATGAACCTGTTCATGCCGATTCGGTCAGGTTCCCTGACCGAATCATTTCCTCTCATCCATTAATGACCCGCAACGCTGCTTTCAGCAGAACCTCCACATCTTCTCCCGCTTCGGCTGCCACAGAACGCACTGCTTTCAGCGAGGCCGCCTGGGAATATCCAAGGGCGACAAGCGCTTCCACCGCCTCGCTCTGCGCTCCGCCGGAGGCCGGAGAAGCCGCCATGTCCTCCTCCAGGGCAAACTTTGCATCCATTGCGTCCTGGAACGAGATCTTATCCTTCAGATCGATGATCAGCCTTTGGGCGGTCTTGGCGCCGATCCCGGGCGCCTTCGCGATGGTTTTCGCATCGGCTGCCACGATCGCAAAGCGTAGATCATCCGCTCCGATCACCGAAAGGATCGAGATCCCTACCTTCGGACCGATCCCGCTTACCTGGATCAGCTGCCGGAAGAGATCCAGGTCGTCCTTTGTCAGAAAGCCATAAAGCTGCATCGCGTCCTCTCTGACGCTTAAATGCGTATAGATCTTCCTCTCCTCGCCGATCCCGGACAATTCCCCGATCGCGCTTACCGGCATAATGATATTGTATCCGATCCCGTTCACTTCCAGAACGATCTGCTGATCATAGATTGCCGCTACGTTTCCCTTCAGATATGCTATCATCCCTGTTCCCCTCTCTGCTGTCACCAATGAATTGATTCGGTCCAAAGGACGGACCGAATCGGCATGATCTGAAGATCATGCCGAAGCGCACGATTTGCAAAGCAAATCGGCGCAGTATAGAAATCTCCGCTCAGTATAGCAAAAAAGAAAGCATAATGCAAACATTTGTTCTCCTGCGCTCAAAGGCTCCGAAATTCACGCCTGAACGCCCGAGCGCGATCGGATAGGGGAAAATACATCCCCTATCCGATTGTCGCGTTGGCCGTCAAATGGACGCTCGTGCCTGCCCTCAAACGAGGCTCGTGCAAGCACGGCCCTCGATTGACGGCCGTCCCGGTGTCCGCTTGACAGCCTTATCGCGCAAAACGGCGGTGTGCTCCGGATCTTTCCGGAAAGCACACCGCCGCATATCTGTTCATGCCGATTCAGTCCGTTTGCGGACCGGATCGTTTTCGTCATCAGACCGTATCATTTTTACGGAGCTTCCTCAAACTCGACAATACGGCCCTGTCCGTAAGGATCTTCGTAGTTCTCGCCAACCATGCCGCCGAGATAATCCACGATATAGTCTATCAGCATCTGGTTGTCGATCTTTATGCCGTCAAGCACTGTTTCGGCGTCATCGAACATCGCGAAGCCATCGCCGTGATCCTTGATGATATAATCGATCGAAGCCAGGGTATAGGTCTTGTCGGGATCGATCGGCTCATCTCCCACCATCACGTTCTGCACGCGGCGCTCGCCCTCGATGCCGGCAAACATACCGTTTTCATCCGTGATACAAGGCGTATCGATATAGGTATGGATCTCATAGCTCATGCCGGAAACCTGTAAAAATCCGCCCAGCTCATCAGGTGTGACTCTGGCGCCCCATTCAAGAGCGTCTAAGAGCATCTGGCCGGTCACCTCATAAACGCTTGCCATGTTGCCGAAGGGATGTACCTTCAGGATATCGGCCAGCGTGATATCACCCTTTTCGATGGTAGCGCGGATACCGCCGCCGTTGATCAGGGCAACATCCGTCTCTAACTGCTCTCTGTAGGCATCTGCGCACAGATCCCCGAGATTCGTTTCCATCCGGCGGATCAGGCGGATCGGATGACCCTCCGCATCCACCTCGACAGGGTCATTGATCGTCAGATCCACTGCCGTCTGTGCCACCACCACGGAAAGCTCTTCGTTGAGCGCCACCGTCGCTTCCTCCAGGTTGTCCTGCATGGCGTTGCTGTAGCCGAAAAGCTGTGCCGGCGACTCTTTATTTCCCCAGGAATAAAGACCTGTGGAAACGGAACCGTCCTCAGCCGATATCTTTACATACCCGAGACCGCTCAGCTTTGTTCCGCAGGCGGAACGGGGAACGTCCTCGCCGTCCTTGTTCTTCACGGTCATCTGCTCGGTATCGTGGCTGTGCCCGTCTACCATCGCGTCGATACCGGTCGTATTGGACAGGATATCGACGCAGGTATAAGGCGCCATATCCTGTTCATTTCCGATATGTCCCATTAAGATAACATAGTCCGCGCCGTCTGCCCTGGCATCGTCGACTGCCTTCTGTACCGCGTCATAAACGCCCTGACCTGTGCTGTCCTGCATAAAGCCGTAAATAAAGTTCCCGTCTGCATCCTGGAAGTACTTGGGCGTTGAAGTAACGAGCGTCCGGGGCGTTGTCACGCCGACAAAGCCGATCTTATGATCGCCGATCTCCTTGATCAGGTAAGGCGGCAGAACCAGCTCTCCCTCTTTATTGAAATTGCAGCTCAGGTATGGGAAATTCGCTCTTTCTGTCAGAGCAAAGAACTGGTCTATCCCGTAATCGAAGTCATGATTGCCGGGAATCCCGATATCATAGCCAGCATCATTCATCAGATCGATAACAGCCTCGCCCGAGGTCACGGTGCCGATCGGTTCACCCTGAACCGAATCCCCGTTGTCAACGAGCAGGGTCAGGTTTCCCTGTTTCTCCAGGGTTTCTCGGATCTGCACGACACCGTCAAGGCCAAGACCCTGATCCACGCCGCAGTGAATATCACTCGTAAACAAGATCATGATATCCTGCGGACCTTCAAATACCGGTTCCTCCTCTGTGGCAGCAGCCTCCTCCGCAGGCGCCTCTGCAGGAGCAGCTTCCTCTGCCGCCTGCTCCTGCGGCATCTGGTAATAGCCCATCATGAGCTCCGGACTGCAGCCCGTGAGCATAAGCGTACTGATAGCTGTTAACGCAGCCAGTACTTTTGTTACAACTCTCTTCTTCATACATGCCTCCCTTTCATTTTTTTTCATCGCCAGACGATGTATTTACCTTATCATACCGCCATCGGGGCGATTTTTCAATCATTTGTATAGCCGATCTGCGTCTTCCGCCCGTAAATGTTTTAAGATAAGCGCCGCGAGCATCCCGGTGAGAATACCTGTCAAAAGACCCGATATCAGAAGAACCGGGCCGTAATAGACAAGCTTTAGCGTTTTCACCGTCAGCATGGCAACGATCAGCTGCCCCATATTATGGCCGATCGCGCCGAGTACGCTGACGCCGATCAGGCTGAACTTAGGATAATGAAGGAAAAAAGCTATCAGAAAAAAAGCGAAAAGGCCGCCGGCCAGACTGTATAATATGCTGTAAAGGCTGCCGAAAAGCAGACCGGAAAGCAGGATACGGGAAATAAGGACCATCAGGGCCTCTTTCCTGCCATAGAGTTTAAGTGTCAATAAGGTAACAATATTCGCAAGTCCGAGCTTCACCCCGGGAATGCCCGTAAAGGGGGGCAGCAGGGCTTCGATATAGCCAAGGATCAGAGCCACCCCCAAAAGCAGTCCCAGCACCGCTGTTTTTCCGGGACGGAAGGACCGCCTCTCTTCACCATGAGATTCCGTCATAATCAAGGTTCTCCAAACTCTCGGGGCCCGTGATCTCCAAAATGATCCGGCCCGGCAGGCACACGATGCTTTCCCCGGTGTTTTCAATGCGCTTCTGATAAACGCAGAGCCTGTCAGGACAATCCGCGTCCGTCACGTCCGCTGAACCGGAAACGATGCTGACGCTCAAGTGATGTCCCGATACCCCTTCCACGTCAAAGGATCTGTCCTCCGCCAAGGGATATACCGCATAGAGCGCTCCGTCCACCGAAACCTGCAGATATTTCCCGTTTACGTCACCGGATAAAAGCCGCCCGCCCAGAAACCAGACAAGCGCGGCCAGGGCTGTCGCAGCTATCAGGATCAGATCACCGCGCTTTCGTTCCATGCTTCTATGCCTGACTGTTGATATAATTCACAAGTCCCTCGTTTTCGATGATCTTCTGCATAAAAGCCGGAAAAGGCTGGCCCTTATAGGATCTGCCGGTCGTCACGTTGCTGATCCGGCCGGAGTCGAAATCCACCTCGATCTCGTCACCGTCCTTTATATCCTGTGAAGCCTCCGGACATTCAATGATCGGCAGACCGATATTGATGGCATTCCGGTAAAAGATCCGGGCAAAGGTCTCCGCGATCACGCAGCTTACCCCGCAGGTTTTGATCACGAGAGGCGCATGCTCTCTCGAAGAACCGCAGCCGAAGTTCTTCCCGGCGATGATCAGATCGCCCTTTTTAACCTTATTCACAAACTCTTTGTCGATATCCTCCATGCAGTGTTCGGAAAGCTCCTTCGCGTCCTGGATCGCCAGATATCTCGCGGGAATGATCACGTCCGTGTCTACATTGTCGCCATATTTATATGCTCTTCCTTTTGCGTTCATCATTTCTCTCCTTTTCTGCGCCGATCTGCGTGAGCAGATCGTGCGCTTAGGCATGAACTTCAGTTCATGCCGATCCAGTCAGGTTCCCTGACTGGATCATTTCCTCTTTTCTGCGCCTGGGCATGAACCTGTTCATACCGATTCAGGCAGGTTCCCTGACTGAATCATTTCTTTTTTCTGCGCCGATTTGCGTCAGCAAATCGAATCATTTCATATTGCGTCCGGTCCTGTGATATAGCCGGCGACCGCACTGGCTGCCGCCACCGCCGGGCTTGCCAGATAAACCTCGGAATCCACATGCCCCATCCGGCCGACAAAATTGCGATTTGTGGTGGAAATGCATCTTTCCCCTGCCGCCAGGATCCCCATATAACCGCCGAGGCAGGGACCACAGGTAGGCGTGGAGACCACTCCGCCCGCTTCGATAAAGGTTTTTAAAAGACCCTCCTCCATGGCCTGCAGATAGATCTGCTGTGTCGCCGGAATAATGATCAGTCTGAGTCCCTTCTTTACCTTTTTTCCTTTTAAGATCGAAGCGGCAATGCGCAGATCCTCAAGTCTTCCGTTCGTGCAGGAGCCGATCACGGCCTGATCCACGGCGATCTTCTCTCCGATCTCGTCAACCGTCCTGGTATTCTCGGGCAGATGCGGGAAAGCCACCGTCGGCTTCAGGGAAGCAAGATCGATCGTATAGGAAGCCGTATACTCCGCGTCCGCATCCGCCTCATAGATCGTGTAAGGCCGCCTGCCGTGTTCCTCCATATAGGCCTTCGCCTTTTCGTCCACCGGGAATATACCGTTTTTTCCGCCCGCTTCAATGGCCATATTGGCGATCGTAAAGCGGTCATCCATGGACAGATACTGTATGCCGTCACCGCTAAACTCCATGGATTGATATAACGCACCGTCCACGCCGATCATGCCGATGATATGCAGGATGATATCCTTGCCGCTGATAAAGGGGGCGGGCTTTCCCGTAAGAATAAAGCGGATCGCGGCGGGAACCTTGAACCAGGCTTTTCCGGTCGCCATGCCCGCAGCCATGTCCGTACTGCCGACACCGGTGGAAAATGCCCCAAGCGCTCCGTAGGTACAGGTATGGGAATCGGCGCCGATGATCACGTCTCCCGCCACCGTAAGGCCCTGCTCCGGCAGCAGGGCATGCTCGATGCCCATTTCGCCCACATCATAATAATGGCTGATCTCATGTTTTATCGCAAACTGTCTGACACATTTGCAGTTTTCCGCGGATTTGATATCCTTGTTCGGAATAAAGTGATCCATCACAAGCGCGATCTTATCGCGGTCAAAAACCTCTTTCCGGTCGATCTTTTCCATCTCGCGGATCGCCACCGGCGTCGTGATATCATTCCCGAGGACCAGATCAAGCGCCGCCTCGATCAGCTGTCCCGCGCTTACCTCGGGCAAACCCGCGTGTGCCGCCAGAATTTTCTGTGTCATCGTCATCTTACTCATGATTCTCTCCTCTCTCCAATATAATAAAACCCATGGCACTCCGATAAACGGGCGCGCACGATCGTACCAATGAGCTCCTCTCCCCCCGGCACATGGACCACCAGGTTCGAAGAAAGCCTTCCGGAAACATAAGACGGATCATGATCGCTGATCTCCTCGATCAGAACCTCCTCAATCTTCCCGGTCCGGAGTGCCGCCCTTTCCCGGGAAGCCTCCTGCACCGCGGAAAGTACCCGGTCAAACTGAACCCGGCTCTCTTCCTTCGGTACCTGATCCGGCATCTCTGCAGCCGGCGTATTGGCCCGCTTCGAATAGATGAAGGTAAAGGCACCGTCAAACTGCACCTGACGGATCACATCAAGCGTATCATCCACATCAGCCTCGGTTTCTCCCGGAAAGCCGACGATAATGTCCGTTGTGATGGCCAATTCCGGGATCTCCTGCCTGAGCCTCATGGCAAGCGCCAGATAGCTCTCCTTGGTGTAATGCCGGTTCATGGCAGTTAAGATCCGGCTGCTTCCCGACTGTAACGGCAGATGCAGATGCCGGCAGATCTTCGGATGATCCCGGATGACCCGGATCAGATCCTCCGACAGATCCTTCGGATGGGAGGTCATAAAGCGGATCCGCTTCAGCTTTTCGATCTGCGCGATCTCCCGTAAAAGCGCCGGAAACGTCACAGGATCGCTCAGGCCCTTGCCATAGGAGTTGACGTTCTGTCCAAGCAGCATGACCTCGATCACGCCATCCTCCGTCAGCCTTTCGATCTCCCGCAGAATATCCTTCGGCTCCCTGCTTCGCTCCCGTCCCCTGACATAGGGTACGATACAGTAAGAGCAGAAGTTGTCGCAGCCAAAGCTGATATTGACACCGGATTTAAACGGATATTTCCGGACGCTCGGGATATCCTCGACGATCCGCTCCGCCTCGGGGAGTATATCCGTGACACGGCTGCCCTCCTGTGCGTAAAGGCAGAATAACTCCGCAAGCTTATAGATATTATGGGTGCCGAAGATGATATCGACCTGCGGGTAGCTCTTTTTGATCCGCGCAACCGCCGTCGGTTCCTGCATCAGGCAGCCGCAGAGCGCGATGATGCGTTCGGGATGCCTGTATCTTTCGCCCTTCAGATGCCCGAGTCTTCCATAAAGCCTCTGGTCCGCGTTATCCCGCACCGTACAGGTATTAAAGATCACAAAATCGGCCGTCTCCTCGCTCTGTCCGGGGACAAATCCGATGGTTTCCAGGATACCGGCCAGTTTCTCCGAGTCTCTGGCATTCATCTGACAGCCGAAGGTCGTGATATGGTAAGTGGCCGGGTGCTTAAGTCTTTCACTGTATTCCGAAAGAAAGCCTTTCGCAAGCTCCATGAAATAATACTGCCGCTCCGGCTCCCTTTCCGGAATCTCCGGTCTCATTTCCTCATTCATATTCTTTCCATCAATCATTCGATCACTGAGACGTCCGTTACGATCATATGAAGGCGCCTGTCATATTTCCCCGTCGGGATCTCCTCATAGATCTGCTCCTGATACGCGATTCCTGCCGTAACCGTATTATGGTCCGCGATATATCTGTCATAAAAGCCTTTTCCGTAGCCCATACGGTTTTTTTTAAGGTCAAATGCCAATCCGGGCACGATCAGAAGCGCCGGTGCCTCGTCAGGCGGAAGCATTTCACAGACGGACGGATCCGGCTCGGGGATCCCCCAAAAGCCCTCCCTGACTTCGGAGAGGCTTTGGATCCGGTAGAAATCGAGCGTCGGCATCTCCTCTTTATAACAGGTTTTCGGCAGATAGACCCGTTTTCCGTCAGAGAGTGCCTGCAGGATCAGCCCGGTCGTATCCGCTTCGCTGCGGAAGGAATAATAAAAACCGATCGAAGAGGCTTTGCGGTATGCTTCAGACGATAACAGCCTCTCCCGGATCAGAAAGTCCTTTTCTCTTCGCAAGGCGGGAGAAAGCGCGTTTCGTTTCGCCGCGGCCTGTTTTCTGAAAGTGTTCTTATCGGGCAGCTTCATAGTATTAATTACATCGCATCGATATAATCCGCTATCCGGAAGGCCTCGTCACGCTGTGATAAAAACAGTGTTCCGTAGCGTCTTCCTTCCATGATCTTATGGATCACGCTGACGTCCTTACTGTTGGCAATGACCATATCGCAGCCCGCATTGACCGCCACCGTTGCCGCATGGAGCTTGGCGCTCATGCCGCCGGTGCCGAACTGGCTGCCGGTGCTCTCCTTCCCCATATCCATCACAGCGGAAAGCTTCTCCACTACACCGATAAATTTCGCATCCTTATTCTCTCTGGGGTCGTCTGTATACAGGCCGTCGATATCCGACAGCAGGATCAGCGCGTCGGCTCCCACCAGGTAGGCCACCACGGCCGAAAGGAAATCATTGTCGCCGATCGTATCCTCTACCTCATGGATCGCCACGGTATCGTTCTCATTCACGACCGGGATGACGCCCATTTTCAGAAGCTCCGTAAAGGTATTATGGGCGTTTCGCCGGTTTACATCGTCAACAATGGTATGCTTTGTCATCAGGATCTGCGCGGTAACATGATTGTATTCCGCAAACAGTCTCTGATAGATCATCATGAGTCTGGCCTGCCCGATGGCCGCCAGGGCCTGTTTTACGGGGATCTGTCCCTCTCCCGGCGCGATGTTCATGGTCTTTCGGCCTACCGCGATCGCACCGGAGGAAACGAGGATCACATCCCGTCCCTGATTGCGCAGTTCGCAGAGTTCCCGCACAAGACGCTCCATTTTTGTCAGGTTCAGCTCTCCTGTCTTCATATGATGAAGCGACGAGGAGCCGATCTTGACCACAATGCGCTTCTTATCCTTAAGCCTGGCCCTGAGCGTCTCCTCCCGCTGCTTTTGTTCTTCCATATTATAAAATCCTTTCTGGCTGCAATATGCGCTCAGCCGTGAACCTGTTCAGGCTGATCCGGCCTGTTTTTCAGACCGGTGCACGTAATAGTTATCATACTATCAATCATAATAAACTGCAACTGGTCGATTTTTTAATTTTGATGTAGTATAACATTAATGTATTTTTAATCTTTCCTGAAAGATTCTTTAAAAAGGATCCGGTATGATAAGCCCATCAAAGCAAACATGAGCGGATCAAAAAATTAAAAAATGTAGGTTTTACGATCCGCATGGAAAGGAGAAATATGATGGAAGAACTGGAAAAGGTTGAAAAATTAAGGGAGAAAGCCGGTGTAAGCTATGAAGAAGCCAGAGAGGCTTTACGGGAGTCTAAGGGTGATCTGTTAGATGCCATGGTATATCTGGAAAAGACAGGCAAAACGTCAAGGCCCGCGCCTTCCGTCTACTCTACGCAGTATGAGGAGCAGAGCGGCTATGAAAACGTAGAGGATCATCGGGAGAAGGAGCCAACGGGCCGCGGCTTTGCCACGCGTTTAAAGCATGTATTTTCCGTGATCTGGCGGACGCTGCTTGACAACTCGATCAGCATGCGCTCAAAGAGCGGCGAAGAGGTCCTGAAGGTACCCCTCATCCTGCTGTTTGTTCTGGTCCTGCTTGGCTTCGGCGTGATCATCCCCGTGATGGTGGTCCTGTTATTCTTCGGCTTCCGTTATAATATCGTCGGAGAAAAGGATATGCCCAATGTCAACGAGATGCTGAACAGAGCCGGTGACGTGGCGGAAAACATGAAAGAAGAGTTTAAATAAGTATGGCTAAGATTCTGATTGTGGAAGACGAGGAAAAACTCGCACGCTTTATTGAGCTGGAGCTGATCCATGAAGGCTATACGGTAGAAAAAACAGGAAACGGTCTCTCCGCGTATGAGGCCGTTTCCTCTGCTGTCGTCTCGGAAGAGCCCTTTGACCTGGTCCTGCTTGATATCATGCTGCCTGGCATCAACGGCATGGAGGTACTCAGGCGCCTGAAGATCCTTGAGAAAGATCAGGCGCATACCATACCGCCGGTTATCATGCTGACAGCCAGGGACCAGGTCATGGATAAGGTGGCCGGTCTCGATGCCGGTGCCGTCGATTACATGACCAAGCCCTTCGCGATCGAGGAGCTTTTAGCAAGGATACGGGTAGCGCTGAAGCTGCATGGTCATGAAAAAGAGGACGCGCAGGATCCTGTTTCGGGAAGGAGCGGTGAGCTTCTGACCTGGAAGGGCCTGACGCTTGATAAGAATAAGCACCGGGTCACTTACGGGGGGACCGATATCCCCTTATCAAACCGCGAATTCCAGATGCTGCTCACGCTTCTTGAGAACCGGGATATCGTTCTCTCCAGGGACGTCCTGCTCTCAAAGGTCTGCGGCTACGATTATATCGGGGAGACCAATATTATCGATGTGTATGTTCGCTATCTTCGCACGAAGATCGATGAAGCCTTCGGTGTGAAGATGATCCAGACGGTCAGAGGGGTCGGCTATGTCATCTATTCAGACAGTGACTGAAAACAGCGGAAACGGTTCTGTCAAGCGTGTTCCGAAAAGAATGAGTTCCATCACCGGAAGGCTGCATACTGCCTATTTGAAAAAAAAGCTGGGGTTCTATCTGAAAGAGGATATTCTGGCCTTTTTTCTGATGCTTTCTTCTGCCCTGCTCTGGCAGGAATATGAAGCGGCCGGTGTATTGGAGTTTGCAAGAGACCGCGTGCTGAAACGTATACCCGGCAATGCTCTTCGCTACTGCGTCACCGCGAAAGACGGAACGCTTTTGCTCGAAACGGACATCACCCCGCTCCTCCTGTTCTCGCTTCGCGTGGCGGGGGCGTTTCTATTGCTCCAGCTTTTCTTTATGTTCATTCGCTGGTTTGCGGAGCGCAGACAGATCATGCGTATTCTGAGTCCCCTCATGGATATCGCTCTGAAGGCCGACGAACTGAACCGTATGTCCTTTGGGGAAGATAAATACGAAAGGATCGAAAACGCGATCGAGCGGATCCAGGTTGACGAAGCAGAGCTGCTCTCCTTCGGCGATAAGGATCTTAAGGGGATCGAGGCCGCGATGAACAATCTGATCCGCAGAATGCGGGAAGCCAACATGCAGCAGGCCCGTTTCGTGAATGACGCCTCCCACGAGCTCAGAACGCCCATCGCCGTGCTGCAGGGATATGCCGATATGCTGAGCCGCTGGGGAAAAGATGATGAAAAGGTTCTGAACGAATCCATCGAAGCGATCCGCAATGAAGCGGCCCATATGAGCCGCCTGGTGGAGCAGCTCCTGTTTCTGGCCCGCGGAGATGCCGGCCGGACCAGGCTGCAGCCTGAGGAGATCGAGCTCAGGGACTTTATGCGTGAGATCTACGAGGAATCCTTTATGATCGACGAAGCCCATATTTACCGCTATGTCTACGATCCCGACGCACCGGTATACTGTATGGCAGACCGCGCTCTTTTAAAGCAGGCGGTACGGATCCTCATAGACAATGCCGCCAAATATACGGCACAGGGAGACGAAATTCTGCTGAGCGTCGGCGAAACCTGGCTGCAGGTGCAGGATACCGGACGCGGCATCGAGGAATCGGATATTGCCCATATCTTTGAACGCTTCTATCGTTCGGAGGACGTGCGCGCCTGCCAGGGCACCGGCCTTGGCCTCTCGATCGCCAAGTGGATCATCGATAAGCACGGCGCGCATTTCGAGGTTCTCTCCCGCAAGGAGTTAGGGACACGCATCCGCATCATCCTGCCAAAGCTCCTGCCGGATTCCCCTCCTGCGCCGGTCTGACTTGTCAGATCGTGCGCTTAGGCATGAACCTGTTCATGCCGATCCGGTCTGCTTTTCAGACCGGATCATTTCCTTCTGCGCCGGTCTGCACGCAAACCATGCGCTTACGATAGTTGTGCCGGATATTACCTTAGCACCGCGGTCAGTATGATAAAGCAGAAAATCGTCACCACGGTCATCATAGACAGGGCAGACGAGACAAAATTCCTCTGAGATTCGTCATCCGCAAAGACCGGCAGGACATAGGGCGGCGGCAGGATGAACATGATGTTCAACGCACCGTTAAGCTCCGCTCCCATGCCGATTGCGGAAACGATACCGCCTGCGGCCAGCCTCAGCGCAAGCATGATAAGCACCCTCGCGGCCAGCGTTTTTAAAACCAGCTTCCAGGGGATATGCTCAAAGCTCAGATCATAGCCGATCGTTAAAAGGATCACCGCGCCGGTGGGGGCGCTCACAAAATCCGTGCAGGCGTCGAGGAGTCCGCTTAACCCGCCCGGCTCCATCAGACGGTAAAGCCCGGTCGCGCCAAGCAGTACGCCGATAAGGATCGCGATGATCGTCGGCGAATGTATCATTTCGGAAATTAGCTGCGAAGCCTTCGGCTTCTCATTTCCGTCAAGTCCCAGAAAAATCTTGTACAGCGTAAAAACAAACAGCACCTGCCCGAGATCGATCGCGGCAAATTCCGAGATCCGCTCACTCCCGTAGAGCAGCATGAACAGGGAATATCCCAGCATGCCGGCTTCAAAGCCCGTTGTCAAAAAAGGGATAAACCGGGAGCCCTTCGAAAAAAACCGTCCCAGAAACCATGCCGCAAGACAGACAAGGAACATCATCAGCGTAATAATGATGTTTTTGGCCGAATACGTCATGGTAGCAAAAGCATTAAGCATCACCGCCGGCAGCGTAATGTTGACCACCACGCTTTTTAACGCGCCGATCCCCTCTCTTGAGAGCAGTGACGTGCGTCTGGCCAGAACGCCGATCAAAAGCATCAGCACCACCGGCAGAATTGTTCCTAGTATTTCCGTAATATGCTGCATCCTGATATCCTCCCTTCTCCGATTTGCCCTCTCTGCGCCGATCAGGCCAGGATCCTCTCCGCCACCCTGATCCCGTCAACGGCCGCACTCATGATCCCGCCGGCATAACCTGCCCCCTCACCGCAGGGATAAAGTCCCCGAAATGAACTCATCAGGCTCTGCGGATCCCTGACGATCCGTAACGGGCAGGAAGTTCTTGCCTCCAGTCCCGCTAAAACGGCTTCCCTTCCCGCAAAGCCGGGGATCCGCCGGTCAAAGTCCGCCATTGCCTCCGAGATCGCCTGATCCACCTTCTCCGGAAACAATCCCCGCAGACCGGAAAGCCCGTATTCTCCCTTGATCGCCGGCTCATAGGGGAGTGCCTTCAATGCTTTTTGCGTCCCCTGTTTAAAATCCAAATAGCACTGTGCCGGGATCTTCCCCTGTAAAAGGGAACAGGCCTTCTCCTCGATCCGTCTTTGCAGCAGGACGCCGGCAAGTGGATCAGAAGACCCGAAATCCTCCGGTAAGACAGCCGCCACAACAGCCGCATTGGCATATCCGGAGGATCTTCCCGAATAGCTCATGCCGTTTACGGTCAGTCGTCCCGGTTCCGAGGAAGCATTCACGACATAGCCGCCGGGGCACATACAGAACGAATAAACCGCTCTTCCGTCTGCCGCCTGAAAGGTCAGCTTATAATCCGCGGCGGGAAGTCCCCTTTCTCTCGCATTCTCAATCCCGTACTGGGCTTTATCAATGAGTCGCTGGGGGTGGATCACCCGAAAGCCCATGGCAAATGGCTTCTGTTCCATGGGGACCCCCTGGTCGTGCAGCGCAAAAAAGGTGTCTCTGGCGGAATGTCCTGCCGCTAGCACAACACAGTCGGAAAAAAGGGAATAAGGCAGCGCCTCCTTCTCCTTCACCAAAACGCCGCTTACCCGGCCGCCCTGCAGCAGAAGCTCCTCTGCCCTGGCGCCGAAGCGGAACTCACAGCCCTTCCTCTCCATGTCGCTCCTGAGCGCGGCGATCACTCTTTTCAGCACGTCGGTTCCCAGATGCGGTTTGGCTTCATACAAGATCGACGGATCCGCGCCAAAAGAGACGAAGGTGTTCAGAACAAAGCCCGTTCGGCCGGATCTGTCCTTTATGGAAGAGTTCAGCTTCCCGTCAGAAAACGTACCGGCACCGCCCTCTCCAAACTGTACGTTGCAATCGGGATCCAGGGTTCCGTCCCGCCAGAAGGTATCCACCTTTTCCGTCCGGGTCCCGACAGGCTCTCCCCGCTCCAGTACAACAGGCGGCATTCCTGCCAGTGTCAGAACATAGGCACAGAACAGACCGGCCGGGCCATCCCCGATCACGACAGGAGGCTTTCCGCTAAAGGAAGAGAGCCGGTCTTTATCAACGGGCAAAACGGAATAGGAAACCGGCGGATCGGTAAAGGTGAGCCGGTGATGTCTGTCTCTTTTTTGCAGCAAAGCCTCCGTCCCGCTCCTGTCACGGTCAGAGCCGGATCCCGCAGGATCAGCTCCTTCCGGGAAAACCCCGATCTGATAGGAATAGAATATGTCAGGCTTTTTCCGGCAGTCTAAGGACCTTCGCAAAATCCGATACGGCCACTTCCTGTCCCCGAGCCCCGCCTTTTTCAGATAACGGGAAACAGCTGCCTCAAGATCCTTTTCTGTATGCTCCGCCGGAAGCTTCAGCTGATCGATCTTTATCATGTTCTGCCTCCCGGTGAGCGCTCCAAAGCGGAGGTCAAAAGCTTCCCGCAAAGAATACCGCTTGCAAAGGCCCAGGTCAGATTATAACCGCCGCAGTCGCCGTTTACGTCAAGGATCTCCCCCGCGAAATAGAGACCCGGGGTTAGCTTTGACTCAAGCGTCGGAAAAAGGGAGTCCGTGATAACGCCTCCCGTACAGGTCTGTGCCTTATCAAAGCCGCCGGTCCCTGTCGCCGGAAACGGCAGCGCCTTGATCCATGCGGCAAGCTCATAAAGCGCCTTCTCCGAAAGCGCCGTACAGGGCGTCGTAAACGGGATCCCGGCAAGCTTCAGAAGTACGCCGGCAAGCTGCTTTGGCATAAATCCGATCAGAAGCTCTTCTGCCGTTTTATCACCGGCCTGTGACAGTCTTGTATTCAGATAGGAAACCAAGGCCTCTTTTGCAAGAGAAGGCGTCAGATCAAGCAGCACGCATAAACGCCTGCGGGACTTTTCCGACAATGCCCGCGATACTAAGAAGCTCAGCTGAAAAACGGGAATGCCGGAAATACCTTCTTTCGTAAACTGTACCTCGCCCGTTTCGAAGGCCTTCCTTTCATCGCCGATCATCAGGGAAACACCGGCAGCAAAGCGCAGTCCCGCCAGCTGCTTGCAGTAAAATCTGTCCGTTTTAATGTACGTTAATGCAGGCAGCGGTCTTCTGACAGGATGTCCGAGCGCTTCCGCCAGACGGTAACCGCTGCCGTCCGATCCGGTAGCAGGCGCCGCTTTTGAGCCGGCGGCCAGGATCACCCGGTCAAATATTTCCGCGTGACTTTCGGCGGAAACCATGTCCTTCCATCTGACGAAAAAACCGCTCCCTTTCCCCGCGGGTGCAAGCTCCTCGATCTGTGTTTCACAAAGCGTGTTTACCTTAAGATTTCTGAGGGCAAAGCGCAGATCGTCAAGTACCGCGGAGGCCTGTTCGCTGTAGGGATACAGATATCCGTTTTTATTTCTGGTGAAAATCCCGATCCCGGTCAGAAAGGAGATCACATCCTCATAAGAGACAAGGTCAAAAACACTTTGAATAAAAGAGGGATCGCCATGATAATGGCAAAGGTCCTGATCCGTATTCGAAAGATTGCATTTTCCGTTTCCGGTTAAGAGAAGTTTTTTGCCGACCCGTCTGCCATGCTCAAGGAGCGTAACAAGATGTCCGTTTTCCGCGGCTGAGATCGCTGCAGCCATGCCGGCCGGGCCGCCGCCCACTACGCATACCTTCATACCTATATTAACCTCAAAAACTTCGCGATCGCCGCCAAGACATTGCCGCCGGGGAAAGCGCGGATCTCTGATTCCCTGACGCCCTTCAGCAGAAGAAGCGCCACAAAATACACCACGACGCCGACAAGGATCGCTATGATCGTAGCAATCTCGAAGCGCATCGCTTTACTTAACAGGAAGTACAGAAGCCCGATCACAAGACCCATGATCAAAGAGGCGATAAGCGGGATCACAAAGGTACGGAAGATCTCCTGCCGGTAGCCTGTATGGCGTCTGATATCGATCCAGTTCAGCACGCAGACCATAAGGGAAAAAACAATGATCGACAGAACAACGCCGTAGAGCTTCAGATCGAAAACAGATATGGTAAGGTACAATACCCCCAGATGGACTACCAGCGCAATGGCCGCGTTCCTGACGGGAATGTTCATCCGGTCAACCCCCTGCAGAACGCCGTTTGACAGCGTGGAAAGCGAATAAAAGATCACCGAAGCAGACCCCATCCGGAGCATCAGCGCGGCCGTATGGATCTCTCCGGAGAACATGATGGTTAAGATCGGTTCTCCGAGTACGGCAAGTCCGACGGCACAGGGGATCGCCACGATCATCACAAAGCGCATGCTGATCCGGATCTTTCGTCTGGCCGTCTTCAGATTTCCCTGGGCGACGCTCGCGGTCAGGGAAGGCATCATGGAGGAGCACAGGGCATTGGCAAGCGCCACCGGGACATTTATGATCACCTTGTATTTGGTGCTGAAGATACCCCAGTTTGCCGCGATCATAGCCTCGCTCATTCCCTTTTTCTCCATGACATTTCCGAAGATCCCCTGGTCAAGGACATCCGAAATATTATAGATCGTAGAGCTTAAGATCACCGGCAGGATCGTAATGACGAGCATGCGGAAGACCCTGCCGAAGCTGTCGATCCGTTCCGTCCTGTCGGAATTGACCGCCCGTTTCAGATCCTTCCGCTGTATCAGAAAAATAATAAACAAAAAGATCAGCCCGGTTAACGCCCCGACTAACGTCCCGAGGGTACCGCCCGCCGCGCCGTAGGCAGGCGCAAAGGCCTCGACCCTGAGCAGGGCCGCCACCTTCGTACCGTATTGAAAAAGATAGATCGCAGCAGCCACGGAAACCACTGCGTTGACGATCTGTTCGATCAGCTGGGAGGTCGCGGTCGGCATCATGGTGCCGCTTCCCTGAAAATAGCCCCGCATCACCCCCATCAGAGCGACAATGAGGAGCGTCGGCGCCAAAACCCGCAGCGCGATGGCGCTGCGCGGGAGACTCATGATATTTCCGGCCATGATATCCGCGCCGAAAAGTACAATGAGCATCGAAGCGCCGCCCGTGATCACCGCAAACAGCAAGGCACCGTGAAAAAGCTTCCTTGCGTTCTTATACTGTCCTCTGGCCAGTCTCCCCGCCATCAGCTTGGAAACAGCCACCGGCAGCGAATAGGACGATATGATCAGCATAATGGAATAAATCTGAAAGGCAGCGGAATAATACCCCATTCCGCTGTCTCCGATGGTTTTTTGAAGGGGGATACGATAAAGAAGACCGATGATCCGGGAAATGATGCCGGCTACGGCGAGAATACCTCCCTGTACTATGAAATTAGAGCCTTTGCTGTCTCTTTTTTCCATGCCCGCTGATTGCTTTTATTCTCTGGAGATGCCGAGGCGTTCCATGATCTCCTCCTGCCGCTTCTCCATAACAGCTCTTTCTTCCTCACTTAAATGATCATATCCGAGCAGATGCAGCAGGCTGTGTACGATCAGAAAAGCGTACTCCCGCTCTCTGCTGTGGCCGTAAGCATCCGCCTGCGCGATGATCCTGTCCTGAGAGAGCACAATATCGCCAAGTAGCAGCTCCCCCGTGTCGGGATCAAAATTATCGGGATCCTCCTCCAGACCGTCATAGCAGGCCGGAGAAGAAAAAGCGACAAGCGGAAAGGAAAGTACGTCCGTAGGCCGGTCGATATCCCGGTTTTCGCGGTTCAGACGCCTTATCTCCTCATCATCGGTAATAAACAGGGAGACGCTGACCTCGTAGGGACAGCGCTCTGCCTCCAGAACGGTGGTCAGCACCCGCGTAAAAAGCGCCTGATGGTCAAAATCAAATGCCGTCTGTACCTCCGTCTCGACCAAAGCCGTCATCTTCGCTCTCCTCCTGCGCCGATTCTTCTTCTAACATTTACTTTCTGCCTTGGACGCCTGACCATCTTCTGCTCATAATCCTCATACGCCTTAACGATCTTCTGTACTAACGGATGCCGCACCACATCCCGGGCCGTCAGCGTACAGAACCCGATATCCTCTATGTTTTTCAGCACCCGCAGCGCGATATCCAGTCCCGAAACCGTACCAGGTGCCAGATCCTTCTGCGTCAGATCTCCGGTGATGATGGCTTTGGAGCCAAACCCGATCCTCGTTAAAAACATCTTCATCTGCGCCGGTGTTGTATTCTGGGCTTCATCCAATATGATAAAGGCATTATCCAGCGTTCTGCCGCGCATATAGGCAAGCGGCGCCACCTCGATAAGGCCTTTTTCCATATTCCGTTGAAAGGCGTCCGCACCCATGATCTGATACAGGGCATCATAAAGCTGCCGCAGATACGGATCCACCTTGCTCTGTAAATCTCCCGGCAGAAATCCGAGCTTCTCGCCGGCCTCGATCGCCGGCCTCGTCAGGATGATCCGTTCAACCTCCTCGTTTTTAAAGGCCGTGATCGCCATGGCCATCGCAAGGTATGTCTTTCCTGTACCCGCAGGTCCCATGGAGAATACGATCATCTTATCCCGGATCAGATCCACATATTCCTTCTGCCCCAGGGTCTTCGGCTTGATCGGTCTTCCCGCCGTCGTATGGCAGATCACAGAAGCGTCGATCGATGACAGCGCATGCGGGCTGTCCTCGCGCACCATATCGATCACATAGGAAACCTTCTGTTCATCGATGGTGTTCCCCTGTCTCGACAGCGCGTAAAGCTCCGACAATACCTCTTCGGCCATTGCCACCATGCCCTGCTCCCCGGCGATCTTCAGCTTGTCCTCCCGTTCAAAAAGGCGGACCTGAAAGCTTTTCTCGATCTGCTTCACATGCCGGTCAAGCTGCCCGAAAATATTCCTGGCATGCTCCGGCTCGATCATCATTTCCTTTTCAATCACTTCACTCATTATTTATGATAAGGCTCACCGGCATTGATCCGGAAGCTCCTGTAAAGCTGCTCCAGCAGAATGATCCGCATCAGCTGATGCGGGAAGGTCATCTGTGAAAAGCTCAGATGCCATTTGCTCTGTTTAATGATAGAGTTATGTAAACCAATCGAACCGCCGATCACAAACTGCAGATGACTCGTTCCCTGCAGCTTCAGCTGTTCGACCGCTCCGGCAAACGCCTCGGAGCTCATTTCCCTGCCTGCGATCTCCAACGTGATCAGGCATGCTTCCTCGCGCAGATGCTTTTTCAGTCTCTCCGCTTCCAGACTCCGGATCCGCTCTGCCATAGCGTCGGAAGCATCCTCGATCGTCTTTTCGTCCGCGACCTCAAGGATCTGAAGCTTGCAGTAGCGGGACAATCGTTTTTCATACTCCCGTGCGGCCTCGCGCAGATAATCCTCCTTCAGTCTGCCGACGCAGATAATATCAATTTTCACTTAAATAGCGGTCAATTCCCTTTGCGGCCGCCTTACCGGCCCCCATGGCAAGGATCACCGTCGCCGCGCCCGTAACCGCGTCACCGCCGGCGAAAACGCCCTTGAGGGCAGTCTGTCCGAACTCCTCGTCTGCCACGATGCAGCCGCGCCGGTTCACGGTCAGTCCCTCTGTCGTCGAGGAAATAAGGGGATTCGGCGAGGTTCCGAGCGCCATGATCACGGTATCGACGCTAAGCTCAAACTCCGAACCCGGTATCTCCACCGGCGAACGTCTTCCGGATTCATCAGGCTCTCCAAGCTCCATCCGGATGCAGGTCATCCCGCGGACCTGATTGTTCTCATCCGCCAGTATTTCCGTCGGATTCGTTAAGAGCATAAACTGTATGCCCTCCTCCTTCGCGTGGTGTACCTCCTCCACTCTGGCGGGCAGCTCCTCCTCGGAACGCCTGTATACGATCGTGACCTCCGCGCCTAACCGAAGCGCCGTTCTGGCAGCATCCATCGCCACGTTTCCGCCGCCTACCACCGCAACCTTTTTCCCCGGATTGATGGGCGTATCATAATTCTCGTCAAAGGCCTTCATCAGATTGCTGCGGGTCAGATATTCATTGGCGGAGTACACGCCGTTTAGGTTTTCACCCGGGATCCCCATAAAGCGGGGAAGACCGGCGCCGGATCCAATAAAGATCGCGTCGTACTGTTCCTTAAGCTCGTCCACCGTCACGGAACGCCCGATGATCACATTGGTTTCGATCCGGACCCCGAGGGCCTTCACATTTTCAATCTCCTTCGCGACGACCGCCTGCTTCGGCAGCCTGAATTCAGGGATCCCGTATACCAGCACGCCGCCCGGCTCATGCAGCGCCTCAAACACAGTGACCTCATAGCCCATTTTCGCCAGATCGCCGGCACAGGTAAGTCCTGCCGGGCCGGAGCCGATCACAGCCACCTTTTTCCCGTTCTTCGGAACGTTCACCTTAGGCTTGATCCCATGCTCCCTGGCATAATCCGCCACAAAGCGCTCCAGCTTGCCGATAGAGACCGGCTCGCCCTTGATCCCGCGGATGCAGCGTCCTTCGCACTGGCTCTCCTGCGGGCAGACACGGCCGCAGACGGCGGGTAACGCCGAAGCTTCCGAAATGATCCGGCTCGCCTCCTCCATATTGCCTTCCTTCACCTCATGGATAAAGGCAGGGATATTGATCGCGACCGGGCAGCCTTCGATACATTTGGCATTCTTACAGTTTAAGCAGCGTCCCGCCTCCTCTGTCGCCTCCGCCTCGTTATAGCCGTAGCAGACCTCCTCGAAATTACGGGCCCGTTCCTTCGGCTCCTGTTCTCTTACCGGAACTTTTTTCAGCACATCCATTACCGGTCACCTCCCTTTTGATCCAGCTCGCATCCGCCGCTGTGCGTATCGCCTTCCTTTGCCTTCAGATAGGCTCTGCCTTCTTCGGTTTTATACAGCTGCTGGCGCTTCATCGCCCCATCGAAATCCACCAGATGGCCGTCAAATTCAGGACCGTCCACACAGGCGAATTTAGTCTTCCCGCCTACGCTGACCCTGCAGGCACCGCACATTCCCGTACCGTCCACCATGATCGGGTTCAGGCTTACGATGGTTTTCAGATCATACCCCTTCGTTAAGAGACAGACAAATTTCATCATGATCATGGGCCCGATGGCGATACACACGTCATAGTGACGTCCCTCATTTTCAATGAGATCCTTGATCACCTCGGTGACCATGCCCTTTCTCTGATAAGAGCCGTCATCCGTGGTCACATACAGATTCCCCGCCACTTCCTTCATCTGTTCTTCCAGGATCAGAATATCCTTCGTCTTTGCGCCGACGATCACATCCGCCTCGATTCCGCGCTCCTTCAGCCACTTGACCTGCGGATAGACAGGCGCCGTCCCGACGCCGCCGGCCACAAACAGTAATTTCTTTTTCTTAAGCTCCTCAAGAGGCTCCGCCGTAAATT
This sequence comes from Lachnospiraceae bacterium, assembly GCA_024698885.1. Lineage (GTDB taxonomy): Bacteria > Bacillota > Clostridia > Lachnospirales > Lachnospiraceae > UBA2868. Next base: position 8,117 of record JAILQQ010000250.1, on the reverse strand, counting down.
CGGAGGGCTGTCCCAGAGGGCCCGTAAAATCCCGGAAAGCGTCGCCCGCCTTGAGCCCTGCCATCCGGTAGGTAGAAGCGCCTACGACCTGGAATACGATCGTAATGAGACCCTTCTCCCTGTTATAGTCACAGATGGTCAGAGGGATCCTCTCCCCTCTTTCATCGATCTTTGCTATAACGAACTGTCCCGGTTTACAGGATTTCGCGATCAGCGGAGCTTCGACTTCCATTAAGTAGATGCTCTCCACCAGATTTTCAGCCTTCATGATCCTATACATTCGATTTCCTCCTTCTCTGCGCCGACTTGCCTTGCAAGTCGTGCGCTTAGGCATGAACTTCCGTTCATGCCGATCCGGTTCGTTTTTTGAACCGGATCATTTCCTTTTTTGCGCCGACTTGCCTTGCAAGTCGTGCGCATACACACTAAAATATAATGAATTATCAGCTAAAATGCAACCGTTTCATAATCCTGTTTACTGTTATTCCATTTGGCCTCAAACATCGCGCCGGTCTTTGTATCCACCATGAAACGCCGGCCGGTCTCGGACCCGGAGTAAGCATACTCGTCGATCAGGTAAAAGCTGCTTTCCCCGTTCCCGTATCCGTAGGAGCAGCGGTATTCATTCAAAAGAGAATTCTCTCCCTTGCTCATCAGCTGGATCTTGAGCGCTTCCAGCGCCGTATTCAGATCGATAAAGCATTCCATATTCAGCGTATATGTTCCCGTTACCACCTCTGACCAGTTATCATGACTGTCACACGCGGCGAAACGGAGCTCGCTTGCTCCAAGCGGCATATCCAGAGGGCGCTCATATACCGGAGAATCCTGCGTCGGGTCCTCTCCGTCAACGCTGTAATATACCGAATAGTTCTCGGGGAAATCTACCGTGATCAGGCGGGGGATCGTATAGCTGCCGCTTTCGGTCATTAACACCGGAGCCGCGGCTTCTTTAAATTCCACGGAATAGAACCGGGCACAGGGCTCCGACCGGATACCGTATTCGTTGACAAATACAGCCGTCACCGTGGTTTCTCCCTCTCCGATATGGATCGGCTGCTCGTAAAGAAGCGCATCCGCGCCGGGCTCGCTCCCGTCCGTGGTATAGAAGATCTGTCCCGGTGCGTCCGAGGAAAGCACCAGATTAAAATCCGCCGGATAGGCGCCGGAGGCTTCGCTGAAGCCTGGTTCATCCGCAAAATAGATGCGGTAGCGTTCCCGCAGCTCGTCTGATTCCGCGTTATTTAAAAGCTCGACAATAGCGGCGTAATCCTTCGTCGCCTTATAATTGGCAATGATCTTATCATAGATCGTCAGAGCCGCGTCGCTTCCCGCGTCCTTTTCAAGCATCCCGAACAGAACGGCGTTTGATTCGTCATATTTATCCAGCGCATAATAATCATCCGCGATCAGCAGCTTTGTCTTATCCTCTGCCTGATTGAGATTCAGCGCATGGCGCGCGACCGACAGGGATTTCTCGTACTGTCCCTTGTCATGAAGCGTCAGCGCGTTGGCATATTGCCTGTCAAAATCGAAGTAGCGGTTAAAGCGGATGATCGCAACCAGAAACAGAACAGCAAAAAAAATGCCCGCGCCGATGATCAATGCCAGCTTGACATTCGTGCTGCTCTCTTTTTTCTGTTCCTGCTCTATGGTCAGGTCCCGTCTTGCCTTGATCTCCTTTGTGGTGACAAAAAGCTGCTCAACATGCTCCCGTTCAGAAGGGCTTAAGCCCTTAAGCTCTCCCAGAGAGGAGATGCTTTCAGAAAGCTCATCAAACAGCTCCGGTTCGTAATCCGGAACGATCCGGATCTCTTCCCCACAGTTCTGACAATACAGGTAGCCCTCGATTATTTCCGTTCCGCATTTGGGGCACTTCATATCTTATCAGCTTTTCCTCACTGCGCCGATCTGCTTTGCAGATCGTGCGCTTAGGCATGAACCTGTTCATGCCGATCCAGTCAGGTTCCCTGACTGGATCATTTCCTTATATTTCAGACTGAACTGTCCTTACGAATAAACACAATTAGACATCAGCATGGCGATCGTCATAGGACCGACACCGCCCGGAACCGGCGTGATCGCTCCCGCAACAGACTCCACATCCGCAAAGTCCACGTCTCCGCAGAGCTTCCCGTTTTCCATCCGGTGGATCCCTACATCAATGACTGTCGCCCCCTCTTTAATATATTCCCGGTTAATGAATTTCGGCTTTCCGATGGCTACCACCACGATATCGGCTCTTTTGCAGACCTCCCGCAGATCCTTTGTCCTGGAATGGGCCACCGTCACGGTTCCGTTCTCCCGCAGTAACAGCATGGCCATGGGTTTTCCCACGATATTGCTGCGGCCTATCACGACGCATTCCTTTCCCTCCACAGGGATCCGGGAACGCTTCAGAAGCTCGATCACACCGGCCGGCGTGCAGGAGACAAAGCCCTTTTCCCCAATGCTGAGCCGCCCGACATTCATCGGATGAAAGCCGTCCACGTCTTTTTCCGGCGCGATCCGTCTGATCACAACGTCTTCTCTGATCTGCAGCGGAAGCGGCAGCTGAACGAGGATCCCGGTAATGCTGTCGTCCCCGTTCAGACGGTCGATCAGGGAAAGAAGCTCCTCCTCCCCCGTCGTTTCCGGAAGCTCGAAGGATTTCGAACCGATCCCGACATATTCGCAGGCCTTCTTTTTATTATTCACATATACCTGGGACGCCGGGTCGCTTCCGACCAACACGACGGCGAGACAGAGCTTATCCGAAAGCCCCTTCTCTGCCACATACGCCTTCAGTTCGTCCTTTATCTGCGAAGAGATCGCTTTCCCATCGATCAATACAGCCATCCCGATCCTCCTTATCTGCGCCGTTTGTATCTGTTCAGAACCCTCTGGCTTCTGAACAGTTACCGCCGTTTTTCCTTAAAACAATCCTGTGATCCTTCCGGAATCATCCACATCGATATCATAAGCCGCCGGATGCTTCGGCAATCCGGGCATCGTGAGCACAGAACCTGTCAGTGCCACCACAAACCCCGCACCCGCTGATACATAAAGCTCTCTCACCGTCAGCACAAAGCCCTCCGGCCGCCCGAGAAGCGACGGGTCGTCCGACAGCGAATACTGGGTCTTGGCCATGCAGACCGGAAGCCCGCTAAAACCGTTCTCCTCGATCTGCGCAAGCTGCTTCAGGGCTTCCTTGCCAAACTGCACGGATCCCGCGCCGTAGATCTCCTTCGCGATGGTTTCGATCTTCTCGCGAATGGAAAGAGAGAGTTCATAAAGCGGATGAAAATCGCTTTTTTCCTTCTCGAGCACGGACAGCACCTGCTTTGCCAGCGCGATACCGCCCTCGCCGCCCTTTGCGAAAACCTCCGAAAGAGCAAAGGCTGCTCCCTGATCTTTCACATATTCCTCTACGATCGAAAGCTCGGCCGCCGTATCCGTTTCAAAACGGTTGATCGCCACGATGACCGGCACCTTGTACCGCTTCAGATTTTCAATATGTTTGCCGAGATTGACGATACCCTTTTTTAACGCCTCCGTATTCTCCCCGGAAAGCGCTTCCTTTTTCACGCCGCCGTTATACTTTAAGGCCCGTACCGTCGCGACCAGTACGGCTGCGTCCGGTTTCAGGCCGCCGATCCGGCATTTGATATCAAAGAATTTTTCAGCCCCCAGATCCGCGCCGAAGCCCGCCTCCGTGACCACATAATCCGAAAGCTTTAAGGCTGTCCGCGTCGCGATCAGGGAGTTGCAGCCATGCGCGATATTGGCAAAGGGACCGCCGTGCACAAGCGCGGGCGTATGTTCGATCGTCTGGATCAGATTGGGCTTCAGGGCGTCCTTAAGCAGCGCCGTCATGGCACCTACTGCCTGAATATCCTCCGCCGTTACAGGCTTTCCGTCCACGTCATAGGCCACGATGATCCGTTTCAGTCTTTCCTTCAGATCCTTCAGATCGGAAGCAAGACACAGTACGGCCATGATCTCGGACGCTACGGAGATCACAAAGTGATCCTCTCTGACGACCCCGTCGTTTGCGCTGCCCAGTCCGACCACGATATTCCTGAGTACCCGGTCATTCATATCCAGACACCGCTTCCAGACCACCGCGTTCAGGTCGATCCGGCAGGCATTGCCCTGCTTGATATGATTGTCAAGAAGCGCCGCAAGCAGATTATTGGCAGAGGTCACGGCATGAAAATCACCGGTAAAATGCAGATTCAGCTCCTCCATCGGCAGGACCTGCGAATAGCCGCCGCCGGCCGCGCCGCCCTTGACGCCGAAGCACGGACCAAGAGACGGCTCCCTGAGCGCTACAATGGTTTTTTTCTGCAGACGGGAAAGCCCCTGCGCGAGACCGATGCTGGTGGTCGTCTTGCCCTCCCCCGCAGGCGTCGGGTTGATCGCCGTCACAAGGATAAGCTTTCCGTTTTCCCGCTTTTTGATCCGCTCAAGCAGCTCATCCGACAGCTTTGCCTTATACCTGCCGTAAGGCTCAAGCTCCTCCTCTTTTATGCTGAGCCTCTCCGCCACTTCCCTGATCGGCAGCAGAACGGCTTCCTGCGCTATTTCAATATCCTTCTTCATAGTTATTATAAATATTCCTCCACGTATTGATCGAACTGCTCCTCACTCATTAGGATCCGGCGGGGCTTGGTACCCTCCTCCTCCCCGACAACACCGGCTTCGGCCAGCTGATCCATGATCCTGGCAGCCCGGTTAAAGCCGATCTTAAACGAGCGCTGCAGCATGCCGATCGAGGCCTTATCCTTCTCGATAATAAAGCGGGCCGCCTTCTCGAAGAATTCATCCTTTCCGTTATTGTCCCCGGACAGTGTCAGCCCGGCGCCGGCTGACGAAGCATTGTCGCTTACGGCGTTCATCCGGTTTATGACCTCATGGTCGTAATCCGCGCCCTCGCTCTGCTCCTTCAGATAATCCACCACAGCCGTCACCTCGTCATCCGAGATAAAAGCGCCCTGAAGTCTCGCCGGCTTCGAATAGCCCTGCGGGTAGAAAAGCATATCGCCCTTGCCAAGCAGCTTCTCCGCTCCCACCATATCGAGGATGGTCCTCGAGTCGGTACCCGAAGAAACGCTGAAAGCGATCCGGCTCGGCATATTCGCCTTGATCAGGCCGGTGATCACGTCGACGGAAGGACGCTGTGTCGCGATGACCAGATGAATGCCGGCCGCTCTGGCCTTCTGGGCAATACGGCAGATCGCTTCCTCCACCTCCTTGGAGGCTACCATCATCAGGTCTGCCAGCTCATCGACGATGATCACGATCTGCGGCATTTTCCTGGGGCGTTCCTCCTCCGGGACATCGCTGAACTGGTCGGATTCCACCAGCTTGTTGTAGCCCTTCATGTCCCGTACTTTATATTCGGCGAATTTATTGTAGCGGTCATCCATTTCCACCACGCCCCACTGCAGCGCGGCAGCCGCCTTCTTCGGATCCGTCACCACCGGGATCATCAGATGCGGGATACCGTTATACACCGAAAGCTCCACGACCTTCGGATCGATCATGATCAGCTTCACGTCCTCCGGATCGGCCTTGAACAGAATGCTCATGATCAGCGTATTGATGCAGACCGACTTGCCGGAACCCGTCGCGCCGGCTATCAGAAGATGCGGCATCTTCGCGATATCCGTCACGACCACGCGTCCCTCGATATCCTTTCCCACGGCAAAGGAGACATGGGACGAAGCGTTCTGAAACGCGGGATCCTCCACAAGCTCCCGGAAGTTCACGGGAATCGAGGTTTTGTTCGGGATCTCGATCCCCACCGCCGCTTTTCCGGGGATCGGCGCCTCGATCCTGACGTCCGTAGCAGCCATATTCAGCTTGATATCATCGGAAAGGCTCAGGATCTTGCTGACCTTAACGCCCACATCCGGCTGCATTTCGAACCGGGTTACCGTAGGCCCCTGGCTGATCTCCGTCATCGTTACATGCACGCCGAAGGTTGCGAGGGTTTCCTGTAAGCGTCCGGCCGTTCTGCGAAGTTCTTCCATGGAATCCCCGTTCTGATTATTTTTCGGCTTCTCCAAAAGTGCCGGATCAGGCCGCATGTACGGCGCCTTTACGGCCGGCTCGGACTCCGGTTCCGTTCTCGTTTCGTACTCCGTTACCACTTCCGGCTCAGACTTCATTTCCGGCTCCGGTTCCGTCTCCGGTTCAGCCTGCGGCTCCGTTTTCGCTTCAGGCTCCGTCATCATTTCCGGATCGGGCGCCGGCTCTGTTTTTGTGCCGCCCGGCGACATTTCCTTTAACAGCGCGGCATAATCTATTTCGTCAGCTTCTGTATTTTCAATACCCGCACCGGCCTGCTCCTTAAGCTCCTCCGGTATTTTTATGTCAGGAAACGCCACTGATGCGATCTTTATGACCGGCTGCGGACAGGCCGCTTCCGGTTCATTTATGACAGGCTTCTGCCTGTTGATCGAAACGATCTTTTCCTCACGGTTTGAAGCATTATACTCGTTTCCGGATTTTTCAGGCGCCTGGTATGCCATATTCTGACCGCCGTCAACGACATGCTCCAGGCTGATATGATGCACGGATTTGAAATTCACGGCATCCAGCTCCGCCATCGGTATTTTTTCCGTCTGTTCGGTGCCCGACCGGCGGAACGCCCGGATATCCTCGATATTCTGCAGATCCTCCGCCTTCAGCTCATGAATATCCTCTGAAATAAAAACAGCTTCCGCGGTTTCCGCAACAATACTGCTTTCCAGCTCCTCAAGCGCTTCTTTCCGATCCTCTGCCTCGGTCTGCGCAAGCGCCGTCTCATCGGTCAGCTTTGTATTCAGCATAACGCCGCTGACCTTCATTTCGCTTCGTCTGAGCTTCCGCTCCTTTAAGGCCTCCTCACGCTCTGCCACAGCTTCCCGTCTGGCTTCTCTGCGTTCTTCCCGCTCGATCGCGCGCTCCATTTCCCGAAGCTCACGCTCCTGCCGCTGCTCCTCCTGTCTGGCGGCCCGTTCCTTAGCCCGGCGCTCTCTGTCAACCCGAAGCTCTTCCTGTCTGACGGCCCGTTCCTGCTCCCTGAGCTCCCGTTCGCTCCTTAATTCCTCCTGTCTCACGGCGCGGTGCTCATGATGTCTTTTCGCTCCCTCTCTGGATTTGTCGACAAGGGTGCGTGAGCCTTTCCTGACGCCCCTGACAAAGGAACGCTCCGTAATGATCACGCCGCAGATGATCGTCAGAACGATCAGAACGATATACGCGCCGATCCGGCCGATCGCCTTAATGAGAGCCGAGGAAACCGCCGCGCCGGCCACGCCGCCGCCCTTTCTGCCCTCGCTGCAGAGCCCGTAAAAATCCTTAAGCGGCGTATCCGCGTAATCCTTCATGCCGATCAGATGGGCAAAGGAGCAGATGATCAGCACTAACAGGATATAAGCGCCGATGCGGGCACCGACCCCCGGCATTCTTTTATTCGAAATAAGGAAAGCAGCCGAAAAGAACAGCGCAAAAGGAAGGACGTAGGCGGCAATGCCGAAAACACCGAACAGCACGCCGCTGACCGTCTTGCCGAAGCTGCCGATCAGTTTCAGGTCGCTCAAAAATAAAAGTACCGAAACAGTAAGGACGAGCAACAGGATCACTTCATCCATAACATCGTTATTTACGCCCTGCCGTCCTCTTTTCTGTCTGGTACTTGTCGATTTTGTACTGCTTCTTGCGGCAGATGACCTCCTTGCACCGGAAGCTCCGCCACGTCTGGACCCCTTTGCCATATGATCATACTCCCCTTCCTGCGCCGACTTGCTCCGCAAGTCGTGCGCTTAGGCATGAACCTGTTCATGCCGATTCGGGCTGCCTGCAGACCGAATCATTTCCTCTGCGCCGACTTGCTCCGCAAGTCGTGCGCTTAGGATCTGTGCAAAAATAACCTTACATCTTGCTTGTCTTTTTCTCCGATCTCATTTTGCAAGATTCAGTCACATAGCCCACTATGCTCCTTCATCTTGCAAAACAATCTCGAAGAAAAATCCTGCGCAATCCTGTTGTCTTATATCTGCACAGCTCCTAAACGGCCAGGCCATCCGGACTGCAATCCTTTTCCCCTAACGGATCCGGTTCTCTATCCTGTTGATAGCATAAAAGCC
>JAILQQ010000203.1 GCA_024698885.1 Lachnospiraceae bacterium | reverse complement strand
GCCCCAGCTTTTATGCAGCATGGATTCAAACAGCTTCATGATAAAGGACACCTTCTCCAGTATCGGATCCGCAATCTCCCCAAAGCTCCCGATGGAGCTTTCATCGAACTCATAGCTCTCGCTGATGTCCAAAGGATTGATGTGCCACTTCCCACCCGGCATGATCGGGATCACGACGCCGCCCAGCTTGACCGTGATATAGATATATTCCTGCTCTGCGTCGATGATCAAGAAATCCGCGTTCTTTTTTAGGAAGACGTGTATGATCTCAGTTTTTACCGTAAAGGACTTCCCAGATCCGGAGGATCCAAGGATGAAGCCGTTGAAATTAGGCTTATTCTCCCTGTTATAAATGATGAGGTTCTTGGAAACCGCATTCATCGTATAATTAATGCCGTCGCTTTCGTTGATCTCCAGGATGGAAAACGGCACAAGGATCGCTAACGAAGAAGATTTTAAGGTCCTCGGCAGCGGAAGGAGGTTGCAGCATAACGGCAGGGTGGAATCAAAGCCTTCCTCCTGCTGTCCCTCAATGACCTCACAGGTCACGGAGGCCTTCTTGCATTCGGATATGACAGTGTCCGTGTATTCATCCAGGGCGGACAGGTCCTGGGCAAAGATGACCATCGTGATCGTCACTTCAAAAAGATGCTCGTCATTCTTATGCATCTCATCCCGCAGGTTCAGGACTTCCGCTTCCTTTTCAAGAATACTGGGGCTTATCATGGATTCATCCACGCTATGCCTGCGGTTGGCCTGCTGTCTGTTGTATTTTTCCTCCCGCACATAAGCGATCTGCTGGTTGACCAAAGCATCGGCCTTTGCGTTGCTGATCGGCTTGACGTTGATCGTCGTAAGCATGTGGAAGGTCATATTGGTCAGGTCGGTAAAAAAGTTATCGCTCATGATTGCCGGGAAGGCCGTGACCCTTAATACCCTGGCATACTGGGAGCCAAGCTCCAGATGCTTCGGGCGGACGATCAGACTGGAGGGCGCGATCACGTCATTGACGCTAAGCCCCTGGGAGCGGATGTTGTCAAAATCAAAGGAATGTACCTCCCTCATCCTGCCGTCCTCTCCAAGCACCTTGGTCTTTGTCAGGAATTCCCCGCGATGATCAATGTTGTAGATATCATGGTGGATCTCCACCTGCTCCTCCGCCGGTATGACCGTCGCTGAGGAGCCGATGGTCTTTAAATGCTTGTCAATGTCGTTGTCCAGACGTTTGAATACCTCAGCGGCCTTTTTCACGGAATCGGTATGCACAGAAAGATTGATAATGGTATCCCGCATGATCCCGTTTTTGCCGGACATGATGCGCTGCATAAGGACCTTGTTGATCTCCCGCCGAAGATGGTCATATCCGTCCCCGGCTTCCTTCAACAGAACCTCTTCCTTAAACAGCCTCAAATTCAGGGGCCGGTTGAACACCGTCAGTGACATCTCCGTATTGGAACCCAAGGAGTTAAGAAAAGCCCTCCATCTGGTCAGAATCATATCCTGCTCCTGCTCCGAAGCGGTCTGGTAATTGATATTCGAGATGCGGTAGCTCTTCGTGTAGCAGCCCGGATACGGTTCGATAATATCGTATTTCTCGTGCACCGCCCGGATCGGTATGGAGGCCTGGACGGTCTCCATGCACACGGGTATCTTTCTGTTTTCAGAGAAAAGCGAAAAAAGGCTTCTCCTGCCTCCCCTTTTCCCTTTTCGTTTTGATTGTTTTTGGTTGCCCTGTATTCTTCTTTTATGAATAAACATTCCGCTCAGCCTCCCTGTGATTTTTATTTCTCTGTACCCATTAATAACGGATATTTTTATAGCTGCCTCCTTCCAAGCCGGTAAGTATTTTTCGGTCAGGACAGCCTTACGGTTCACGCCGGTCTTTTAATGTCCCAAAGAGAGTGTCGGCTTCATCTGGAGATCAAGCCCCCGCTCCTCGATCCGGACAGAGGCACGGAAAGCACCTTCTTCAATAAAGGCGCCGCTTGGAACAGAGACGCTGAAAAGCCTTCCGCAGTGAAGAGCAGCCTCCCTTCCGATGTATTCCATAGAATCCGGAAAAACTATCCGTTCAAGGGCAGGCAGATCATCCAGAGCCCTGTCCGCCACATCAGTTACCCCGTCCGGAACGATCAGCTCCGTCACAGCCTTATCATGTACCGCCTGTAATACGCCGTTCTCAACCTTAAACGGATCGGCTGGCTCCCGGTTTTCTTCCGGCGGCTCTATGGACTCCTGTTCTTTTCCGATGTGAGTGAGCGTCATGACCTGGATGCTTTTGGGAGGCTTTATTGCCCTGCTCTCTCCTGAAAGGCATCCCTCCGGCATAAAATCAGTCGTCTTCCCTGTGCCGTAAAGATTCTCGCCTCTCTCACAGCATTCATACAGGGTCTTTTCATTTCCGTTATATGCCAGGTTGTCGAGCGTGCAGCCGGCCGTCCTGCTGTAGACATCGATCTGCATCATCCGCTTTTCATTTGTTGTTCCAAGAACAGCAAATTCCCCCTGATGGTACAAGGCATCCCCGATTCTTTGGATGCGGGACTCATGGATAGGAAAATCCAGCCCCTCCTTTCTTTCGCACAGCTCCCTGTATTGCGCAACCCATTGATCCCTTGTCGCTTCAACGTAGCCTCCGTCAGAAAGAACCGGTTCAAAGGAGCCTGAGTCTTCATTAAACCGGATCTGGCAGCCCTTCCAGAGAACCGGCAGAACGTCCGTCAGGATCAGATACTTCTGTCTGGCTTCAGCCGCGTCATGCTTTGCCTGAAGGATCCCCTGTGTGGCGCCGTAGGTCAGTTCCAGGGCGTCGAGGATGCAATGGTCCCGTAATCCCTTTACCGCCCTCTGCGAATAGGCCCCCGCCAGGCCCGTTCCGTATTTTTTGATGGATGTCGCCATTTCCACCTGCTTATAGCGCTCGGTCATATCCTCTTTATAATGCTTACAGGCACGGGCAAGCTCCTCGTCCGCCCGGATCCTCTCTGCTTCTCCGTTCCGTTCGATCAGGCAGTCGGTTAAAGGCTCATTGCAAAGGGCGGATCTGTCAAAATCAATAAAGGGCTTGTCCGTGTCTATGATCATCTGCGGTGTCCCATCCTTTTTCAGGTGCGACTTTCCTGTTGCGTCATCGATCCAGGGCCTATATGCCATCCTTTTCCCATCCCCCGCGCCGATCTGGGACACATTCGCATAAGCCGCGATATCCTCTGCCTTTGCGATCTTTCCCTTGGCCTCATGGAAAACGATCATCTGGTTAAGCGAATCAAAGTATTCTTTCCAGCTTCCGTATCTCACGACATCCGAGCCAAGAGCGGCCTTCTCGCAATGGTGGATATAGCTGTTTAACATCAGAAGGGCTTTTTTATGCTCCCCGTAGGCTATATGGCTCTTTGCCTCTGAAAGCATCCCGTCAAGCTCCTCCCTGTTTTCTGAAACGGCATAGCCGGAAGCGATATCAAGGCCCATGTTCAGCGCAAGGCCGATCTCCCCCGATGCCTTTACGTTATCCGGGGTAAGCCCGAGATCCGAAAGCGTATTTTCTATCCCGAACTTACGCACCGCTTCCGTCGTAATCTCCCGGTCATCCTTAAGCTTTTCACGGATCCGGTCAAGCCCGAAGGGACTGAGGCTAAAACCCCGGCATATCGTCTTGATCTCTTTTTCTGATAATTCCCCCTCCCGTGATCTCTTTGCAAGCTCCTCCATTAAAGCCCGCTCGGAAAGCGTCGCAGAATTCAGGGAGACAATCGCTACGGAATCGCCGTCAAAATCACCGTCGAAGCGCTTGTCCATTGCCGGGTTGATCGCGGCGCCAACCATCTGGTACGGATCCGTCTCCTCCTGCAGCTTTACGGTCATACAGGCAATGCCTTCCGGACGGAGCAGCGGATCCCTCCAGACAAGACAGGGATCCCCGTCCCTTAGCTGAAGCTTCTCTGCATTCTCCCTGCTGATCCTTATCTCCTCTATATTGAGCGTAGGATCCGGCGTCCAGACCATGGTGGCGGAGTTCTTCAGCCTGTGACCCATGATGCTCTGCTTCCATGCATTCTTTCTTCCTGTGAAGGTCGTGCGGATGATCTCATCCTTCAGCCGCCCATAGGACATCCTGATAAACTCCCTGTCAGTCCGAAGGTTGGCTTCGATTTCCTTCCGCCTCTCCTGAAGCTTTTCCGCCGCCTGGGGGCCGAGCGTCTTTTTATCAACGTCCTTGATGAAGGAAAGCATGCTGTTCTGGACCTCGTAGTCGACAGCCCTTTCGATGATCCTCTGGTAATATCTCGTATACTGATGGAGCTTTGCTGTTCCGTCGTCAAAGGTCTGTTCCGTGCGCAGATCAGCAGGAAGGACAGGCAGGAGGTATTTTCGGGCTTCCTTGTCATACGGGGTTACAACCCTCGGCTTCTCATGCATCATAAGCGCAAAGGGTAGCTCCAAAAAGCCTCCGTGGACGGAAAGCTGGAACAGCGCGTCATCCACCGCCTTTTTCCTGTTCAGGCTGTGCGGCGTAATTACTAATGTCCCGTTTTTATTGGTATGCGACGTAAACAGCGGTTCCGGCAGGTGCAGCCGGATGTGGGGGCGGTTCTCCATAACGCCCTCCGAAAGGGTGTGCGGGCGGTACCCAAGGCAGAGCCTGTAATCCTCGTTCATATCACAGCCGATGGCAATCATTTTTTCGCGGACGTTTTTCACATTGGACGCATTGTTCTTATAAAAGCGCCGCATCAGCTTCTCCGCCCCCTTTGCCTGCAGGCCCCAGGCAAGCTGCGAGGAGGCCTTCCTGCCGTTTCTGTCGAAGGATTCCTCCGCATAAATATGTGTTTTGTCATCCACGGTTTTGTCCGATATGATCATGGGAATGGTTCCGATCGCGCCCTCGACCCTGCTGCCGTCCGGCAGGAATAAAGGCACTGGGTTTTCCATCATCCCCCTGGTGGTTCCCATATTAAAACGGGAAGGCGCCGTAAATGGCGCGCTGGCCATATCGAGGCCCGGATTCAGCTGAAACAGGCGGACAATATCGGCTATCCCTTTCTGCTGCGCAACCTCACTGTCCATCTTCGGATCGACAACCAGGGAAATGACGCCCTTGTTGCCGTTCATGTCGCAGAGCTTGTCTCCCACCGTAAGCATCCGATAGCCTGTGAAATCCCTGTCTTCCCCTGCCGCCGTCTTCATCCGTTCCAGCATCTTTTCCTTTATCTGCACGCCGTAGGAGGAAACATCCCCGCCGACCTCATATTGCTCACCCATGAAATAAACCGTACCTTCCGTTTCCCCCTTCTGAAAGAAACGGCCGGCATCTATATTTTTCTGAAGCACGGAAGGATCCAGGTTCTCAACCTCCCTTATGTTCTGTGTCGGGACCAGATGCCTTTCCGCATAGTCCCTTGAGATTACGTTGGCATCATCCATCGTAAAGCCCTGCAATGTCATGTGCGCGATCTTTGCAGCCTTGTCATACTGCAGGGCCTGCAGAAGGTTGGAAAAGACCATCTGCTGTCTGTCAAAAGGGTTAAACTCCCCATACCGGTTGATCGCAAGGGACAAAAGCGCACAGCGCGGGTTGGGGTCGTTTATCGGTTTGATCCGCCCCGTTACAGGATCCACCATGCCGTGCCTGTCAAAGCCCTTCGGAAGATACCGCAAAAGCCCCTGCGTCTCTCCGGTGGAGGTGGCCACCCTGTCAAAATAGCCCGGCTCAGAGGTTTCAAGGCAGGTCATATCCTTTTTTGTCAGAGAAAAACCATCCGTGTTCCGGTCGTCCAGGAAATTGGAGCGGTCCGCGGAAAGAGCCGCACTGATCGTGGATTCATCCTTCAGGGCAGAGGGATACCGGACAGCGCCCCTCTGGGTTTCGATATAAGCGTCAATCTCCTCGTCTGCCAGGCCTTTGGATCTAAGGGATCTCATATAGTCAAACGGAAGCGGCTCATTATAAAGATGCCGGTAGACGGAATTCAGCTCCGTCACATCTAACGGATCCGTCAGATGTGCCCCGCCCTGGGTCCTTAACAGCTGGGAGCGGATGCTGTAGCGGAGTTTTTCAAGAAGGAGCTGCTCATAGCCTCGAAGGATCGTCCTGGTTTCGACAGAGCCCTCTCCCGGCGCGATCACGGCCTGATAGCCGGGGATGAACGCCCTGTTATTCTCATGGGCATACTTTGTCAGGACCACGCCCCGCTCATCCGGTTCAAAGATCTGTCCGATATAACCCTCGATCCTGCTGTCCGAATTCCTCCCAGCATCCCGGTGTGTCTTTCGGATGCCGGAGTAATGCAGGATGCCGTTCTTATCTGCTTCCAGCGCTGTTACGGTCAGGCCGGAGGTTGCGAGGGCTTCCAGGGCTGTCCGGGTGACCTGTTCCCAGAACTGTCTTTTTCTTTCGTCCGTTGCGGTCAGCGGACAATCCGGCTTAAGTGTCCCGTCTCCCGGATCCCTGACCAGGCTTTTTGCCGATCCTGCATCAAAGGTGATCGTCCTCTCCTTAAGCCTGTTATAGGTAAACTGCTGCTCCTCTTCATTTTCATTCATATACTCGACCGCTACGCCGCTCCCCCTGACTGCCTGAAGGATCCGCATCAGCTCCTTTTCATCAAGGCCGCTGTATTTCAAGATATTGCTGTAATTCAGACGGAAGCCCCCGTCAGCCTCCCTGTATCCGAACAGGGTATCGCAGGCGGCCGCGAAATGCTTTTTTACAAGGGACAGCTTATCCTCCCTCGTGTAGCCCTCGTTAAGGCCAAACGCCTCCAGCACCGCCAGGATGTGCTCATCCTCGGCAAGCTTCATGTTCTCCCCCAGCTCCCGGATCCTTACGTTGAATTCCTCGATGGACTCCTTTTGGATCTTTCCGTCCACGATGCCGATGAGTGCCGCGTCCTCATTGTCCAGATAGGTCTGATAGCTTTCCTTATACGCATAGATCAGCATGTCATTTGTGTGGACGGCCTGCACCTCCCAGTCGGTATCACGGGAACGGTCGGCAACGGAAACCCTGCCCCCTGAAACAGGGTCAAGGACAAATCCCTCCCTGTCCCGCTCCCAGCCGGTTTTCCCGTTCCTTCGGAAGTTATCCCACTGTTCAATTCCCAGAGGCTCTGTCCTGTCATACTCATCCATGTTGCCGCCAAAGATCGAGCGCTTGAAATTCTCCCGGGCCAGGGCCATGGCATCGAACAGCCGGTATATACTGTTCTGCGTATCTGTGTCTTCTATATTGATCTTAGAGGGAAAGAAGGATGCATCGCTGTTGATCAGCACCGCCCGCTGGTTATCCTTCCTGACGCTTTCCACGGCGCCGGTCATATAAGTCGATGTAAAAGCGGATGACAATGCGGCGCTTCCCTGTGGCAAGCGCGTCCTGATGGGGAGCCCGTCCTCCGTGCAGGCCCTGCCGCTTTGTCCGATATAATGCTCCGCAATCCCATCGCCGTCTTTAAGCCTTACGGATTCCGACCTCACAGACTCGCCCAGCCTGTACCGCAGCATATCCACGACGCTCTGCGGATCATAAACGAAGGGCCTGTCCTCATTTCTCTCACCGTCCAGCTGCAGCCGTGTGGAAATACCCCCTGCAAATATCTTTCCTGTATAAGACGGATTTTTCAGGTCGAGCAGGCGGATATCCATGCGGGGTTCCTCACAGGAAAGCCGGATCTGCCCCGGTCCGCTGTCCTCCCTGAGTTCAAACTGTATGCCGCGGCCGTTCAGGTATTCGAGGATGGCCGCGGCGCTGCCTATGGATTTTCGCTCCGGATCCCTTGAAAGGAAGTCCTTCCGCCTTTCCTCATTTTGGACATACCTTTCCGTAAGCTCCTCCAGCTTCCGGTAAGCCTCTGAAGTCAGGTGGCGTCTCAGCCTGAACATCCCGATGCGGTCTGCGACTGACAAATACGTCCCAAGGGAGGCGCCTGCAAAGGACTCGATAGGCGCATCCGTCCTGGGATCCGTTACCTGCGTACCCCTTAAGTGGTAAAGCCGGTCATTCTTCGGGCTTCTCAGCAGAAGGTCATCGGACGAAAGCGCAAAGCAATGGAAGTCCTTTGGATAATCTCCATTCGCCGCCTGATAAAGCTGCTTCTGCCTGTATTCATTCGGGTTGATCAGGCTGTTGACGGATCTCAGGTCTGAAACACTTCCGGCGAATACATCGATGATCCGTTTTTCTGACGGCTTCTCTGTTTTTACAACATATTTCTTTTCAAGCAGGGTTTCGTACTGTGAGAGAATGGCGCTCAGGCTGTATGGAGAATCCGGATCCTCAAGCTTAAGATACTCTGGCAGCGAACCCCCCAGCCCCTGCGATATCCCTGCTTCCCTGAGAAAAGCTTCGATCCCTCCTTCCTCTCTTGCCCCGTCCCTTCTTTTTCCAAACATAGCCTCATATGCCGACCGGATGTCAGTCTGAAAGGAATCAAAGCCGATATGCTTACGAAACTGCCTTGCCTGTGATACTGTCAGGTTGATGTGCTGCTCCTTCAGGTAATCCCTGACCCCGCAGATCGCCTTGGTGCAGAGAAGGGCTTCGATATTTCGGTCCTGAATCAGCAGCTCCTCTTCATCCCGGGAATCCTGATCAGCCGTTTCTACCCCGGGAGTATGCTGTTTTGCCAAGGCGGCCACATCCCGGAACGCCCTCTCTTCATCCGGTGACAACCCTGTCGTATAAGAGCCATCTTCCGGGCTTCCGAAAGCCATCACCTCTGCCTGATTATATGCGTCTACCCAGTTTTCCTTCATATGATCCGAGCTGATGTCGAGCCCCTGTTCGGAAAGCTTGATAAGGATCATTCTTGCGGTATCATAATCAACATTGTAAACATAATCCGCCTTCAGCATTTCTTCTTTGATCCTCTGCACAGCATTGATTTCATTCAATGTGTTATTGTTATCCATCATATCCATACAATCGTCCCTTCCCTTTCCATATAAACTGCTGCAGTATTCTCTGATGATTAATAACGGAGAAATTTCAAAGGGATTAGCAATAAGAATTATCTGAACCTGATGAATGGCCACAATGCCGGCAGCTTTGAGATTTATGCTTTTTTGTCTGTAAAATGAAAAGGAACCGCCTGTCCTGTTTTCATTCAGACAAGCGGTCACTTTACGAAGATTGTTTGAATCTTTACATAATAACGCTTCTTTACATCATTTCTTTTTCTTCTTGATAAACTGTGGCATGTAATCGACCGACTTTTCCGCAGTCTCGGAGACGGCGGGAGCCCAGTTCCGGAATTCATAGGAATACTGCGCATCCGGCTTCCGTGAGGGATCCTTTGGAACCTCGACAACATCGCCTCTGGTGTATTCCTTCTCTGATATAACGGAACCATACCCATTTAAAAACCTTATGATGATGCCGTCTCCGGATATTTGCTCAGTAGGGTCCTCAGCTATTTCCACATTTACTGACTCATTTTCTGCCCCTTCTTTATTATCTAAAGTCAGAAGCCTGGTATATGTCGCTGTATATACGGTATCCTGAACCGCCTTCTGCGAAACCTCCGGCACCCATTTCCGGAATTTATAGGAAAAAAATCCCTCCGAAGATCTGGCAGGGCTTCCCGGAATGCTTACCTCCTCGCCGTTCATATATTCCTCTGAGCTGATAACCGACCCGTCATAATCCAGGAATGTGACCGTATATGGACAGTTCTCCGCTTTAGACGTTTTCAAGTATTTTGCCGTATACACCATATCCTTAACACAGGTTTCGTTTACACAAGGCTTCCACCCGTCGAAGCTGTAGCTAAAGCGGTCATCCTCTTTTCTGACAGGCTCATCCGGCAGAAGGATCCTCATTCCGTTCTCATAAGATTTCTGAGATAGAATCCTCCCATTCCAATCCAGAAATGTGACGGTATAGCTTTTAGGCAATGCTGTCCTTTCGTATACGGCGGTATATACGACGGATTTTGTGCAAACCGCTTCCGGTTCCGGCACCCATCCCCTGAATACATAAGCATACTCATTGTCGCTCTCTCTGGCCGGGTCCTGCGGACAAGAAAGCGGAGCTCCAAAGCAGATTGAATCCTCCCTGATCATGCTGCCGTCATAATCCCGGAATAAAACGGTATACATCATCTCCTCTTTCTCATATGCAAGATAAGTAGCAATATTCTCAACCGTGATCTGCCGGGAAATGTCAGCGCCCTCTTCCTTCCACTTTTCGTAGGCGCTTTCCAACGTATCACAGGGCAGCCACTCCTTAAACTGATACTGATACTCTGTATCCTCCGGCCGTTCAGGTACTTCCGGCACTGTAATATCCACCGTGTCCAGATATCCGGAGGTCTCCTTCAGTATCTCTCCATCGTAGTCCTTCCAGACATAATTATAGACTGCTTTGTTTTCTTCCGTGAGTTCATATTCTGCCACATAATCCTGATCCCCGCCCACCGTCTCACAAAGCTCCGGCTCCCAGCGTTTAAAGGTATGTATCCCGAATTTGTCCACATACGGCAGAACGCCTGGAGCTCTCAAGCTTTCGCCATAATAGTATTCCCGGCAGATTGGATCGTTTTCCGCTATATGGAAATTTACATGAAAGCTATCGCCGTGCTCCTCTGTGCTGTCCTCCAAAGCCTCCGTATCCGGAAGCTCTGTTATGCCGGCATCAGCCTCCTCTTTCCGATGGCCGCACCGAATACAGCTCCCGTTATCATCATAAGCGCAATCCTCCAGGACGGATTCCAGATCGCAGGAAGCACAGATAACCCTGTGGCTGTCTTCCGACACATAGGAATAAACCAGATCGTGTATATGCTCCTCATAACCATCTTCCGCATAAACAGTATCTGAAGCAAACAACGCTGTAGATAATAATATGGCCAGACAGCCCTTCCAAATCCTTTTCATCCAAAAGCTCCCTTCTATGATCTGCTGCGAAATTGTCATCAGCTCATGATATTCCGTGAATAAAACGGCTCCCCGCCGCCGGTTCGCCGTTTTATCCACGTTCTCACGATCTAATCCACAAGCAGGCTGTCTATCTCCTTAACAGACCAGGTGCAGGTGACATTGCCTGTATACTGATCCGGCACAATATCTTCGACGTTCACAGCGTTTCTGATATATTTACCCGTTTCCGCATCAAATTCAATATCCCCATGGCCAGGCATCATGATCGTATCCGATAGCTTATTGTCGCCGGAAGTGGAGCGTTTGCCGATAAACGACGTGCTTTCAATCCCTGACTTATAGGAGCCGGAAAAGTATTCCTCAAAACCGGTCATGCTATATACATTCGGGGTAATCGTGCTGCCATTATCATCCGTGAATGTAGTTTTCATAACCGTTTTCGGATCGATGATGTGCTCGTCATTAACAAACATCTGCACCCCGCTTTCTGTCGTCGCCGGGTTAACACTGTTGGCAAAGAGGAGCTTTTTCCCGGAATTCTCTCCGGTCAGCTCCGTTACGCTTGCAGACAGCTCCAGGTAATGATTCCTGAACCCCTTCATTTCCACCGTAAAAGGAACATCCAGCCGGATCCGGTTGGTCGCATACACTGTCAGGGAATCAATCGCCGCGGGAAGCGTAACCATATAGGATCCGGCCACAACAGCCGTGACTGGGATCGCAACGTTCCCATCCTCTGAATAATCATTGCTCTCAGATGCTATGGCTGTCACTCCCATTGCAAGAACCAGGGCCATACTGATAATTCCTGATAAAACTCTTTTCTTCATGACACATCTCTCCTTCCTGTCAATGCTTTAATAATAGTATTCCATTTCGATGGCATCGGCCTCAATGCCGTCCGGGACCGGAACCGCAAAACACCTGTTCCCTTCCCCGAATCTGCACCAATCTGATGTCTCCATGCTGCTTCCTGCCATCAGGTTTCCACCGCAATAAAACTTCAGGATAAAGCCCTTCATTTCCCTGTCATCAAGGAATGAGCAGTATCCCTTTTCCCTAAACTCTAAGGCTTTTTCATATTCCTCTTTGCTCACCTCGCTTTCCTCGATCGCATACTTTAATTCAGATACTTCCCTCACAGAATCCGGCTCAGAAGCTGTAATGGTTACAGAAGCTGTCTTCTCCCCGCTCCCCTTTCCGTTAATGGTAAAGCCATGATTGAACAGATAAGGATCCAGATCATAGAACAGCAGCCTTTCCCCATTCGGCGGCAGAAAAGGAATCTCCTGCGCCTTTCCTTCGATCCTGACCACGCAGCCCAGCCCTACCCCACTATCGTTTGAAACCTTGACAAATATCCCGTTTATCACTGGTTCATATGAAAATGCGATATGATCCGCAAGCGCTTCATAATTGATAACCTGCAAGGCTTCTTCCGTCATTTCAGCCAGATATACCGTGTTCTGCTTAAACCGGGAAAGAATATCGACATGGCCGAAAAATCCTTCCTCTACCCGTGCCTCCTCAATACTCGCATATGTCGGCCTTATGATATTTTTCCCCCGGATCGCCCCGCAACAGATACCAGCCAGAATACCTGCAAGGATCAAAGCAATGATTCCCTTTTTCTTCATGCTTACCCTTCCCTTCTGCGCCTTCGACATTCCCTGTTCATTAATAACGGAGAAATTGTTTGATAATACAATATTAATGCTATACAAATTGAATTATTAAAAATATGAAACACATTCCCCTTCAGCTTTATGAGTAACAATCCCAAAGCTTCCGCAACGCAGATAACAGCAAGATAGAAAAGTTTATTCAAAAAAGAAGCTCTTGTATTGCCACAGCTACAAAAGCTCCTTTTATTGATAATCCTATATTCTCATCCTTTTATATCTATTAATAAAGGTAAAACACAATCTCCCAACAATCTTCCATCATCTTAAAATAATTTGTCACCTAAACATTTGTTCTATCTTATTTTTCCA
>JAILQQ010000154.1 GCA_024698885.1 Lachnospiraceae bacterium | reverse complement strand
ACCGCCGTCTGCTGCGCCGTCTATCAGTGCCTGCAGATCGGCAAAGGACATGGTATCCAAATCATCCGTCACGGTGATCTTATATTCTTTGTCGTTTATGGTAACCTTCATCCACTCCTCTGAGCTGAAGGCCTTGTGGGCAGTTACGATCCACTCGCCGGAATCATTCTTATGCGCAGAAAACAACTCCGGGCTGCTGACTTCAACCTTTGTCACCTCTCCTGTAAGAGAAACCTTATTAAGGATTTCCGATAAGGCAACCTCGCTGTCTCCGGGCATGACATACTGCAGATCATGATAGGTGAATTCCACAGTGTATAGGGAGAAGCCATCGGTCTCGGCTGTAGCGGTATCGCCGTTCGTCTCCCCCGCCAACACCGCCGTCGGAACAAATCCCGCAAGCAGCAGGGCAATACCCCCCAGCATCACGATTTTTGTTATGGCATTCTTCAAATTCTTCATCTTCTTCCTGTCTCTTTTATACTCACTGCCTCATCATCTGATTATTTCCATGTACTGCCTGCGCTTTCTCCTGCTCCGCCATACCGACAAACCCGGAATGCTCCGCATCCCTCGTTATCGCGACTGTCTTCCGTTTCATCTGCGCATGACTCACTTTTAACACATATAAGCTGCGGATTGCTCCGTGCTGCGCACTCTCGCAATCCTACGGTCGTTCGCATTCCGCTCTGTCGGGCTTCATGCTCATGTCCGTTGCCTCGCCAAATGTCCGTATGCCCTTATGTGCGAGCACAACATGCATACGGCCGCCTGGCAGGAGCTTATACGCGCAAGAAGACCGCCGGCTAAAGGGGCAAAAATCCCTATAACCGACGGTCCTCCCGTGTCGTTACTGTATTCCATTTCAAAATACCCCGAAGGGCACGCGAGGGCGCAGTACGCCCCTGTGATTTTACGCGATAATAGCCCGCCGAGCCGAGCCGAGCCAAGCCGAGCCGAGCCGAGCCGAGCCGAGCCGAGCCGAGCCGAGCCGAGCAAATTGTGTTCGATCTATTCATATCTGTAAATAGGTTTTCGTTAAATTCTTCAAAAGATTTTTTCATCTCTATCCGTTATTTCATCAATCCTCACAGTGCCCACGGTCTGGAGTCCTCCGGATCGGAATCGTCATCAAGGAAATTCTGAGCATAGGTAGGCGTAAGGTCATATTGCCTGATAATGGCATCTTTAATCTGATCCTCTGGCATATTCAAGAATCTCAATGTGCTTATGGAAGCACGTATCCTCTCCGTTCTCTCTGCAGCCATTTTTACATATTCCGGACTATACATTGTCATCATGATCTTTTCCACCTCCGGTCTGTGTTCTTCCAAATATCTGACGAGGTATCCCTTATTGATACACCGCTCAATTGTCTCAGTTACAGCCTCTTGCTTCTCTTCCGGCGTATTCGCCTTAAGCACGATCTCATCCCAGATGTGACAGAATCCCATATACTCTTCAATGATTCCGCCTTTATACTGCTCATGTAGTATCCTCGCCTTAAACTCCGGCTTATCCGGATCTCCGCCAAAAAACTCCTGATTCAGAGATAGTACATCCTTTTCAATGTTTTTCCTGCCGGTATATATCACGAAAGCTTCCACATCCGGCACATCCACCTTAACAAAACTGTGAAGGTCTGCTTTCCGGATCTTCAGGTAGCTCATGGCGGAATCAAAATAGTAATCCGCCAGTCGAAAAATAATATTCACACTCCATGTGGACTGTGCTTCAGCAAGTACGATCAATTTTCCCTTGCCAACAGACCGAGATCATTATAAGGGTGGATCGTAAGCACATTATCAAGTGTCACCAGCTCCAAATCATCCTCTGTAATCGTGGTGTCCTGCGGAAACAGCTCCTTATAAAGCTGAAGCTGATACTCCTTCCTCATAAACAGGTTCAGGAACACTGAATTCTTTGCCTGACGGTTCACCCTGTCCTGCTTAATCACGTCCAGCTCATGCTTATAGGCATCACGCTCTTCGACCACTTCCGAATATGTCTGTTTTTCTCTGCCATAGCGTTTGCCTCCTGTCCACTCCTTTATGGGCGGATTCTCCTATATCCCCTCATTCCCGAAAAACGCTCACTTACACATATATAGTATAACCGACGGTCCTCCCGTGTCGATACCAAATTCCTTTCCAAAATACCCCGAAGGGCACGCGAGGGCGCAGTACGCCCCTGTGTTTTTACGCGATAATAGCCCGCTGAGCCGCTTTAATCTGTCTGTTTACGCTTGTCAATAGGTTTTCATTAAATTCTTCAAATATATTTTCAGCATTTTTCATACGTTTCATTCTTGCTTTTAATTCTATTAATGAACAAGGCGGCACTTCTCTCAGAATATCACACTTTCTGTGGTGTAAGTAGAGCAAGAACATACTCTCTCGTAACATTGTATGTTTCAATTATTCGATTGATGATATCATTCTCAGAAGCACCCATCAGCTGCATTCCCTGAATCATACCTGTGATCTTATCCTTCTTTTCCTTTTTTTCCATGGCAAGACACATGTCGACACCTCCTGACCCTTCTTCATATTCCAGTTTCAGATTCACAACTTTGTTCAAGAACTCGGCTGTTTCTCTGTCAATCTTTTGATGCCCGGTTGCCATAATCACCTGATCCGCATCGTCCGATTGATGCTTAATGACCTTCATGGCAAGTCCAAAATGCGTGCGGAACTTCCCAAATTCATCATCATCCATATCGGCCGGTGAAATCAAATTGATCCAATAATTCGGAATGAATTTCTTCATTGCCTCATTTGGGATGGTCATCATATCATACAAACTTCTCGGTCCATCCCACGGCTCATCTCCGAAATACACAACTGCTGTGATGATGGGAATCAGCTTATCGTCTTTTCTGAGTCCCGACAGGAACTCCTCTCTGGTGAGCTTAATCTTCAGCACACCGTTCTCGACCGTAATCTCTCCCTCATCGGTAGAATCCTTTCTGTACGACCGCTTGATCTCCGCGATCTGCTTCGAGTAGCCAAGCATATCATACAGACCGTCCTTCACGGGCATCCCGTAATGCACCTTATCCTGCAGCTCCGTAGTATTCAGTTCCTGAAGCTCCTCCGGTTTAATGACCTGTTCACCATCATAGAGAAGGTAGTCTCTATCCCCTGGCTCCTTGCTCTATTCCCCTGCCTCCTTCAGCACATACCTTTTAACGGTATCACTGATAAAAAGCCCATCGCATATCAGTTCATTCATAACCGGCTCCACCTTTTCCAGATATCCTTCTCTTTTAGCTTTCAAAAGGACACCCAATGTGCCGGTTACATTAAGCCCCAGGAACTTCGCCGTCTTCTTCGCGGCATCATCATCCATGATCACAAGGTCTGCCTTCAGTTCCCTGGCAAGAATCATTACCTCAATCTCCCCTGCATGAAGCCTTGCCCGGAAAAGATCCTTCTGTGACTGATCCTGAATCGTTTCCACCTTTATCCATGATGCGTCATGGACTCTCTGTTTTGCAGGCTCCCGGATGATTTCATCCATGACCGCCTGTGGAACAATGATCGTTCCATACAGCTTATGCAATAGCTCAAGCCAGTCGATGTTCGCCAGCGCGATCAGTGGAGTCGTATTAGCCAACACCTTACGCATTGGCAAGCTCCTCCAGAAACTCTTTTTCATTGTCGAAATGGAAAATAGACACGCCGTTCTCCCCAAGGAATCTGATAAAGGACTCCTTGTCCATATCCGCTATCTGTGTCGCATAGCCCAAAGACACGCCTCTGTGCACATAATAACTTAAGGCAGTATATTTTCTGACAAACTGGAGAGCTTCCTCCTCACTCTGCCTGGTGTCATATAGTATTTCATTTGGAATGCTGAACGATATCTTGCACATACCCGCACGTTCTCCTTAAACTGATTATCCCGAGTCAATGGGGAAGGTCCCTGTGTTTTTACGCGATAGTAGCGAGGAACAGTTTCTATTGTTTACGAAAGCGCTTTCGTATACGAATTCCAGTAGCTTCGGATATAATCCGCCGAATATTCACCCTCCAGATACTTCCGCGGTTCCTCCGCTTCGTCATATAACTCAATGGCACGGTATCCCCGGGCACTGTTTTTGGGGTCAAAAAGGATCATTTTTATCATCTTTTTGATCTTGTCCAGATAAAAATAGCCGTTATCCTTTTCTGAAGCCTTATTGATATATTTTTCATGAGCGTGGTTCAGCCTTTCCACATCGCCGTCAATATTTGACAGCTGCTCGAAAAATGAAAGGCTGTTCCAGGTGTCTTTACTCATTCCAAACCTCTCACTTTACCCACTCATACAGGATCTCTGACAAGCCTATTTCTCGAACCTTTCTATCCTGCACTCGTGGGTCTTATCCTTCTCATCGTAATTCACGCCCACGAACAGAAGCCCGCCTTTATAGTCGTTCAGGGAAGCGAAATATTTCTTATCCTTTATCTGATCAAGGGCGCTCTCCGCGCTTTTATTATGCTTAAGCTCGATTATCATGGCAGGGAGATCAGGAACGAACGGAATGAATACCACGTCCGCAAATCCTCGTCCCGTTGTCATCTCCTTTATCACCGTATACTTATTCAGCGCGTAGAAATACGCCAGATAGATCGCGCTCTGAAGCGCGTCCTCATTGTTATAGCTTCTGTTGCTTGTCACATGGATATGGCTCGTATCAAGCGCTTTTGCGACCGCCTCCTCATCGCCCTTCAGCGTCGCGGTAAGGAGCTCCTTTGACTCCTCGATGATCTTATAAGTTGCCTCATATCCCGGCTGCGTCTCAATGGCATTCTCCCACTCCCGCCTGATCTCCCTGTTGGGAATGCGGCAGCTCTCGTCCTCTTTATTATAGGCAAGATATCCCACATGGATCAGGTAGGTAAACGCGTCATTACGGCTTTTGAATGAATCCATGGTGTTTAAATATCTTGTGACATTTACCGGCACGTTCTCGCCGGAAAGCATCCTGACGACGGCGTCCTTCATCCCGTCAAAGTTCGCATCAAGACGGTCACCGATCGCCTGATAGGAGGATGTCTTCCCCCAGTAGTTGGAATATATCTTATCATACATACTCTGCACTACCGATTCCGGGTTGTATATCTCATATCCGTTCTGTGAATAACCGTCATACCAGCGGCGGCATTCTTCATAATCCATCCCCCATTCGAGGCAGAGAGCCTCCACCTCCTCGGGGATGAAACCCACAAATTTCGCCAGTTCCCGCGCATCGAGTATTGTATATTCCCTGAAATTATTCAGCTTCGACTGTACCTTGTCCCTTACGATCGGAAGAATGCCGGTAAGGTAAGCCAGCGAGATCGCCGGACGCAGCGTGTCGCTCTTGAACAGCCCGTTTAAGAAGCTTAAGAACTCATCAAACAGTGCCTGCGGCACCTGCTCCCTGACCAGCACGTCATATTCATCGATCAGGATAATGAAGGTCTCGCCGGTGCTGTCATAAACCCGCATCAGATTATTCGCCAGAGAATCATCTTCTCTTATGCCGCAATCCGGAAACTCCCTGCGCAGCTCATCAGCGATCCATTCCTCAAGCGATGTCAGCATCTTCTCCTTGTTCCTGGAATTCTGGTACTCGCTGTTTAAGTCGATCTTGATGACATTGAATTTGTTCAGTTTTTCCTCGTAGCCCTCATCCTTTGATATCTTAAGTTTCTCAAAGAGCTCATGAGAATCACAGCCCTTAGAGTAGTAGGCCGCGATCATGTTCTGGGCGATGGTCTTGCCAAAGCGCCTTGGTCTTGAAACACAGATATATTTATTGCCCTTGTCGATAAAACTGTTGAGCACCTTCAGCATCATGGTCTTATCCACATAAATATCCGCTTTCAGTATACTTGTAAAGTTTTCATTTTTCGGATTCAGATATATCCCCATAGCTTCGATCTACTCTCCCCAGTAATCTATAGATTCCTGAGTGCGTCCGGATATTCCGAAAAGCTTCATCATAAAGTCTTCTCTTTCATGGAACATCTGTACAATAATAACGCTCTTTTCATCAAATCTGTATATGAGATAATGCTGATGCGTAAAAAGATACCAGTAGTCCGTATCAATATTATACATTTTCGCAATATTCACACCGCTTCTCTCATATTCTTTCAGGATGTCAGCATCATCCGTTATGCCCTTGAGTACTTTCTTTGTAATATCGTCTCCGAACTCTTTTATCAAGTGTTCTTTCAAGCGTTTCATTTTCTGTCGGACAAGAACAGAGTATTTGAGTTTCTTCATGCTCAGATACCCAGCTCCTTCTTAAGATCCTCGGATGATATGGTACCCTCTTCAAGAATTGAGCGCTCACCCTTCTCCATCTCAAGCTTGAACTTGTATAACGCAAGTTGCTTCTCCATTTCGTCGAACTCTTTCATATTGATCATGACTATCTGTCCATGACCGTTCTTTGTAAGATACACGCGGCTTCCGTACTTGACTTCATTTACTACGCTCGTATAATTTCGAAGTTCCGAAATAGGCTTTATATTTGGCATGGTATTTCTCCTTTGTTTGAAATAATCGTATTTCATATATGATTTTACTTTACGGTCATATATTCTGCAACATAATTTACATGCAAATTTTACAGTAACGCATCGCCAATCAGAATACCACGCGGACCACCAGAAGCGATCCCTCTCTGACAGATACGGTCGCCTGCCCGCCTTCTGCCACCTCGTTGCTGACCCCTAACGGGATCTCGGGGCAAAAGCAGGCATCCTTCACCGGATATGCCGCGCCCTCGATGGTGACGCCTCTTGCCTCTCCGCCGATTGCCAGTACCGAAAAATATGAAAAAGAAGCCGGGATTTCCATTTTATGTAAACCAGTCACGATCTCAAGCTCCGAATGATCGTCAGCTATCATCGCCTTTTTCCCCATTTTCGAAAGCTGAAGGAGCAGTCCGAGATTTCCCAGGCTGTGGTCGGCCCGTTCTCCCAGAACGCCGATCAGCAAAAATTCCTCAAAGCCCCGTTTCAGTGCTTCCTTAACCGCGTAGGCCGTATCGGTATCATCCTTTTTCGTGGGAAGCACGATCACCTCGGTATCGGTATTCTCCGGCTTTTCAAAGGAATCAAAATCCCCCAGGATCAGATCCGGGGTAACGCCAAGGCTTTCCCGGTGCTTTAACCCGCCGTCGCAGAAGATAAAAAAATCATCCGTCGAGAAAAGGCTTTTGATCCTGTCATACCGTTTGATCGGGGCGGCCCCCGCTATCACGCATCTTTTCATAACGCCAGTCTGCTGCTCTCCCCCCGCGCAAAGCCCTTTAACCTGAGCAGAGCGGAAGAAACCGAAGGGATGCTGATCAGAATGATCGTCGCGATCATTTCCGGAAGGATGAAGGTCAGGTTATAGGTAAGGGTATAGATCAGGGGATTCGTGCCCTCCGGCGCATACGACGCAAAAAAGATATAGCCCGAGAGCACATGGCAGACATATCTTGCCGCCACGCCGACGATATACCCCTTTAACAGCCCGTTTTTTCTGTCAGCGAAAAAGCCCGAAAGCCCTAACGCCCCAAAGGCCAGGATATAATCCAGGAGCACCTGGATGGGATGATAGATATACGGTTCTATCATAAGGTCTAAAAGCCCGAAGGCGACGCCGGTCGTAACGCCGATCCCCGGTCCGTACACAAAGCCCATAAAGCTGATCGCAAGCATGGAAAAAAGCGTAACGGAGCCGCCGAAGGGGAGCGTGGTAATGCGCATGAAGGATGTCAGCACGCCAAGCGCCACCGCAAGGGAACAGAAGATCAGCGATCTTGTATCAA
This sequence comes from Lachnospiraceae bacterium, assembly GCA_024698885.1. GTDB lineage: Bacteria > Bacillota > Clostridia > Lachnospirales > Lachnospiraceae > UBA2868. The sequence continues at coordinate 4,670 of JAILQQ010000154.1, read as the reverse complement.
ACTGCCTGCCCTCTCTGCCTCTCATGGCCGTGATGAAAAAAAGTACGATGACCGTAAGCAGGGCTAACAGAATATAGCCGGGCTTCGTCAGGATATACTCATAGCTCTCGTCTGACCACTGAAAAAAATAAGACATAATAAAACCTCCCTTTCTTACGGGGAGGTATCGGCATACGCACGCAAAAAGACGATGCGAAAACAACAGACGTCTTTTTCTGTGACATGCTTCCCTACGCCGGTATTATCCGGTTCAGGTAGTGAGGGTCGGTGAACAGAGCATCCACCTTCTCAGCCAAGGCTCCCCTAGCATACTCATATTTTTTTTGTTGTGCCGATCCGGTCAGTCTTCCGACCGAACCATTTTACTAATCCAGTATAAGCTGTGCCTGCACTGCTGTCAAGGCCACCACGCCCACGATATCTTCAGCGTTGCAGCCTCTGGACAGATCGTTGACCGGTCTCGCCAGTCCCTGCAGCATCGGTCCGAACGCGTCCGCGTGCGCCAGTCTTTCCACCAGCTTATAGCCGATATTGCCGCAGTCGAGATTCGGGAAGATCAGAACATTCGCATGTCCCGCCACCTCGGAATCCGGTGCCTTCACTCTGGCTACCGATTCAATGATCGCCGCATCCGTCTGCAGCTCACCGTCCACGATCAGCTTCGGATATTTCTCCTTTGCGATACGCGTCGCTTCCACCATCTTATCTACGAGCGGATGCTTGGCGCTTCCCTTGGAGGAATGCGAAAGCATGGCGATGATCGGCTGCTGCCCGACCAGATTCGTAAAGCTCTTGGCGGAGGAATTCGCGATGCAGGCAAGCTCCTCCGGATTCGGATCCTGATTCAGCCCACAGTCCGCAAAAAGAAAGGTCCCGTTGGCTCCCAGCGTACAGTTCGGCACGTCCAGGATAAAGAAGCCCGACACGATATCGACGCCCGGCGCCGTCCTCAGTACCTGCAGGGAAGGCCGCAGCACATCCGCCGTCGCGTGGCAGGCCCCGGCCACCATTCCGTCGGCGTCTCCCATCTTGACAGTCATAACACCAAACATCAACGGATCCGTTAAAAGTCTTTCCCTTGCCGCTTCCAGGGTCATGCCCTTGGCCTTTCGCAGTTCATACAGCGTATTGGCGTACGATTCCAGCTTGTCCGTCGTCTCCGGATCCACGATGGTCACCCTGGTCAGATCCACATCCAGCCAGTGAGCGCCCTCTCTGATCTTCTCCTCCTTGCCGACAAAGATAATATCGGCGATCCGCTCCTTTACGACCTCCGCAGCCGCCATTAAGGTCCGCCGGTCATTGGTCTCCGGCATAACGATCCGCTTTACGTCCTGTCTCGCCCGTTCCTTGATCCCATCAATAAATGACATGTATTTTCACTCCTATCTGGTACTGTCTTCGAATTTCATATATAATATATGTATCATTATAACCAAATATTTCATTGTATACAACAAAAAACCGAGCATGTTTAACAGAAAAAACATCGTCGGCAGACGATGATCCAAAGGAGCAACGCACGCAGATGAATACCACAGCCATCATTGCAGAGTATAATCCCTTTCACAACGGCCATTCCTACCAGCTCGAGAAAGCGAAGGAGACCGCGGAGGCAGACTTTTTGATCGTGGTCATGTCCGGCGATTATGTGCAGCGCGGGATCCCCGCCATCATTGACAAATACGCGCGGGCAGAAATGGCGCTTTCCCAGGGCGCCGATCTTGTCATCGAGCTGCCGCTTTACTATTGCCTCGGGAGTCTTGAATACTTTGCGGGAAGCGCCGTTTCGCTACTTGACAGGCTGCATATCGTCGATTCCCTCTGCTTTGGCTCGGAAAGCGGGCGGCTTGATGAGCTGAAAACGCTCGCGGAGGAAATAGACCGCTATAGCAATGAAGACTATAAGGAGCTCTTTCACCAGTATATCAGGGAGGGGCTGAATTTCCCGGCAGCGCAGGAAAAAGCCCTGATCGCCTCCGGCCTTAACGCCGAAAGGGCGCAACTGATCCGTGAGCCGAATAACGCGCTGGGCGTTGCCTATCTGAGAGCGCTAAAGGAACGGCATTCGGCCATGAAGCCCTTTACGGTCAAGCGGATCCAGGCCGGCTATCATGACGCGGAAGCGGGCTCTTTTTCCGCTACGGCGGTACGGAAGCAGCTTTTAAATAAAGAAGCGCTTTTCGACCTGGCCTTAAGCACGCCCGAAAAGGTGCTGCAGATCATGGTCTCCCAATACAACAGGCGTTTCCCGGTGGTGGAAAACGATTTCTCAGCCGAGCTCTTTTATAAGCTGCACTCCTGCTATACCCGCGCGCTGCAGCGTTTTTCCGACCGGGATACGGCCCGCCGCAAGGCATTAACGGAATATCTGGATATCCATGAGGAGCTTTCCTCCCGGATCCTCTCGACCTATAAAGAGGCGCTTGATTTCGATGATCTGTGCCAGAAGGCCAAAAGCAAGGACGTGACCTATACGAGGATCAGCCGCGCCCTGATGCATGTGCTGCTTGATATCCGCGCGGATGCCCTGAAACAGTATATCGCGGATGATTATCACTATTACGTCCGCATTCTCGGGTTCCGCGACGAAAAACGGATCATGCCTCTTACCCACGCGCTCAAGCAAAGCAGCGAGCTGCCGCTGATCACGAAGTTGGCGGATGCCGACAAGCAGATCGCCTCGGAGGCCGGCCGGCGGATGCTTTACGAAAACATCCAGGCCAGTGATCTCTACGAAAAAACCGCCTGCAAAAAATACAGGCAGCTTTTCCGGTCCGAGTATGTCAAAAATATCGTTAAATATTAGCGCTAGTTTTTAAAAGAATGCACAGGGCGGGGGATCCGACCCTTGCGTCTGATAAATTCCTCGCAGGAGAAGCCGTTCACGGGAACGATCGGCGCGTACCCTAAGAGCCCGCCGAATTCCGCCTGCTCTCCCACGCCTTTTCCGATCACCGGAATGATCCTGACGGCCGTGGTCTTCTGGTTCACCATACCGATCGCCATTTCATCCGCGATAATGCCGGATATCGTATATTCGCTGGTATCTCCGGGGATCGCTATCATATCAAGCCCGACGGAGCAGACGCAGGTCATGGCCTCGAGCTTTTCGATCGTCAGGCAGCCTTCTTGCGCGGCCCGGATCATCCCCTGATCTTCACTGAGCGGGATAAAGGCACCGCTCAATCCCCCTACGGAGGAGGACGCCATGATACCGCCCTTTTTAACCTGATCGTTTAACAGCGCGAGCGCTGCCGTAGTTCCCGGCGCGCCGGCGCATTCGAGTCCCATTTCCGTCAGAATATCTGCCACGCTGTCTCCGATGGCCGGCGTAGGCGCCAAAGACAGATCGACGATCCCAAACGGGATCCCCAACCGCTCGGAAGCCTCCTTGGCCACTAACTGCCCGACTCTTGTCACCTTAAAGGCCGTTTTCTTGATCGTTTCGCAAAGAACCTCAAAGCTTGCCCCATGGATCTCAGACAGTGCTGTTTTCACAACGCCGGGGCCGCTGACGCCCACGTTGATCACAAGATCACCTTCCGTCACCCCGTGGAAGGCCCCTGCCATAAACGGATTGTCATCCGGCGCGTTGCAGAAGACGACTAACTTCGCGCAGCCAAGAGAGTCCCGTTCTTTCGTTCTCTCCGCCGTCTGTTTGATAATGTGTCCCATAAGCCGGACTGCATCCATATCGATGCCGGTCTGGGATGACCCCAGGTTGACGGAGCTGCATACAAGATCAGTTTCGGAAAGGGCAAGCGGGATCGATTCGATCAGTGTCTGTTCCGCCCGTGTCATCCCTTTGGAAACAAGAGCCGAAAATCCACCGATAAAATTGACGCCTGCCTGCTTTGCGGCTTCATCTAAGGTCTTAGCAAGCAGCAGATAATCCTCCGGAGAGTGACAGGCCGAAGCACCGATCAGCGCCATGGGCGTCACAGAGATCCGTTTATGCACGATCGGGATCCCGAATTCCTTTTCAATCTCCCGTCCGGTGGAGACAAGTCCCTCCGCCTTTTTCGTGATCTTGTCGTAGATGTTCTTCCTGAGTCTGCTCAGATCATCCGAGATCGTATCTATGAGACTGATGCCTAACGTGATGGTCCTGACATCCAGATTCTCCTTCTCGATCATCTGGTTGGTTTCGTTTACTTCGTATATATTGATCATCGGAGCTCCTATATCCTGTGCATGGAATCAAAGATTTCTTCCTTCTGGCAGCGGATCACAACGCCGATCTCCTCCCCGACGCCCTGTAACTCCGATGCGATATCGGGAAAAGGCTTCTGGGCTTCGCTTACATCCACCACCATCATCATATTGAAAAAGCCGTCCACGATAGTCTGGGAAATATCCAGAATATTGATGCGGTTATTAGCCAAATAGGTGCAGACCTTCGCGATAATGCCCACGGTATCTCTGCCCACTACGGTAATGATCGTTTTTTTCATCTCTCTTACCCTCTCTGCGCCAAACTGCGCCGATCTGCGCCAGTCTGCGCCGGATCATTTCTCATTTCCTGTTAAGGAACTGTCAAAAAATAACTTGTGCACCTTTGCTTGTCTGCTTCTTCGATAACCGCGTCAGAAAGCCTCGTCGATGCCCGCATCGACTACGTTTTCTTCCTTGTTCTCGAAAGAAGCATCCTGCGCAAATGTTCACGT
>JAILQQ010000136.1 GCA_024698885.1 Lachnospiraceae bacterium | reverse complement strand
TGAGAGGATCATGACACTTGAGCGCGAGAACAGTAACAGGAAATGAACTGGAAACGCCGGTCAAAGCGCGGTAGACAACCCGGAAGCCCTGTGCTATAGTAAACTGATATTATCTGTTCCCGTAAACCAGACGCCGGAGGTTAAGCTATGATCTGTGTTTTGGAAATGCTTGAGGAGCAGGCGGGGCGACACCCGGAGAAAACAGCGTTTTCAGATCCGGAAGGAAGTATTGCTTTTTCAGAGCTTCTTACACTATCGAAAAAATGTGGGACCATGTTCCTTGGCGGCAGTTTCTCTGTTGGAGCGGAGGCGCAAAAACGTTTCAGGGCCGAGTCTGCCGTTGCTTTTTTTATGGAAAAATGCACAGATGTGTTGCCGGTCATGTTTGGGGCGGTTTACGCGGGAGGCTTTTACAGCTTCGTAGATGTCAGACAGCCGGGGGAAAGGGTTTTGGAGATCTTAAGGATCCTGGAGCCGGCCTGCATCATAACAGATGAGGAAAACAAGGAAGCGCTGCTTTCGGCTTGTGAAGTCTCTTCCGAGGTATATACTGTCTGTCTGCTTACGGATTTCCTGCGGGAGGCAGAAAAGCATTCAATCGATGAGGCTGCGCTGTCAGCTGCAAGGAAGGGCTTTACGGATACATCTCCTTTGTATGTGAATTTTACGAGCGGAAGTACGGGCATTCCAAAGGGTGTTGCGGTCGGACACCGCTCTGTCATAGACTTTATTTCCGATTTTGCGGAGACCTTTTCCATCACAGAGACAGATATTCTGGCAAACCAGGCTCCCTTTGACTTCGATGTTTCGGTAAAGGATATCTACAGCGGATTATATACCGGCGCGGAGGTAGTGCTGATCCCGCGGCCCTATTTTTCGGACCCGATGAGGCTGATGGATTATCTGGCGGGAAAGAGGGTAACGACGCTGATCTGGGCGGTTTCTGCGATGTGCTTTGTTTCGATCATGAACGGCCTTGCTTATAAAACGCCTGAAACGATCCGAAAGATCATGTTCAGCGGGGAGCTGATGCCGGTCAAGCAGCTGAACAAATGGAAGCAGTATCTGCCGGATGCGCTCTACGTCAATCTTTACGGACCGACGGAGATCACCTGTAACTGTACTTACTATATTCTGGAGAGAGAGTTTAACAACGACGAGCTGATCCCCGTGGGCATTCCCTTTCGGAATGAGAAGGTTTTCCTGTTGGATGATAACAATGGCCTGGTAGAGGAACCTGGCTGCGAGGGAGAGATCTGCGTCGGCGGTACCTGTCTGGCCATCGGCTATTATAAGGATTTCGAAAAAACCGCGGAAGTATTTGTTCAGAATCCCCTGAATGATCGTTTTACGGAACGGATTTACCGGACCGGGGATATCGGAAGGTATGATGTCAACGGAAATCTGGTTTATCTGACCAGAAAGGATTTTCAGATCAAGCATCTTGGGCAGCGGATCGAGCTTCCCGACATCGAGGTTTCCGCCATGTCGATCGAAGGGGTGGAACGGGCCTGCGCTCTCTATGATCAGAAAAGAAAACGGATTCTGTTATACTATACGGGCGAGCTGGAAAAAGAAAAGCTTTCCGAAGGGCTTCAGAACAGGCTTCCGCCGTTTATGCTGCCGAACCGGACGATACAGCTCTCGGAAATGCCGTTAAATAAAAACGGAAAGATAGACAGAAAGGCTTTGAGTGAAAAGGGATAAGAAATGATAGATGACAGTAAACTGGCAGGTTTGATCGGTCCTGAACTTACGCCTGCCTATATCTTTGATGTAGAAGAAGCTGTTTCGAGGGCAGAGTCGATAAAAGGGTCCATCCGCGAATGCTCCGAGGAATATCCGCCCGGTCTCTGCTTTTCCGTGAAAGCCAATCCTTTTTTGGTTCCTGTCCTGAAGGATACGGTGGATTATTTTGAGGTATGCAGTCCCGGCGAGCTTGCGATCTGCCGCCACCATGAGATCCCGGGTGAGAAGATCATCTATTCCGGAGTGCAGAAAGAGTCAGAGGATATCGAGGATGCGGTTTTATATCCGGTGTCCGTGATCACGGCAGAGTCCGTCCGGCAATATGAGTTGATCTGTCAGGTGACGACGCTGCTTCAGAAAAGAACGGAGGTGATACTCCGCCTGTCCTCGAAAAGCCAGTTTGGCATGTCCTTAGAGGATATCGGAGCAATTCTGCAGGTCCGGGGCCGGCATCCGGATGCGGTCATATCGGGAATCCATTATTTTGCCGGTACGCAGCGGGAGAAGCTTAAGCATCGGGAGGAGGAGTTAAAGGAGCTGAAGGAGACCTTTCTTTTTCTCCGCAGGCAGTACGATATCCCGCTTCGCCGTTTCGAATACGGACCGGGTCTTCCTTATCCTTATTTTCAGGGGGACGATTTTTCCGATACGCTGCGGCCTTTGAAGGAGCTCCTGCCCGCTCTGACGGATATCGCGGGTGAATGCATTCTGACCGTAGAGATGGGACGATTTTTAGCCAGCAGCTGCGGATATTATCTGACGTCGGTCTGTGATGTCAAAAGCTCTTTCGGAAGAAACTGGTGTATTGTAGACGGCGGTATCCATCACTTGAATTATCTTGGGCAGATGATGGGGATGAAGCTGCCGGTATTACGGCATTTCCATAGAAGTGAAAACGGTTTTGACAGCGTACATCCCGGTGACGGGCCAAAACAGAGCTGGGCGCTCTGCGGATCGCTTTGCACGACCAACGATGTTCTGATCCGCTCGATAGATCTTCAAAAGCCGGCGCATGGGGACGTGTTCGTCTTCTGCCACTGCGGCGCGTATTCCGTTACAGAGGCGATCGCGCTGTTTTTAAGCCGTGATATGCCGAAGATCTTCCTGTATCAGGAGGGAGAGCTGCGTCTGATCAGGGATAAAGTGGAGAGTTGGCGGATGAATTGCTGGCATGTTTAAATGGGGAGCCATTCCGCTTAGAGAAAGGAGAAATCATGGAACAGTTAATCGAATTACTGCAGGATGTCAGAGACGATATCGATTTTGAGAGCTGCACCGATCTGATCGACGGAAAAGTTCTGTCCTCATTCGATATCATCCAGATCATCAGCGTACTGGATGACGAGTATGATATCAGCATTCCGGCTACCGAGATCGTTCCGGAGAATTTTAACAGCGCTGAGGCTATTTTCCGGATGGTACAGAAATTAAAGAGATAAGATAACTGTTCAGAACCCTCTGGCTTCTGAACAGTTATGGGATAAGTTCTTTCTGCAGCATTTCGGTATAGATGCGCCGGCCTTCTGCCGTCATATGGTTGATATCCTCAAAATAATCCGCTTCGTGCGTGTCAAAGGGGATATCCGAGGCCAGGATATGATCTGCCCCGTATTCAGCTAAGATCTGTCTGAAGTACGCCAGATATTTCTGATAGACCGGATCCTCTTGAAGCCGGTAGTAGACAGGGCTTTCCAGAAATACAAAGTTCTGCCCGTCTGCCTGACATTTTTCGATCAGTTCCCGTAAAGCTGCTTCCTGCTCCGCGATCAGAGAAGCCTCTGTCAGGTCAAATGCCACATTTTCAAGGACCTCTCTTCCAGGAGATACCGCCTCATCGGTTTTGGCGCCCTTATAATATCTGGTGGCGTAAAAGGGCTCCGTAACAGGATAGGTCAGCAGATCATCCATGCCGGCCGTAACGAAATATTCATACATAACGGATAGATCCGTGTTATTCCCCGCAGCCATTTTCTCCCAGAGTTTTCTTTTTCCTTCCAGAGACAGATCCCATATCACCCGGGAATCGGAGAGACTGACCGGTTCCGTCAGCATTAACGGTCCCAGCTCAAAAACCATCAGGTCATAACGGTTATCCGATCTTTTTCTGATCTCATCATACTGCACCGATACAGCCACAAGCTGATTTCCGCCGTAGGAAATATCAAAAACCTGTCCGTCCGTGACCCTGTCCATCGTTGGCATATCTATGTTGCAGCGAAAGGTGGAGGATCCGACAAACAACACCTTCAGATCTCCTGCTTCGATGGCTGCCCGGATCCCTCGATTACCGATAGGGATCATTGAAGAACACGTGTTTTTCAAAAAAACGACAACCAGGCAGAAAAGAAGAGAAAAAAATACGGTTATGGCAATTCTTTTAAAAGTGTCGAAAACGTGCGGATTTTTCATACTGTTTAATCCTGATTTAATATTTTATACCCCATTTAAAAGCTTTGATACATGAAATTTGACTGTCCGGCCATACCGAACAGGATCGTAACGGTCAGGAGAGCGCCGGCGATAAAATAACGGTGCTTCAGTACTCGATCAGGGTGCAACTCCTGTTGCAGTTCTGTCATAAAAAGCCCGAGGATCAGGAGCCCTACGATGATGATCGAGGCAGCCGCCTGATTTCCGTTGCCAAAAGGCGTCAATGCTGCGGCAATGGCGCTGCCGTTTATACGCGTATTTGTAAATATCGTATGGTATATGGTAAAAGCATCGGGCAGGGTTTCTGCCCGGAACATCACTTCGCCGATACATACGATGATAAAGGTACGCAGCGTCTGAAAGATCCGAATCCATACATTTTCATCATTCCAGTGGATCCGGACTTTCAGTGTTTTCATATAAGAAGCCGTACAGAAGGAAAGCAGCATGATAACGGCAAAATAGACGCCCCACCCGATATAGACAGCTTCCGCGCCATGCCAGATTCCTGTTGTGATCCAGACTAAGATCAGAGGGAGGATCGTCCGCAGGGTTCCTTTCTTTGCTTTCGGAAAGAGCTTTCCGAAGGCTTTTGCGGCTTTTTTATTCCATTTGGAAGTAACGGCCGGCATAAACAGATGGGCCGTAAACCATTCATTCAGCGTAATATGCCAGCGGCGCCAATACTCGGGAATATTTCTTGAAAAATAAGGACGGTTGAAGTTTTCGGCCAGTTTGATGCCGAGCATCCTTGATATCCCGCAGGCGATATCCATATAACCGGAAAAGTCCGCGTAAAGCTCGATGGCATAAAAGAAAACGGCGGTGATCAGTGTTAATCCGCCGAAGCCTCCGGGAGAAGAAAAAACCGTATCGACGTAGAAGGAGAGTCTGCCGGCAATGACGAGCTTTTTAAAACAGCCTTTGATGATCCGATAACCGCCCTCCTTGATATTCTCCGGGTCGAACGCGTGCGGTGTCAGCAGAGCAGGCATCATATTCTGCCAGGTGCCGATGGGACCCTGGGTGATCTGGGGGAAATAGAAAATATACAGAGCATAGTGGAATGGGTTTGTACAGGGCTTAATTTTTCCGTCATAGCAGTCAAGCGCATACCCTAAGGTCATGAAAGTATAAAAGGAAATGCCGAGAGGGATGATCAGATCATGGATCCCGAAATAAATGCTGTAACGAAACGCGATCAGGATCCCCAGATTGATGGCCAGCGTGATGAGCAGGTGCGGTTTATCGGGCTTCCGCATGAAAAACCAGGTGATGACAACGGATATCGAAATAAAAACCAGGCAGAACAGTCCGGCAAAAGCGTAAAAAACAATACTGCCGATGAGAAGAACCTTCCATTGATGTTTGCCTTCCACCAGATAGTAAACGATACAAAGTATGATAAAAAACAACAGAAAAGCCAGAGAGATCAGACTCATAAAAACCCTTTCCTCACGTCCCGCGTACACGGAAAATGGCGCCGGTCTCATCTTAGCAGAAATCAAAGGATCGGGCAATACATAGAAAGGTCAAATAAGCTTTTCATCTCCATTTTGCATATGAACCGCTGTGTATGATCCCCCATTGTTTTGAAAACAAAAAAGCCAGAAATTGCGCATTTTGCAATTTCCAGCCTTGTTTTGTACCAGGGGATGAGAGAATCGAACTCCCACCAAAGGTTTTGGAGACCCCTATCATACCATTTGACCAATCCCCTGTGTGAAGAGAACCGCTTTGCGATTCCTTCATCATTTATAGCACAGTTCCCCACCGATTGTCAAATCATTTATGACGGAAGCCTTCTTTTAAGCTTTCTCCTCTGAGCATCTCGTAATTTCCATCTGCCGACGGCGATTCCGGAAAAACGTCCACGCCTGACTGATCCCCTTCCAGAGGCACATAAATTGCAACCTCTCTGCCGGAAGGTGTTTCAAAATAAACCTCCTTACAGGGGAACTGCCGGTAATCCTCAGGAAACACCAGATTGACCGGAAGCTTTAACAACATGCCGGAAGTGCCGTTTAAAAGGAGCAATGCCCCCAAAGCTATAAATCCGAGATATACCCGGCTCTCCGGCGAAGAGAGATACGCACCGATCGTGAAGGAAGGAAGCAGAAGGAGGTTTGCGATCCCAAAACGCATATCAGGTGCCATCATAAACCAGTATCCGTATAATGCCATAACCGTTACCGCCATGTAAAATCTGCCGTCCGTTTTTTTCCGGATGATTTGGTAAATCACCCGAAACAGCAGAAAAACAAATAAGAAGACCGATATGAAAAATAAAACACGCGGTACGAACTCAAGCCCCCGGAACCATATCTGAATCCATTCTTTAAATGAATAGGCCCGTGTTTCAAGACCGCCCAGTCCCTTTGCGTAGAGCTCGATATCGATACGATCGGCAGCAGCCCGCTCCGCCGGTACCTTCCAGTCTACGGAAAACAGGTCGAGCTTCTCGAGCGGATAGATCAGATAACCGGATATGATCACATTGCGGAGTAAAAACGGCAGACCGATCAGCATCGCAGCGCAGGTAAATCTGATGATCATGCCGACCTGCTTTCTTCTGACAAATATGATAACAGGAGCAACCGCTGTCAGAATAACGGGCGCGACAGAAAGCTTTGCAGTAATATTCAACACAGAAAGCAGTGTCAGGAGTCCTAACGGAACCGCCTGTTCTTCCTCGGGTGTGTCCTGCTGCAGTTCAAACCATTTGGCAAAAAGATATAATAACGTCAGCATCGGAAAAATATCACTGCCGCAGGAGGAGATTCTCGGAATACTGTATATGATATAAAACAAGATCGAGATCTTCATCAGATCGGCACCGGTATTTCTTTCCTTCCGACAGAAAGCGGAATGGGAAGCAAGCGCGTAGAACCCCAAAAAAGCGCAGATAAAGCCGTTTACTTCGTGCAGGGAACGGCCGAGACAGCTCACGCTGAAAAGCGCCAGCAGACACATAAAAGCGCTGTTATACCCGAGGCGGGGGTGAAGATTCCCAAGGCCCTTAACGGTGCCATACCTCTCGATCCACTGGATCGCCTGGCCATGA
>JAILQQ010000119.1 GCA_024698885.1 Lachnospiraceae bacterium | reverse complement strand
AGCGCCGCCATATCATACTCAAGCTGCGAATGCGCCGGATCATTCTTGACAGAATTAAAATACGCAAGCGCCTCTGCCTCCGCGGCCTTCGCTTTTTCGTAGGCGGCGGTCGCGGCCGCGATCTGGCTGTTCGCGTCATTGATGATATCGTACGTGCAGGGGAGCGCTGCTTTGACCTCGGTAAAGAGGCCGCATACAAACAGGCCGGTCATCGCGAGCCCGCAGATTCCCATAAGAAATTTTTTCATCAGTCATTTACCTCATTTCTCTGTTTATCCCCGTTATTATTTTCTCCCCGACCTATTATATGACATTTTACCACTGCTGTACAAGTTTTTTATGGTAGAATATACATGAAACAATTCATATGGAAATGATTCGGTCAGGAAACCTGACCGAATCGGCATGAACAGGTTCATGCCTAAGCGCAGAAAAGGTAATGGCTATGCAGGAGAAGATCAAATATCTGTATCAGGGCGGACAGGGAGAGATCGAGGAAAAGAAATCCCGGTTTATCGCCACGCTCCGTCCTGTGCAGAACGAAGAAGAAGCAGCGGCTTTTATCGGGGAAATGAAAAAGAAATACTGGGACGCAAGGCATAACTGCTCGGCCTTCGTTATCGGAGAGCACGGGGAGACGACCCGATGCTCCGACGACGGGGAGCCCTCCGGGACGGCCGGCCGCCCGATGCTTGAGGTCTTAAAGAACAGCGGGGTGAAAAATGCCGCTGTCGTCGTGACAAGATATTTCGGCGGCGTCCTGCTCGGGACAGGGGGATTGGTGCGGGCCTATACGGACGCGGTAAAGGCCGGGTTAAATAACTGTGTTATTATTGAACAGATAAGCGGCCTGCTCTGCCGGGTACGCATCGATTATACCGATCTCGGCAGATTACAGCATCTCTTTGCGTCGGAGCCCTTCACAGTCTACGGCACCAGCTATGAAGAGAAGGTGCTTTTTGAACTGCTGCTGCCGGACGACGCTTTTTCGGAAGCGGAAAAAGCCGTGACGGAGGCGACGGGCGGACGGGTCGCGATCGTTCCCGAAAAAAAATGCCGGTACGCCAAAACCGCGGACGGTATCATTGTTTCCGGGGAGGAGAGCCTTGCTTTTTCATCCTGATGTATTATAATGCAAGGAAGGCAGCTGTTCAGAAGCCGGAGAGTTCTGAACAGATACCCGAAAGTCTCAGTTTATATGACAAGGAGGAAATTTCATGAAAACATGTCCGAACTGCGGGGCACAGGTAGAAGATGCCAATACCTTCTGCCATGTCTGCGGAACCAATGTTGACAATCCCGAGGCATCTGCCGTTCTGATGACGCCGGAATGGGATCATACCGATGAATTCGACGAGACGGATGTTCACGATAATAAGGTAGTAGTAATGATCATGTATCTGTCGGGGCTTTACGGGACCCTGATCTGCTTCCTGATCCTCTGGCTGATCGGAAAGAGCCGCTCGGATTATCTGGCCTTCCACGTGCGCGAGAATTTCAAGCTCTCGCTGATCAACACGCTTTTGTGGATTTTCGGGCTGGTGTTCTGCTGGACGCTGATCATTCCGGCCATCGCGGGACTGATCGCGTTCGTGCTTCTGATCGTAAGGTTTATCTGCTTTATTTCTGTTGCCAAGAATGAGTCGAAGGAAGTTGCGATCATCCGCAATTTCGGTTTCTTAAGATGATGCTGACGGAGCTTCAGGATGAATGCGAACGAATATACAATGGAGGATATCCGTGCGCTGATCGAAGGCAAGCAGTATACAACGCTCAGGCAGGAGCTGGCCGAATGGAACGAGGCTGATATCGCCGGGCTCTTTGAGGAGTTTTCCACGGAGGAGCAGATCAAGATGTTCCGAATCCTCCCAAAGACCATGGCGGCCGACGTTTTCGCGTATCTGGATATCGATACGCAGCAGACCATCATTACCTCCTTGACCGACCGCGAAGCGGCGAATATCATTAACAATCTGATGGCGGATGACGCGACGGACCTGATGGAGGAGATGCCGGCCGGCGTCGTGAAAAAACTCCTTGCCAACGCGGATTCCGAGACACGCCGGGATATCAACCATCTTTTACGATATCCGGAGGATTCCGCGGGCAGCATCATGACTGTGGAGTTCGTGGATCTGAAGGTGAACCTGACGGTCCGAGAGGCGATCCTTCGGATCAGAAGGGTGGGCGTTGATAAGGAAACGATCAATATCTGCTATGTGCTCGATAATGAGCGGCATCTGATCGGAACCGTGGCGCTGCGCTATCTGCTGCTTAGGAACGAGGATGAGGTGATCGGGGATTTCATGAACGATAACATCATCTCCGTCAATACCCAGACCGACCAGGAAGAGGTCGCGATGCAGTTTTCGAAATACGACTTTACCGCCATGCCCGTGGTGGATAACGAGAACCGGCTGGTCGGGATCATCACCATCGATGACGTCGTCGATATCATGCGGGAAGAGGCTACGGAGGATATCGAAAAGATGGCGGCTATCGTGCCGACGGACAAGCCGTACATGAAGACCGGCGTCGTGGAAACGTATAAGAAGAGGATCCCGTGGCTCCTGCTTTTAATGATCTCCGCTACGGTGACACAGGGGATCATTACGCGCTATGAGGATGCGCTGAAAGCCTATGTGGTCCTGACGGGCTTTATCCCGATGTTAATGGATACCGGCGGCAATGCCGGCGGGCAGGCGTCGGTAACGATCATCCGTGGTCTTTCCTTAAACGAGATCGAATTCCGCGATATGTTCCGGGTGATCTGGAAGGAGATCCGCGTGGCCGTGCTGTGCGGGCTGACGTTGGCCGCGGCGAATTTTGTCAAGCTGATGTTCTTTAACCGGCTGAGCCTTTTGGTATCGGGCGTCGTCTGCCTGACGCTTGTGGTGGAGCTGCTTTTTGCGAAGTTAGTGGGCTGCACGCTGCCGATGTTTGCGGAAAAGCTCGGCTTTGACCCGGCGGTGATGGCGAGCCCCTTTATTACGACCATTGTGGACGCGCTGTCCCTGATGA
>JAILQQ010000118.1 GCA_024698885.1 Lachnospiraceae bacterium | reverse complement strand
TATCATTGCGCTCAGGGAATAACAGACCTCCACAAGCTCTATTTTTCCGGATTCGATCTTTGAGAAATCGAGGATGTCACTGATGATGCCCAGAAGGGATGTGCCGGCTTTTTCTATTGCATCCGAGTATCCCAGGATCGTTTCGTCCTCACATTCCCGGTTGATCATTTCGTTCATGCCCAGTATCGCGGTAATGGGGGTGCGGATCTCATGGGACATGTCGGAGACAAAACGGCTCTTGGCGCGGTTGGCATCCTCGGCAGTCTTTAAGGCTTCCGAGAGCATCTCGCTTTTTGCCATTGATTCGCGCATCTCGCTGTCGATATCGGCAAAAGCCACACCGACCGCATGAATGATGTGACCCGCACGGTCCTCGGGATGCCGTACGCCCGCCATCCTTAAGCTCTCGTATTTTTCTTCGCTGCCGCGCTTTACGAGATACCGGCAGGAAATAATGATATCCTTCTGCAGGGCATCCTGGATATGCTCCCGGTCGATAAAGTTTAAAAACTCCTCCCGGTACGCCTCTGTCACATAATGATTCGCATAGTAGGTAAAAGCTTCGGTGAAGGAAAACTGCTCCCGCTCTGCGTAGGGAGAATGAAGATTCCGGTCCCTGCGGTAACAGATGGCCGTATCCTCCTCAAGATCCACATAGTATACGCTTCGATAATCGGAGGAGAGCGCCGTAATCATCGAGTCCTGTTCAACCCGCTTCTTTTCCTGCTCCAGCAGCTCTTCCTGCATGGCGACCTGCTTCTCCCCCGAGGCATCGGTCTTTACGAAGACTTCCGAGCCGGACAGATTCTGATAGTCAAAGGCATAGCTGTCGATATCGGTCCGCGTGCCGGTGGAGGTATGGATGAGCCCGTTTTCATCCACAAAGGCAAATCTCTCAAGCCGGTAAAGCTGCTTCATCCTGGATTGGTAGGCATGAAGCTTTTCGATGCTGCTTAAGTCCTCCGGCTCCATCAGGCCGAGGGCGATACCGATATCGCTGATGTACCCGTTGATGGTCGTGGATACCACCTGCTGGCGCCGTCTGGCCAGCTCGTCGAGGTACAGAAGACTGACGTTATGGACGGCAGTCTGTGTGTCGGTGGTGGCGCGGTGGCCGATGGCAATGGTTCCGATGACCAGAACCGTGGCCACCAGAATGCCGCCCAGGATGGCAATTAAGATTACGTTGGACTGTTTTTTATCTTTCATCTTTCCTTCACCGGGGTGCTGTTTTCTTAACAGTAACAAAAAAATCCCTTAATTACAATAATGTACCCTCCTCTTGTTGTGTTTGCCTCCGGTGTAGTGTATGATTTATGCAGGCTTTGCCGGTCAAATCGGGATTCAACCATGATCCGGGGGGATGAAAAATGAGAACCCGTAAAAAATCATTCAATTTGATCACTGCTTTTGTCTTCCTTTTCATATTCTTCCTGTTTTCCGCCGTTCAGGTGAGCGTCTGCCATGCGGCAACGGAGCTGGTTGTCAAAAATAACTGCGGCACCGTGAACAGGCCGCTTTCTGTCGATCCCACAGGGAAAAGCGAAGGCTTTTCGGCTGTGCTTTTCAACAATACGAACGGGCTGCCGACCTCGGAGGCCAATGCCATCGCCGAGACAAGCGAGGGCTTTATCTGGATCGGCAGCTATGCGGGACTGATCCGCTATGACGGAAATACCTTTGAGCGCATGGATTCCACCGGGGGTCTTACCAGTATCAAATGTCTTTACGTGGACAGCAAAGACCGCCTGTGGATTGGGACGAATGACAACGGTGTTGCGGTCATGGAGCGCGGGGAGCTTCGCATGTGGGGGAAGCTCGACGGCATGAAGTCGGCTCATACACGGGCCATCACGGAGGATCCAAACGGGACGATCTATATCGCGACAACCTCCGGGATCATGATGATCGATCAGGATTATCATCTGTCGTCCCTTGAGAATCCCGAGATCGCCGAGGCGGATATGCGCTACCTTCAGACCGGCACCGACGGCGCGATATACGGAACCACCAATATGGGCGATTTGATGGTGATCCGGGACGGAAAGCTGGATACTTTCATCAGTATCGATGACAGCCCTCTTGGCGGAGCCGGGTCAATCCTCCCGGATCCCGAAGCACCGGGGAAGGTCTACCAGGAAGGGGCTGATTTCAGTATCTATCATGTGGATTTAAACGGGGGTGTCTCTGTCGGCGAAAGGATAGACATCGAGCCGCTGAAATATATTCTGAACATGGAATACATTGACGGCAAGATCTGGATCTGCGCCGGGAACGGAATCGGCGTGCTGGAGGACGGGAAGTTCCGGCTGATCGAAAATGTTCCGATGAATAACAATGTCGGCCATGTGATGACGGATTATCTGGGCAATCTCTGGTTTACCTCCACCCGCCAGGGCGTGATGAAGGTGGTGCCGAACCAGTTTTCGAACCTTTTCCAGCGTTATGGTCTTCCCGAAGCAGTCGTCAATTCCACCTGTATGTGTGACGGGAAGCTTTTCGCGGCAACGGATACGGGACTGATGGTATTTGACGAAAACGGCCCGGTTTCCGCTCTTCCTCTGAAAAAAGCCGTCACCGCGTCCGGAAAGGATCTGGGCGCAGAGGACCTCATCGAATTTCTGAAGGACAGCCGGATCCGCTCCGTGATCCGGGACAGCCGGGACAGGGTCTGGATCTCCACCTGGAGGGCCAACGGACTTCTGCGGTATGACAAGGGAGAGCTGACGGCATTTACCGAAGAGGAAGGGATTCTTTCCAATAATCTGCGCGCCGTCAGTGAGCGGGAGGATGGTTCGATCCTCGTGGTGGTGACGGGCGGCGTCAATGTCATAAAGGATGACAAGGTTATCGCTTCCTACGGGAAGGAAGACGGGATCGATACGGAAGAGAGCCTTACCGTTGTCGAGGGGACAGACAGAGATATCGTGCTTGGCAGCAACGGGGGCGGAATCTATGTGATCGGAGAATCCGGCCTCAAGAAGACGATCAATGTGGAGGACGCTCTGCCCTCGGACATTGTGATGCGTTTAAAGAGGGATAAAAAGAGGGATCTGATCTGGATCGTCGCGAGTAACGCCATCGCCTATATGACGCCGGACTATCAGGTGACGACCGTGAAAAAGTTTCCTTATCCGAACAACTTTGACCTGTATGAGACGAGCGGCGGAGATGTGTGGGTGCTGGCCAGCAACGGAATCTA
>JAILQQ010000092.1 GCA_024698885.1 Lachnospiraceae bacterium | reverse complement strand
TATCCGAATCGACGGAAATAGATATCGAAGCATCCGCGTTATTGTTCATGGATACCACGTTGGGTGAGGAAATCCCCTCCGGGAACTCTATTTTTGCATCCTCCAGAGCTTCCTGCAGCTGCGTTCTGGCTACACCCAGATCCGTGCCATAGACAAACTGAAACGTCACATCCGATATTCCCTCACTGGAGGTAGAGGACATTTCCTTTAACCCGGGCAGCGTGCCGCAGGATTCCTCTATTTTCTGCGTGATCAGCCGCTCCACCTCCTCAGGCCCCGCCTGCGGATACATGGTGGTCACGAAGAGCATAGGATAGCTGGTCTGCGGATAGAGTTCCAAAGACATACCCGTCATGGAGGTCAGGCCGAATATCATCAGCGCCATAACGCATACCACAACACCAACCGGATGATCCAGCACGGTTTTGATCAATTTGTTCATTGCGTAAGCTCCTTCACATATTCCGTCTTGATAAATGCCTCCTGACCGTTGAACAGAATTTTCGTCCAGTCATTTTCTTCCCCAAGCTTCACAAACTGCCGCCCGGAAGGAACCGTTTCGAGTTTGGGCTGATCGGTTCCCGGACCGCTGCGGATATTGACACCGTCTGTCGTTTCAACTTTTGGTTATTCGTCAAAAATAGTGGGTAACCATTGATCCCTCCCCGGAAGGGTAGTTGTGTGACATATGGATGTCAAGGGAGCTTCGCTCCACTCCGTGGAAACCCTTGACATCCATATGCCCCACAACTAAGGGTCACCCAAGGGATCAATGGGTAAATGTGCTACGCACTTGCTATAACTGCATCAATATCGAGCTTACTGCAGTTCAGGTATATCATTGTTTCAAAGTACTCGTTATTCCTGAACCCGCGGGCCCGCCGCTTGACGTTTTGGATGATGCTGTTCATTCCTTCCAGAATGGCATTTGTAAGGCGATACTCGAAGTAATTCAGTATCTCGTTCCAATGGTTGCGGATCAGTCCGCAGAGCTCCTTCATTGGTTTTAGGCGGGAACGTATCAGCCATGAACACAGCTTTTTAAGCTTTGGCTCTGCTTCTTCCCGCGACTGGCATTGCTCGTATATATCCTGCAATGTAACGCGCATGGAGTAGGCTCTCCCGGTTTTAAGTCGTTTGGAGGTCTTCATCAGTTCGCTTTTCCATGCAACCTGTTCGTCCGTAAGGTTGGCGTCGTTTTTCAACCAAAGGTACTTGGTTCCCTTAAGGAGCTCATTGGTCTTGTCCTCCTGCTTGCGTACGGCATCAACAGCATCGTTTGCATGCTTTATGACATGGAACTTGTCAATGATGGTATTGCTGTTCGGGAAGTTATCCTTAACACCTTTCCGGAAGCCGAGCGACATATCACAGGTAACGAGCCTTACATTATCTGGGTCGCCCTTATGTTCCTTGAAATCTTCGACAAACTTGTCGACTGTGGTATGATCCTTGCCTTCTGTGGTATAGATCACTTTCCGCTCTGCGAGATCAGCCATTACCGTGACGTAGTTGTGGCCTTTTTTGCTAGTCTCGTCCATGCCGATGCTATCAACCTCGGAATAGTCTTCAAGTGCTCTGGCGGCATTGACGTAATGCTTTATGAAACGCCACAGACGTTTATCACGAACTCCCACAAGTTTGGCTACAACAGATACCGGGAGATGCTTTGCCAGTTCGATAACCCATGCTTCAAAGAGCAGCGTGAACCCGGAGTTCTTTCGTGCCCATGGAGCTTTTACTGTAGGGCAGTGGCCTTCACCATCGCTGACCTTAGGCATCTTAGCATGGATATACGTTTTATACTGAAAGAAGTTCAAGTGTTGCCAGGTTCGATCTACGGTGTCGTGGGCGGTTGTTTCTATAGGCTTACCAGATGCATCTGCCCATACTGATCCGTCTTCGTTGTAGAAGATGAACTTAGCTCCACGCTCAAATGCAATCGTGATGTGCAGGGTCATCGTCTTGGGGTCATTTTCATCTGCTATAAATTCAACCTTTGATACCTTCCAAGGGTATTCGAGTTGAAGTGCTGCTGTGAACAGATCCGTATTATCCATGATACCTCTCCTCCGTTTGTTCTTAGTTGATGTATCAAGGATAGCAGATAGATAACGGTTTTATCAATGTGCAAAAGTGGATTTACCCACTATAAACGACGAAAGGCCCAACTTTTATTTCGAAAGCTCCCTCTGTATCTGCAATCTGTTCCGTCGAATTCACCGGCCCCACGATTTTTATATAATCCGAATTGATATAGGCTTCTCCTTCTCCATAACGGATCTTCGTCCAGCCGTTTTCGGATTCGGCAAGCTTCTCATACCGTTCTCCCGCAGATGCCGTTTTCAGCTTTTCATGATCCGTTCCGGGGCCCTTCCGTATATTGACGGATTTTAACGTCTCGGCATATTCCGTAATTTCCTGTTCTTGCGCTTCTTTCTCTCCACTCTCACCTTCTTCCGGTTTTACAGCACTCTCCTCTTTCTCCGAAAGCCCCGTTGTTTCCTTATCCTGAGCCACTATGACGGGAATGCTTTTAACATTTACCTCAGCCTGATCCTTCAGCTGTGATGTCCAACTGACGATCACCGGGTCCTCTTTTGTAATGCCAGAAATAACCTGAATAAAAGCATCATCAGAAATACCGGTTTCAATATCTGTCTTAACGGCTTTTCCATCCTTTTCTATAAATACATAGGCTTTGCCCTCGCTGTAATAAACGGCTCCTATAGGCAGAGTAAGCGCATCCTTCGCTTCCCGGACCGCGGCGGAAAGCTTGACGCTACTCCCGGCCGTAAAAACGTCCTGTGCGCCGTTCTCTAACAACGCGCTGACTTTATAAAGCTTCTTCTGTTCGTCAGGTATGCTTCCGATCATAACGATCTGCGCCGTATACTCCGTTCCGTCCTTCTCAAGGCCGACGTGCTGACCCGGAGCCAGGTTTTTCCAGACATCCTCCGTTACATAAAAAACTGCCTTTTTCATGCCCTGCCCGTGGATCACACAGGCGGGCGACTGATCAGAGACTGTGCCGTAGCGTTCAATATGATCCTCTGTAATGATGCCGTCGATCGGAGCGCGCACTGTGGCATAATCAATCTTTAAATTTGCGGTTTCGAGCTCTGTCTGTGCCGTAACAAGCGCTGTATCCGAAGTGACCACCGCCGCGTCCCCCTCCGCAACCTTTGCCTGCGCATCTGCCCAGAGCGTCATTCTTGTAAAAATTTCATAGTCCAGACGCATTTTTGCCGCCAGAGCCTTTGGCTCTTCCGCATTCGCAAGGTTTCCCTTTTCGATCTGCGCATTGACTTCAGCCTCGATCTTCGTGATCAGATTGGCCGCATAGCTTCCGTCCAGCTCTTTTTTTTCACTCTCCGCGGTTTTTTCCGCTTCCTTTGAAGCCTCTATCGCGCTCTGCAGCTGCTCGGCTGTTTCGTATTGGGTCTTTTCCTTCAGATAAATTCCGGCGATCACCTCCGGATCCGTTTCTCCCTCCAGAGACTTCTCGCTGACACCGTATCGCTTCGCAGTTTCGACAGGGTTTTCTGAAGATATGATGTCCTGATAAGCATCATGGATCGAATTCAGATGATTCGTAAAATCCCTTGCGCTTGCCGCCCGGTTCCCGGCGTCCTTCTGCATATTTTTGATCCGTTCCGCCTCGGAATTATAGATGCTGTTATCCCGACAATACGCGTCCCTTCTGAGCGCAGCCGCAGCCGCCTCTCTCTCGTTTGTCATGACGCCGTTATACAGCTCAATTGATTTCGTATCCATGGTAGCGACTGCTTCGGTGGCAGAGGCTTTGGTCTCCGCATTTCTCGCTTCCTGCGCAGAGAGGGCTGCTTCAGCGGAACGCACATTTGCCTCGGCATTCTTTCTCTCAATCCGGTATTCTCTGTCGTCCAGCGTAAACAGAACATCTCCGGCATGCACCTGATCGCCTGCTTTATAACTCTTTGACGTCACCTGCCCGGCAAGGCGCGGCGTTATCGAAACCTTATCCTCCGCTTCGATCGTAGCTATAAAGCTGCCGGTCATGGAAATCGATTGAACCGAAGGAAGCACCGTCTCTACATCGATCTTTACATCCTCAACCGGCTCTTCCTCCTCCCCGCAACCCGAAAAAAGCATTGCGCAGACCACCAGAACAGATATTTTTTTCCAAAGCTTCCCAATCACTTTTTTATCCCCTTCCAGTCTCAACTCTCATATGATTTCATATCTATCGTGACAGTATAATTATCTAACATTAAAAGAACATTGAAAAAGGGATCCGAAATTACATGGATCCCTCAGAAGGAAGTAAAACAAAAAAGAAAATATTGTTTATCGAAATCTATCTGTCACCTGAAATCTTTATTGATGCTCCAGCATTAGATAATCACCTGAACTGCCTATAATTTTGTAGTTCTTAAAAGCATCCAATTGATCCCTGGTCGTAAAAAGAAAAGCTTCCTGATCCTTTTCCCATTCATGCCCGTTTCCGTTCTTCGGCCTCAACGCACTATACAGTTCGATGATAAAGAAAGCGTTCGGCCTCCATTTCTCATGCATAAGCCTTGTTTCCGGATCCACATAATGCTGATATATGCATCTGTCATAGATTTTCCCGCTATTTTCTATAATATCCTGAAGCGCTGTAAGTACTTTATCCTGAGGATAAATTGAGTAAACAGATTTCACATTCAGCAATGCTGTCCCCAGGCAGAGCATGACCGCCATGACTGTAAGGAGTTTGGGAATTACCTTGTCTGATATCTCAGTCAGTTTCTGAAAGCAATCTGCCGCAAGCACAATGAGTGGCGGATAGCATAGATACACATACCATATTATTCTTGTCCTTACGAGCGAAAACATAATAAACGGCAATACTGATGATATCAGCAAAGCATACCGGCTTTTATTCCGGTAAAATGACTTCGGGGAAAGAACCGCGACAAATCCAATAACCAATAAGCAGGCCAAAGCCAGAGGAGACCGCAAAAGCTCAGCTTTAACATAAAACA
This sequence comes from Lachnospiraceae bacterium, assembly GCA_024698885.1. GTDB lineage: Bacteria > Bacillota > Clostridia > Lachnospirales > Lachnospiraceae > UBA2868. The sequence goes on along the minus strand of JAILQQ010000092.1, from coordinate 4,137 downwards.
GAATCCCCTCATCATGACCCTCCAATGCGCTTGTTGCACTTTTAAAAAGATCATAACTGAACATTTTTCGGATGAATGCAAACCTATCCTTGGTGTATCGCAGAAATGCCCAGATAAAGATCGGTGCAGTCGAAAGAAACAGACAGACCGCTGTATCGCGAAGGTCATATTTTTTATATTCTCCGGTGGTAAACAGAAACACAAGAATTACTGCGACGATTACACCGGCATGAAAGCTCTTTGTCAAAAAAGCAAGCGAAAAGCACAATGCAGAAATATAGATGCTCTTTTTGTTTCTTTCTGTATCTGCCAGGGCCAGAAATGCGCCTGTGCAGAAAAGGATATACATGCTGTCTGCGTCGGCAGATCTTGCGCAATGATATAAAAGAAGATGGCGATTAGCCGTAAAGCTCAAAAGCGTAAATAACGCTCCCCTTGATCCATATTTTTTATATGAAAAGAATGTACAGAGAGCAGCAGCAAACAACATAAAAACCGGTGAAAAAAATCGCATTCCGATTAAATTCTGTCCAAAAATTGTAAAGCTTAATGCTACAAACTGAGTCCAGAGATTTGGCTTCAGATTAAAGTAGTCCGGCTCATATCCGTATGTATTTACGATCCATTCTCCCGTCCTTATCATTTCCAGACCGTTTACTCCGTACAGTGCCTCATCCCAACTTTTCACAGGTTCCGTTCCCAACTTATAAAACAGAAGAAAAAGAAGCAGCAGCGATAGTAATGCGAGCAGACAGTAAAAAATCCGATTGCCGGAAACTATAGAATCCCTCATGATTGTTGCTGACTCGGTCCTCTGACCTATAGTTGCTCTCATGGAGTGTCTCTGGTATGCTCTGTATGCTGTCAAAAATGCTACAGAGAAAGGATGGGTTCCGGAGCACTACCCCCTGGAAAGACGTATGCATCCGAAACCCGCGGTGTTAACCGTGATTATGATATCAAAGTACAAGCTGGATGACAAGGACTGTAAAGGTGTTTTTTGTAATAGTGGAGGAAGATCCCCCACCCTGTCCTATCTGTAAGGGTAAACTGAAGTACCGTGATCGACGGATTCGCGTAAGGAAGAAGGAAGGCGAAGAACAGGAAAAAGACCTTCTTCTCATACCACGGTACCGTTGCCAGAATCGGGATTGCAATCACATGCATATTGGGTTGCCGGATTGCCTGGTTCCGCACAAGCATTACGATGCCGAGGAGATATCAGGCGTCTGGGACGGGATGGTCACGGAGGACGATCTCGATTCCGAGAAGCATCCCTGTGCAGCCACTATGCGGCGCTGGATCATATGGCTTCTTGGAAACATCCCGAACATCGACGGGCATTTTCGCAGGAAAGCTGAGCAGGACGATCGTTTCCGGGGACTCACTTATGAAGTGATCCACAGAAGAACACAGCGTTGGCTGGAAGTCATCCTGCGGCTCATATATAACACGGGAGGCGCGCTGCCTGCGGCTCCGGGGGCATGCACCTGATTTTTATTTATTGTCATCGGCGCGTGGCGTACAGTGATCTCCGAAAGGAGGTCACAGACCATGAATGAAGCAAGAAACTCACTCAGGAAGTGGCAGGAAGATGAAGCCCTCAAGCGCTTCCAGATGATCGCACCACTGCTTGATCCAGCACTCGATGACGCGAAACGCCTGCAGCTCAGAGAAAAGATCGCCAGGGAAAACGGGATCAGTACCCGATCACTCTACCGCTATGAAAAGATGTGGCGGGAGGGCGAGTTCCAGGGACTCCAACCGCAAAGCCGGCAGAAGCACCGAAAGCAGTCGCTGCCAGTGAATTTCGACGAACTGCTGACGGAGGCGATCCAGTTAAGGCGGGAAGTGCCACAGCGCTCCGTCGACCAGATCATTTCGATCCTGGAACTGGAGAGGCGTGTACTGCCAGGCGTACTCAAACGATCGACACTGCAGCGTCATCTGTATGAAGCAGGGTTTGGCAGGAAGCAGTTGGAGATGTACAAAGATGCCAGGGAAAGTTCCTCCAAGCGCTTCTGTAAGCCCAATCGTATGATGCTCGTGCAGGCCGACATCAAGTACGGACCGTATCTGCCGATTGGAAAGAATGGAGCAAAGAAGCAGACGTATCTTTCAAGTGTGATCGATGATCATTCACGTTACCTTCTGTCGTCTCGGTTTTATGCGACACAGGAAGGAGAGATCGTCGAGGACACTTTTCATCGCGCGATCGATCGTTATGGCCGTTTTGATGAGTGTTACGTTGATAATGGATCCCAGTACATTGCCCAGCAGCTCAAACTCTCCCTTTCGAGGCTTGGGATCAAGGTTCGCTTTGCTCCGCTCAGAAGCGGTAAGAGCAAAGGCAAGGTTGAGAAGTTCCATCAAGTAGTGGATGCGTTCCTGCGCGAAGCAAAGCTCAAGAACATCAAGACGCTGGAGGAACTGAACCATTACTGGGATCTTTACCGGGATGATTATTATCACCGGATGCCGCACGACGGTATCAGGGAGTACTATGAGAGCCTTGGTGCGACAATCCCTGATGGCGGTATATCGCCGGAGATAGAGTTTAACCGAGATACCCGGCCACTCGTGTATCTCGATAAGAACGTAGTAGCAGAGGCGTTCCTGCACCATGAAAAAAGGCGTGTCGACAAAGGTGCCTGCATCAGTTTCAAGGGACGGCGTTACGAAACAAAACCGGCACTCATCGGTTTTTATGTCGAAATCTCTTATGACCCTGCCGCTCCGGAAACGGTCACTGTGCATTATCCGGGAATGGAATCATTTGAGGCAAAACCGCTGAAGATCGGGTCCTACTGTGATAAGAACCCTACACTCCCGATCTCCATGCAGGAGCAGCCAGTGACGTCATCCCGGATGCTTGATGGCCTTGAAGCACAGCGCGCCGAACAGAAAATCCGGATGGCGGACGCCATTTCCTTCGCGGATCTAAAGGGGGTGAACAGTCATGTATGAAACTTTTTTCGGAATGACGAACACACCTTTTACCCGTGCAGTACCTGTAGAGAAGCTGTTTGAAACCACAGCCATGCGTGAAACTACGGGGAGACTTTTCTATGCAGCCGAGCAACAACTGTTTGCTGTTGTAACAGCAGATCCTGGCTGTGGAAAGTCAACACTGATCCGCGGCTTTGCCGAAAAGCTTCCGGCTAATGATTATATCCTGCTTTATATCTCGGACTCCAAGCTGACGCCGAGGTGGTTCTACAAAGGGATGCTTGATCAGTTGGGAATGGAGGCCAAGTTCTATCGTGGGGATTCCAAACGGATCCTTCAACACCAGATAGAGATCATCCGCGGCGTACAAAAGAAAAAGGTGGTCTGCGTTCTGGATGAAGCACATCTGCTTGAAAAAGAGACCCTCGAGGAATTTCGATTCCTGCTCAACTACCGATTCGACTCTATGAGTCCACTGGCGCTGGTTCTTGTAGGCCAGTCAGAACTGTGGGATCAAAGGCTAAAGCTTCAGCGCTATGCGGCGATCAGGCAGCGCGTTGACATTTACTGCACGCTTCCTCACTTGGATCGATCAGAGACCGATGGATATATCCGCAGTCATCTGGATTACAGCGAATGCGGACAGGAACTGTTTACCGACAAGGCGATCGATGAGATCCATAAAGCCTCATCGGGAATCCCGAGAATGATCAATCGTATCTGCGACAAGGCATTGCTATATGCCTTTCAGCAGCAGAAACGCCTTGTAGATGACCACATGGTCGGTTTTGTAGTAGAGCATGAGATGCTCACCGTAGCTTAAAAACAAACACCGCCGGGGTGGGGATCAAGTCCTTGCTCCGGCGACAGCAAAACGAGCAGACTGGCGACACGATGACAGATCAAACGAGCGACAGCTCATGCGAGCAGCAACACATGATGACCCTCCGCGCAGAAACTATTGTGACTCTGTAACTGACTCCCACAGTATAATGCCCGGATATTGAATTAACATTGAATTAACATTGAAAAAAAACATAATATTTTCGTAACTATTCAGAACCCCCTACGACAGGACAATCTCAGCGTTGTCTGCAAAGGCGGCTGTTAATGCATCAAATACACTGACTTCGTGTTTGCGTCCTGTACTTAGAAAGGACATTACATCGAGATAGTCCTGCGCTCCTT
>JAILQQ010000085.1 GCA_024698885.1 Lachnospiraceae bacterium | reverse complement strand
GTCGGAAAGGGGCGGGAAGCTTTTCTGATGGCGGTTTTCAGGCAGTTGGTTTTCAATATCCCGATCCTGTTTTTGCTTGATCACCTTTTCGGTGTCATGGGCATTGTCTGGACCCAGGCGGTGGCCGATCTGCTGACAGGGGTCGTATCCTATATTCTGTACTGGCGGATGCGGAAGGCAGAGGGATGGACGTATAGTAAGCGATAATTTCGTTTACTGTAAAAAACGATCTGCTCCTGATAAAGGAGCAGGAAATGGCGGGGTGATATGTCGAATATAATATCTGTTTCCGGAAACGGAAAGGACCTGATCATTGATAAGGATGCTGTTTTCAGACAGATCCGCTGCGAAAAGGATCAACCCCTGTATCAGGAGATCGAAGAGGAATACGAAAAACTTCTTCCGTCAGCGCTTCAGATGATAAAGCCCGAAGCTTTGCTGGGCTTTTTTCTGTTTCCGGAAGGAAAAAAGAGTGCTATCCCTGCGGGGAGCGAGGTCCTTTATATGATCGGCACCGTCGGAAGCGAGATATCCGACAGGGCTTCCGAAGCCTTTCAAAAGGGGGATTATCTTGAGGGGATGCTCCTTGACGGTATCGGAAGCGCAGCGCTGTATGCCTTTGAGAAGCCGGTTTTTCGTGAAATACGGCGGATATGCCGGGAAAAGCATGTGGGGATCATCCGGCGTTTCGAGGCGTCGGCGCATATCCCGATGGAGCTCCAGAAAACTGTCTATGACGCTCTTCAGGCGGGAGAGAAGCTTGATATGAAGATCTCGGAGGGCTATATGCTTGATCCGGTCAAATCCTCCTGCCAGGTTTTTCTGGTCTCTAAGGATGATTCTGTCATGTATCTGACACATCAATGCGGCGATTGTGAAAGGAAAGACTGCCCTGCCAGGCGGGAAAGCGTTACGGTTACCGTCAAGGCACCCGCGGCGTATTCTTTTTCTACGGTCACCGGTACAAATCTGCTTGAGGCGCTGCAGGAAAACGAGCTGTTCATCCATGCGCCCTGCGGCGGAAAGGGACGCTGCAAAAAATGCGCGGTCAGAGTACTCTCCGGAAATATCGGGATCTCCGCGGCAGATCGCGCAAGCTTTTCCGGGGAAGAGCTGCAGGACGGAAAGCGTCTTTCCTGTCAGGCCGTGCTTACGGGATCCTGCGAGATCGAACTGATAACGGATACAGAGGAAAACATGCAGGCACTCGGAAGCATAACAGAGCAGACAGTTAAGGATGGTCCGCGGGCGCATAGTAATGCTTACAAAGACGATCCCCCGGTTAAGTGCCCGGTACGTTCCGAAACAGAAAACCGCCGTCCGGCCGCGTCCGGGAAAGCGGACGCCGGAAGAGAATACGGGATCGCCATTGATCTCGGGACGACGACGTTAGCCTTTTCCCTGGTCGATATCAATGGGAAGAGGGTGGCTGATACCTGTACCGCCGTCAACAGACAGCGGAGCTACGGCGCTGACGTGATCACAAGGATAGAGGCATCGTTAAATCAAAAAGCGGAGATCCTTGCGGCCCTGATCAGGGAGGATCTGTTAAGGGGCATCGAAACCCTTCTATCACGCAATGCCGTTTCGCCGTCGGCCCTCCGGCTGATCGGCATAGCCGGCAATACGACGATGCTCCATCTTCTTATGGGCTATCCGACGAAGGGGCTTGGGGTCTTTCCGTTTACGGCGCATACGCTGGCGCTTGAAAAAAAGAGCTTTCGGAACGTTTTTCCGGACAGTACGCGGGAGCTTTTCGCGGCTCTTTCGGATATCCCCGTTGTCCTGCTGCCGGGGTGCTCTGTCTTTGTGGGGGCGGATATCGTATCCGGGCTGTTCAGTCTTGGTTTTCACGAAAATGATGAGATCTGCGCGCTGATCGATCTTGGGACCAACGGAGAAATGGCGGTAGGGAATAAGGGCAGGCTCCTTGTTACCTCTGCGGCAGCAGGTCCCGCCTTTGAAGGAGGAAATATCGAATATGGCACCGGAAGCATCCCCGGCGCGATCTCCTCCGTGACTATCAGAGACCGGAAGGCTTTTGTCAGGACGATAGAAGACGGCGCGCCCTGCGGGATCTGCGGTACCGGCGTGGTCGAGACCGCAGCGGAGCTTCTGCGCGCGGGGCTGATGGATGAAACAGGCGCGCTCGATGAGAGCTTCCTTGCGGAAGGCTTTCCGCTTGCGCAAAGAAGCGCAGGGAAGATCGTATTTACGGCGAAGGATATCAGGGAGCTGCAGCTTGCCAAAGCGGCAATACGGGCGGGCTTTGAGGTACTCTTAAAGCGGTACGGGATCGGCTTCGAAGCGCTTTCCAGGCTCTATATCGCAGGGGGCTTCGGCTATTATCTCAACACAGAAAAAGCTTCAGAGATCGGTATGATCCCGAAGGAATTGCTGCTAAAGACCGAGGCCGTCGGAAATTCCTCCTTAAACGGCGTGATCCGTTTTATGACCGAAGAAAACCCCGATCACGCGGAGGCTTCGGTAAAGCGTATCGCAGAAAGCAGTGAGGAGATCACCTTATCGGAGGATCCCGATTTCGGCGAGCTCTATATTGAGCATATGATGTTCTGAACAGCATTTTTGTATCTGTTCAGAACCCTTTGGTTTTTGAACAGATACGCAATTTTTTTCTTTTCTTCCGGGAAATTATATGGTATAGTCTTTTTACGATCCGGTCGAAAGACCGACCGGATCGGCACGTATTTGGAAGAGTGCTTCTGTTTAACATTTCAATGCGACAGATCAAATATCATTGTATCCAGTATTCCATGATATCAAAGAAAATGATCCGTATTGCGGATCGGCGCATTAACTGATCTTCAGTATCACTGAATAATTTTCCAGTATCACTGAACATGTAAAAATTTAATAAGGAAAGGAGATTTGGTGTATTCGACGACGGATACATCAGAAAAGACTATTTATGAAATTAACAGAAGCGAAAATAACTATGGAAAATGCCGGAATTGAAGTAAATGAAGTAGAAACGGTCAAGGGGAGCTGCCACGTGAAGGGCTTATCGATCGGAAGCGGCCGGATCAGGCCCGCTTTCTATGAGCAGACGATTTCCGGGATGAATGCCGAGGAATTAATGGGATTTGCGCAGAGGACTATGGCAGAGCTGCCGGCGTTCGATCCGACCGAAAAGCTGACAAAGGCTTATATCCTGGAAAACTGTATCAGTTGCGTCCGTCATGAAACAGAGGGAAAAACCGTGCGGGACCGCAAAGAAGCCGTGAAATGGAAGGTATATGGAGATCTCGAAGAGTATATCCGGGTCGACCTCGGGGAGGATCCAAATGGAAATCATATGAGCCTGATCGTAACAAACAGCCTTCTTGCTTCCGTAAAGCTTTCCAAAAAGAGCCTTCGCGATCAGGCCCGCCGCCATCTGAGGGAATCTGTTCTGATAAGAAGCATGCCGGAGGTGCTGAACGAGATCATAAGAACGGGCTGCGTAGACGTTTTCCGGGATCCCCCCGAAATACCGGAAGAGATCATGTATGTGGCGACAAACCGGACCGGTCAGCATGGGGCCGCCGTTATGCTGCTTGACGATGTGCTGCTTGATTTCTGCAGAAAGCACGGACTGCGCGGCGTCAATATCATTCCAAGCTCCCTCCATGAGGTCATCCTCGTTTCCCCGGATACAGACGGGGAAAGCTTAAATGCCATGATCCGGGAAGTCAATCAGACGGAGGTCGATGAATGGGACCGTCTGAGCGATCATGTCTATTTCTTTTCTGCCGATCCGGCAAAACCCGCGTCTTCCCTTTGAGGCCATCCCGGATATCGTAACCGCATCGCAAAACCTACATTTTGGTACGCCCTCAGCAACAAGTGCTTTGGACTGTCCTAAACAGTAACACAATTCCCTCAAAATACGTTATAATATGATAAAAAGTTAAAGTGCTATCATAAGATGATTGAGGCGTCAAAAGTGCCATGTGGCTTTTGGCACCTCAATCATCAAATCAGAATAACGCGGCGCAAAGGAGAGGGAAACGATATGAGACGAGCGGGAATATTAATGGCAGTATCATCGCTGCCTTCGAAATACGGGATCGGCTGCTTCTCAAAGGAAGCCTACGAATTCGTGGATCAGCTGAAGAATGCGGGACAATCGATCTGGCAGATCCTGCCCCTTGGGCCGACCAGCTACGGCGACAGCCCCTATCAGTCCTTTTCCACCTTTGCCGGCAACCCGTATTTCATCGATCCGGAAGCATTAGTGGAAAAAAAACTGTTGACGAGAGAGGAATGCGATTCCTTCGATTTCGGAGACGATCCGGAGAAGGTCAATTATGAGAAGATATATCTGTCCCGGTTCAAGCTTTTAAAAAAGGCCTTTTTGCGGGCAAAGCCGGAAAAAAGCAGAGCTTTTAAGGCCTTTGTAAAGGAGAACCAGCACTGGCTTCCCGATTACGCCCTGTTTATGGCGTTAAAGGACGCGCATGGCGGAAAAAGCTATTTGGAGTGGGAGCCGGGCCTTATCTTCCGGGAAAAGCAGGCGCTCTCGGAAAGCCGGAAGCAGTATGCCGAAGAGATCCTGTTCTACGAGTATCTGCAGTATGAATTTAATGCCCAGTGGAAGAAATTAAAGGCCTATGCCAATGAGCAGGGGATACGGATCGTCGGAGATATCCCGATCTATGTCGCCCTTGATTCCGCGGATACATGGGCGAATCCGGAGCTCTTCCGGTTCACGCAGGACAGGACCCCGGAGGCCGTGGCAGGCTGCCCGCCGGATGCTTTTTCCGCGGACGGACAGCTCTGGGGCAATCCGCTTTATGACTGGGACTATCATAAGAAAACGGGCTTTGCGTGGTGGATGAAACGGCTTTCTCACTGCTTCCTGCTTTATGATATCGTCAGGATCGATCATTTCAGAGGCTTTGATGCTTATTATTCGATCCCGTTCCCGGCGGAGAACGCCAGAAACGGAAAATGGGAAAAAGGACCGGGCTATGAACTGTTTCGGACGATGAAACAGGAGCTCGGAGAAAAAGAAGTGATCGCGGAGGATCTGGGGTATCTGACGAAATCGGTGCTGCGCCTTGTGAAACGTACCGGCTATCCCGGCATGAAGGTTCTGCAGTTTGCCTTCGATCCCAGGGAGGAATCCGATTACCTGCCGCATAACTATAACAAAAACAGCGTTGTATACACGGGGACGCACGATAATGATACGACCCTGCACTGGTATAAGACGCTGCCCAAAAGAGACCGGAAATTCGCGCAGAGCTATATCGGGCTCTCGCCCGACTGTAAAAAAAGGGAGATCCCCTGGGCCTTTATCACGGCAGCTTACGCCAGCGTTTCAGACCTCTGTGTGGTCCCCATGCAGGATATCCTGGCGCTTGGCGGAGAGGCCAGAATGAACCTGCCCTCGACGGTGGGCGGCAACTGGGAATGGAGGATGCGCGCCGACGCCTTCTCCGCTTCGAAACAGAAGCACCTGAAAAAGCTTGCGGGCTTATACGGAAGAATCCCCTCTGTTTTATCTTAAATTCCGTGGTATCTGTTCAGAGATCAGAGGGTTCTGAACAGATTCATCCGGCGCGGGAAACGACAAAACGATTTTTCGTTTTGTCGTTTCCTTTATATAAAGAAAAATCCCGGATGATCCGAAATACAGTTCAAAGGAAAGACTGATAGATCAGCGTTTCCCAAAAGAAAGACAATGGAAATGATCTTGTCTGAAAGGAAAAATAAGGGAGATTTCTATGAAGGTTGAACTGACACCCCGGGATATGGGCCGCGATATCGAGCCAAACGTGAAAAAGGAACTGAATTCCCGTCCGGATTATCAGAACTATCAGAAGAAAAATACGCAGAAAACCGGCCAGGCGGGCTTCGTTTTGGATATTGGCGGTATGCATCCGGCGGACGGCCTGATGGGAGCTCCCGAACTAAAGACCGCCGACGAGCTGATGCAGGAGATCGGCAGCACCGACGCCGCCCTGCAGAAGGATATGATGACAGTCGTTTCCAGCACGATGTCGAAGGAGGACTATGCCGAATTTCTGAAAAACGGCGGCTCCCTGTCAGACATGACGCCTGAGGAGCAGGTCACGAGCCTTGACAGGCTCAAGGCAAAGCTCTTGGAAAGCGGAACGGTCATCAAAGGGTATAACGACGATCTGAGCAAGGAAGAGCTTCAGGCGATCACGGGGAGCATGCCGCTTGCCGGAAAGATCGAGGATGCGCTGAAGGCAAACGATCTTCCGGTCAGTGAGGAAAACGTAAAAAGCATGGTTTCCGGCTTTGAAAAGGCTTCACAGATCAAGCCGCCTTCGGAGGATGCCATCCGATATATGATAGAAAACGAAAAGGCGCCTTCGGAGGACGCCCTGTATAAAGCCGAGCACAGTGCCGGAAACAGAGCCTCAGGCCAAAGGCAGCAGGGCTATTATGAAGAACAGGGTTATCTTCAAAAAGGCGCCGGTCCGCTTGAATGGGATGCAATCAAAGAACAGGCGGAAAGGATCGTAAGAAACGCAGGATTCTCTGCGGATGAGAAAACGATGGCAGAGGCAGAGTGGCTTGTCGGGCAGGGGATCCCCTTAACCGGAGAAAATCTTGAGCGCCTGAACGCCTTACGGGAGCTTAGCTTTCCGCTTGATACGGATAAGCTGCTTACGTCAATGGCCGTCGGGATCGCGGACGGGCAGAGCCCAGACAGAGCCCGCTTATATTCTTCGGAAACGATCATACAAAAGGCGCTTTCCCTGAAAGAGGAAACGGATCGCATCAGCGACGAAGCGCTTCGGAAAACAGTCGAAGCGGGAAAAACGCTGAATCTGAGAAATCTATTCCGGGCACAAAATGAAATAACGGCCGTTTCCGAAAATGCGGCAGCGCAGACGGAAAACCAGACGCAGTCTTTGATCAGCGCAAGGCGCCAGCTTGAGGAGACCCGGTTAGCCATGAGCTTTGAAGCAAATCTCCGGCTTTTGCGGCAGGGCGTTTCTTTGGATCTTGCGCCGTTATCGGAGCTTGTTGACCGGTTAAAGCAGGCGGAGCGGGATTACTTTGCGCCGTTACTCACAAATGAGAGGGATGGTGCAGAGGCAGAGGATAACAAAGCGGTCAAAAACGGGATCCTGGATGAACGGATCGGGCTGTACCGGGAAACGGTGACTGTTTTCGAAGCGCTGAAAAAAGCGCCGGCGGAAACGCTTGCCCGTATCAATACGAAAGGGCCTGACTTTACGCCATCCGGCGTTCTCAGGACTTCCGTGCCGGTCGCGGAAAGAATCCAAAAGGCCGGCGATACCTACGAGGCGTTAATGACGGCGCCGCGGGCGGACCTGGGCGATTCGATCAGAAAGGCTTTCGGAAATATCGACGATATCCTGGCGGATAACGGCTATGAGCTGAGTGCCGTGAACAGACGGGCGGTACGGATCTTAGGCTACGCCGAAATGCGCATCGATCCGGAAGCGATCGACCGGGTAAAAGAAGCGGATCAGGCGCTCAATACCGTCTTAGAGGCCATGACGCCCGAGAGGGTGCTTCGCATGATCCGAAACGGCGATAATCCGATGGATGAAAATATCTTCTCCCTGCAGGAAAGACTCCGGGAAAAGGAGCCTTCCGAGAGCATGGGGCAGTATGCGCGATTTTTAGTGAAGCTTGAGAAAAAGGGCGGGATCACGGAGGACGAAAAGCAGGCCTATATCGGGATGTATCGACTGTTCCGCCAGATTGAAAAAAGCGATGGGAAGCTCCTTGGCAATGTGCTTGACAGCGGTGAGAAACTCACGCTCCGAAATCTCCTTTCCGCCTCCCGCAGTAACCGGGCAAAGGGTATGGATTACGGGATCGACGATGATTTCGGAGCTCTTGAGCAGGTATTGTCAAAGGGCAATGCCATCGACGAGCAGATCGATACCGGTTTCCGGCAGGCTTCGCAGGCCTATTACGAGGATCTGAGCGGAAATATTCTGGAAAAGCTCTCGGCGGCGATTGTTCCCAAAGAGGCGCTTAAGCCGGATACGACGCCGGAGGCGCTTTACGAGGCGCTACGGGAGCAGGAAGTGCCTGAAGAGGACGTTCTTTCGGATTACGGGATGGAGGCAGGATTGCTTCGGAACGCGAGGCAGACGGAGGAAGCGGTGATCAATGCGCTGCGAGAAAGCGGGATCCCCGTGACGCCGAACAATGTCCTGGCCGAGGAGGCGTTACGGCATGACCGAAGCGGTGCCGGCGTATATGTCCGCTTAATACGGGCTGCGGGGAACAGACCGCTCTCCCGTGGAGAGGAAGCCAGGCGGGAACGTCTGGAAAAGGCCGTGCGGGAGCTTAACGAGAGCCTTGACAGCTACGAAAACGCGGGAGAAGCCTATGTGGCGCTTAAAAA
>JAILQQ010000080.1 GCA_024698885.1 Lachnospiraceae bacterium | reverse complement strand
GGCAGCCGAACTTAATGAACGGACTGATGTCATCCCAGTATTTTTCATATTCCTCTTTTTCGGTCTTGCACATGCCGGACAGCTTGTCCGCCACCTTCTTGGCGATGTAGTATGATAATTTTTTCACAAAGCCGACATTCTGCAGCGCCGACCGGGAAACGTTCAGGGGCAGGTCCGGACAATCGATGACACCCTTTAAGAGCATCAGGAATTCGGGAATGACCTCCTTGATGTTGTCCGCGACAAATACCTGATTGTTATAGAGCTTGATGGTTCCCTCGATGGAATCGTACTCCATATTGATCTTCGGGAAATACAGGATGCCCTTCAGATTGAACGGATAATCCATGTTCAGGTGGATCCAGAACAGCGGCTCCTTGTAATCGAGGAAGACCTTCCGGTAAAATTCCAGATACTCGTCCTTCGTGCAGTCATTCGGATGCTTGTTCCATAACGGCGTCGTATCATTTAAAGCCACCGGGCGCTTTAGGATCTTTACCTTATCCCTCGCCGGGCTTACCTCAACCTTTTCCTTGGTGCCGTCTTCCTTTTCCTTTTCCTCGAATTTCGCTTCCTCATGGATCGTTTCGATCACAGTATCCTTATCCGTTTTTTCGGAAGCGTCGATGGTCTCATATTCCGGCTCCGCGTTTGCCTTTTCCAGATAGATCGGGAAGGGCATAAAGCCGCAGTATTTCTTTATGATCTCACGGGCTCTGTATTCATTGGAGAACTCAACGGTATCCTCGCCAAGATGCAGAGTGATCTCTGTTCCGACCTCGGAGCGGGTCCCTTCATCCATCGTATATTCCGTACCGCCGTCGCACTCCCAGTGAACGGGCTTCGCCCCCTCCTTATAGGAAAGCGTATCGATATCCACCTGGTCGGCCACCATAAAAGCCGAATAGAAGCCCAGACCGAAATGGCCGATGATCTGGTCGTCATTGGCCTTGTCCTTGTATTTCTCGAGGAAGGCCGTCGCGCCGGAAAACGCGATCTGCGTAATATATTCCTCCACCTCGTCCGCGTCCATGCCAAGACCGGTATCAATAAATTTGATCGTCTTCTCCTCCGGATTGACCACGACCCGAATCTTGTTCTCAAAGTCATCCGGATAGCTGTATTCTCCGATCATATCGAGCTTCTTCAGCTTCGTGATCGCGTCGCAGCCGTTGCTGATCATCTCCCGGACAAATATATCATGGTCGGAATACAACCACTTTTTAATGACCGGAAAAATGTTTTCGCTGTTGATCGACAAACTGCCTTTCTTTGCCATATTATCACTCTCTTTCTTATCATAATGATCGCGGAATTTTTTTCCGAGATTCAGTGTAATACCTGACGGAAAAAAAGTCAAGAAAAAATTAGCACTCATATCAGGCGAGTGCTGATAGGTTTCGTGAAAGAATTGTGATGCCCTTTCTTTTATGATAAAATGTGTAGATAAGGAAATGATTCGGTCAGGAAACCTGGCCGGAGCGGCATGTACGGAAGTTCATGCCTTAAGCGCACGATCCGCAGGCGGATCGGCACAGAAAAGGATGGCAAAATGGAAAAAAATCTGTTAAGCGGTGTCTGGCCGGAATGGGAGATCGTCCGGCAGCTTGGAAGAGGTTCCTACGGCGTAGTTTACGAGGCGGTCAGGATCGAACACGGAGTGGAGAGCCGGGCGGCAGTCAAGATCATCACGATCCCCCAGGACGAGTCCGAGCTCCAGTCTCTGCGGGCGGAGGGGCTCTCCGAGGATGATACCAGAAAATACCTCGAGGGTATCGTCAATGACTTCGTCGGTGAGATCCAGCTGATGGAGTCCTTTAAGGGCGTGCAGAATATCGTCAGCGTCGAGGACTATAAGGTCGTGGAGCAGACGGAGCAGATCGGCTTTAAGATCTATATCCGCATGGAGCTTCTGACACCCTTCAACAGTGTGATCAGCGAAAAAGCAATGACGGAGCCCGAGGTCATAAAGCTCGGTACGGATATCTGTACCGCGCTTGAGCTCTGTGCGAAGAAAAAGGTGATCCATCGGGATATCAAGCCGGAAAACATTTTTGTCAATCAATTCGGAGACTATAAGCTCGGGGATTTCGGCATCGCCAGAAAGCTCGAGAACGTCACGGGCGGTATGTCGCAGAAGGGTACCTACAACTATATGGCGCCCGAGGTGGAGAAGGGCACGCAGTATGACGGCGGCGTGGATCTCTACTCCCTGGGGCTTGTGCTCTACCGCTTTTTAAATCATAACCTGCTGCCCTTTCTGTCCCCGGAAAACCAGCTGAATCCCAACGAGCGCATGGCGGCGGTCAGGAGGCGCTTAGACGGCGAAGCGCTGCCGGCTCCTTCCGGGGCCTCTCCTGCCATGGCAGCCGTGATCTTAAAGGCCTGTTCCTTTGATCCCGCCCTTCGCTATCAAGGCGCCACCGAAATGAAAAACGCTTTGCAGGGGGTTCTTTCCGGCAAAGCAGAGGAAGAAGATTTCTTAAATAAGACCGTATCGGTCCGCCACGCAAAAGAAAGCGCGGTGCCAAATCCCGATATGACAACGGCGGTCCACAGGGCACCGGAAAGCGCGCCCGAAGCGAAGGCTCCTGCAGGCTTCCTTTCAGACCTTGAAAAAAAGCTTCCCCCGAAAAAGATCCTTTTGGGCGCCGCAGCCGGCATCGTCGTTCTGATCATTATAATCGCCGCAGCCGTTAAAAGCGGGAAAAAGGGCGAAGAGACCATAGCGGAGAATACAAAGACAGAAACCGGAGTCACGGGGGAAACAACGGAAGAAAAGCAGCCCACAGATACCCCCGAGGGCCCGATCGGGTTGGACCCTTCCCCGGAAGGGCTTCCAAAGCTTGATCCGCCGGACGAAACGCCCGTTCCGACGGAAATCCCTGAGGGCCCGGAAATCGATCCCGCGCAGGCGGAAGCGTTAGCCAAAGCCATGAAGGATGCGCAGGAAAGCGCGGACAGGGGGGATTATGCCGCGGCTAAGAAGGCGGTCGATACATATGAAGCAGAATACGGCGAAAGCGAAGAGCTGAACGCGGCCATGGAGCCGATCCTCGCAAAATACAAGGAAGAGGCGCTTGCAGAAGCCGATGCCGGCATGGCAGAGGAGGATTATATCGGCGCGATGGCAAAGATCCGGGAAGCAGAGGCCGTACTGCCCGAGGATCCCGATATCAAAGCCAAAGGCGCGGAGATAGAAGACAGTGCGGTTTCCGAGACCCTGACCCAGACGGATACGCTGGTCAAGCAGGGAAACTACACGGCAGCGGAAGCGCTGTTAACCTCGGTACAGGCAGCGTTTCCTGACAACGCAAGGCTCAAGACCGCGGCGGCAGACCTGAAGGAGCAGAAGGAAGCGCCGCTCTATTTATTTGACTATGATCCCGCTTCCGTCACCAATGCGTACCTCTGCCTGTTTAATAACGACCCGAACCGGTTCTACAGCTTTCCGGACCCCTGGGGCAATTATCCCTATACCTATGATAGCGGCTGGAAAATGCAGTCAGGCGGAAAGACCTACCAAAGGGGCATGGCCCTCACGGTGGCCTCCGATTACTCGCCGGCCACGATTGTATACAACAATCTGAACGGTGAATTCAGCAGGCTCACCGGAAAGGCGGCCTTTGAAGATAAATGGGATGACCGGATCGACAGCTCCTATCAGATCAATATTTACGCGGATAGCAGTCGCGTCGGCAGCTATACGATCCGGAAAGGCGCTGCCCCGACAGCGATCGACGTGGACCTTGACTACAGCTCCACCCTGACCATCGAACTCGCGCAGCCGGCCAATGATTATTCCATCGATCCCAATATCAATCTTCTGGACTTTGCCGTCATAAGGTGAGTAACCTTAATTATATGATTGAGGCGTCAAAAATCACATGGCACAAAGTGCCATCGTGAATTTGCGTAACAAACCGCTCTCGCAAGCGAGCTTGCAGAGACGGTTTATTGCTCGGATAGGGTGGGAACTGCACCCCCTATCCGATTGACGCCTCAATCACAAACAGCGGTATCAACACCGGAAAGGAGCAACCATGGATCTGGACAAAACAACACACATTACGCACGCACGCGCAGCTGTTGTGGCGGGAACGGGCAGCCAGCTGATCGTCACGATCTTTGACGGCAGCAGAGAGCCGATCACCATAGAGTTAAATTCCTTCGGGAGGGATGTGATCTCCTTCGGGCGCGGAGAGGGCAATGATATTGTTCTTTCCTCCCCTCTCGTATCCTCCGAGCATGGCCGGTTCCATTTCGCAAACGGGCAGTGGGTGATGGAGGACCGCGGTTTTTACGGCAGCTCGCCGAGTACCAACGGCCTGATCTACAATAATACCTCCATTTTATCCCGGGCGCTTTCCGAAGGTGATTTTATCCGGATCGATGACGGCGTCGAGACCATCGCGGAGGGCGTACTCTTTGTCTTTGCGGCGGTGGAATCCCAGAACAAATGGAACACGATCCCCTTAAGCGCAAAGCCCGAGATCACGATCGGCAGAGACCGGGGCTGCGATATCGTGCTGCCCCATATCAGCGTTTCCAAGCTTCACGCGAAGATCGTCCGGGACCAGTCGCATTTTTACATTGTCGATAACGGCAGTACGAACGGCGTTGTCGTGAACAATCGCCGCATCACGGGAAAGCAGGTCCTGCATGAAAAGGACGTGATCGCGATCACGAACTCGAAGCTCATCTTTACCTCCCGGATGCTCTCCTACTGCTGCTACGGCAGCGGTATTTCCGTAGACGCCGTGGACGTGGTGATCAAGAGGGGCAAGGGCAAAAAGTCCTTTGTTACCGGCCATCATATCAGCCTCAGCATAAAGCCGGGGGAGCTGATCGCGGTGATCGGCGGCTCCGGTGCCGGAAAATCCACCATTTTGAACGCCATGTGCGGCTACCTTCCGCCGGCGGAGGGCAATGTCTATATCAACGGCATAAACCTTTACGATAACTTTGATTCGTTAAAGAAGCTGATCGGCTATGTGCCGCAGTCCGATATCGTTTATGACAATCTGACCCTTTACGATATGCTTTCCTTTACCGCCAAATTAAGGCTCCCGCAGGACGCCTCCGAAAAAGAGCGGGAGGAGGCGATCGACCGGGCGATCCGTCTGGTAGAGCTGACGGAAAAGAAAAACAGCTTCATCAAGGCATTAAGCGGCGGCCAGAAGAAGAGAGCCAGTATCGCCGTCGAGCTTTTATCGGATCCGAATCTTTTGTTCCTTGACGAGCCGGCCTCGGGTCTTGATCCCGGTACCGAGCGCAATCTGATGACCTCGCTCAGAGAAATGGCCGACAACGGAAAGACCGTGATCCTCGTTACCCACAGTACGCTGCAGCTTCGGATGTGCGACAAGATCGTATTCATGGGCAAGGGCGGCCACCTCTGCTTCTTCGGCTCCTATGACGAGGCGCTTCAGTTCTTCGGGGTATCGGACGTGGTGGATGTGTACAATATGATCACGGACAATGCCATGGAATGGAAAAAACGCTATAACGCAAGCGTCGCGCAGTCCGGCCCGAGCCGTGTCGAAGCCAGGGCGCCCGTGGCGGCGAAAAACACCCGCAGCCCGAAGCAGCTTGGCGTTCTCTGTGCCCGGTATATGAAGCTTGTGCTCAACGACAGACAGCGGCTGCTGTTACTGATCCTGCAGGCACCGCTTCTCTCCATCCTGATCTCGCTCGTAGCGGACGGGCAGCAGTTTGCCCAGTACGAAATGACAAAGAGCCTGCTGTTCTCCCTCTCCTGCTGCGCCTTCTGGGTCGGCATGCTGAACGCGATCCAGGAGATCTGTAAGGAACGGACGATACTAAAACGGGAATATATGACAGGGCTTTCGCTGACCAACTATCTGATCTCAAAGATCCTGGTCCTCGGGCTGATGTGTCTGATCCAGAGTATTCTGATCGTGGCGGTCTTTGGCATCGCTGTCGGTCTCCCGGAGGAAGGGATCCTGTTTGGTCCGTTCTTGGAGATTTTCATTACAACCCTGATCACCGCAGTCTCCTCCACCGCCATGGGCCTGTTCGTATCCTCGCTGTTTACGAACGCCGACCGTGCCATGACCGTGGCGCCGATCCTTCTGATGCCGCAGATCCTTTTCTCCGGTATGATGTTTGCTTTAGATGGCGCCACAAAGATCATTTCCTGGTTTGCGACCTGCCGATGGAGCATGGAGGCCTACGGCGTTACCAGCAACCTGAATGAGCTTGAGCTGAGCCTGCAGCAGAAGGGGCTTCCGATCAAGCACCTCCCGGAGGACTGCTTTGAATATACGGTGAAGCACCTCGGCATGGCCTGGGGCATCCTTGTCCTGTTTATCATCGGCTATCTGGTGCTCGCGCGTCTGGTGCTCTCCTCTGTCGGCAAGGAGAATAATTAAGCATAACCCAGAACAAGGCAGGACCGAAGCCTTCATCCACAAACATGGCCTCGAGCCGGATCCCGCCGGCCGAGGCCTGTACTTCTTCTGAAAGGCAAAGGACCAAGGAAAGAGCGGCTAAAAATCCCTCCCCGCCGGAAAGTGATTTTACGCTGTGCAGGCTTTGGTACACATAGCCGGTCATGCCAAGCTTGAGGTTTTTATGCAAATATCATCTGTTATTATATAGGCGCTTTCCTCTCTGCTCTCAGACAACAGCAGTTTTCCGGTCCCGGCATGTTCTTGTCGCAAATATCGCCCGCTATAATTGAAAAGTCTGAATTTTTCGCTTTTTATAACGTCTATTATTTTATTTTAATATCCAAAAATAAAGCCCGATCAGCTCTGATCAGGCTTTTTTATCACACGAAGGTATATAATATCTGTTCATATCCGAAGTGCTTCAGGCGTCCTTTTCGTCTTCCTCTTCCGATCCTTCCAGATCTTCAAAAGCAAAGTCCGAAGTTTTAACCTCTTCCTTTACAAGACCGACTCCTTCTTTTTCTTCCTGTTCCTTCTTTTCCTGCTCCTTAGCCGCCTGATCGATCTTTTCCCGGATGGCTTCCTTTCTTTCTTCCTCTGCCTCGTTCTCTCTGTTTAAGGAAACATATTCCCTGGCAGGCATTTCCTCGAAAAAGCTCTTGATCTCATTCTCCTTCGGCTTTGCGTTATCATCGATATCATCCTCTTCGCGTACGAAGAAATAATAGACCGCGGCCGCGATCGCACCGGCGGCAGCGCAGAACGCCAGAAATTTCCCCAGTTTCTTTGCCATGATTAGCTCCTTTCCTGTATCGTAATGATGTAAAGTCTTTGTTTATTACAGATATCATATCACATAAGCGGTTTAAATGCTATTGAAAATCCGTGTGTTTGCGGTTTCTTTTTTCGGGTAAACCGTGCTATACTGAACATATGAAAAGGATAAAAATGCTTTTGTCCGTCATGGCAGTCTGCTGCCTTTTGCTTTTGGGCTGCGATAAAAAGACGGAGCTTGTTTTAACAACGGATTTCAAGGAAAATGAGGTCTTCCGGATCGAGGACGTCTCCTGCATGGCGAATGAGGTCATGGTTTATCTGGTCAATTCGGAAAACAGCTATGATAAGCTGTTCGGCCCCGAGATCTGGAAAGCCATGGTCGCAACGGAGGGCGTGGACGAAAACTCGATCACGCCTATCACCACGACCGTGGAGGCGCGCTACAAGGAAACGATCTTAGCGAGACTGGCACAGATCAAGGTTCTGAATCTTCTGGCGAAAAGCCGCGGGATCACGTTGGAAGAAGAGGATGAGCAAAAGATCCGGGCAGCGGCCAGATTTTACGTGAATTCCCTGAATGAAGCGGAGCAGGAGCTGCTTGCGGTAACGGAAGATGATATTTTCAATATGTACCGGGAATATGCCATTGCGGATAAGCTGTATCACACGGTAACGGATGACATCAACCCGGAGATCAGCGATGACGCGGCCCGGACCGTTACCATCGGCAGTATCCTCGTAAAGACCTACCGTCTGGACGCTTTCGGGGAAAGGATCAGCTACTCCGCCGAGGAAAAGGAGCTGGCTTACGAAAGGGCCCTGGAGATAAAGCAGAAGCTTGCGGAAGGAACAGAGTTCGATGTCCTGGCGGACAGCTATTATAACGAGGATTCCGAAACCGAATACTCCTTCGGCCGCGGCGTCATGCCCTATCCGCTCGAGGAGGCCGCCTTTTCCCTTTCCAACGGGGAGATCAGCGATATCATCGAAACCGAATACGGCTATCATATCATAAAATGCCGGAGTACCTTCAATAAGGACGAAACGGAAAAGAACCGCCAGGTCATGATCAACAAAAGCAAGCAGGACGCTTTCAATTCGCTTTACGGAGAATATGTCACGACGCTCAAATCCAATCTGAACGATCCGCTCTGGCAGTCGATCTCCTATGAGAAGACAGACGCAATCCAGACCACAGACTTCTTTGATATTTACGATTCCTATTTTACGGTGGTCCATCATGAGAACGCACCGGATAAACCCCAAAACTAGCTGAAAGAGGGCTGCCCCGCACAGAGGGCAGCCCTTAAACAAGGCAGGATCTTTCATGATAGTACATTGATCCCTTAAATTTTTAAATACTTCCTTCTACATTCTTCTTCGAAGCGAAATAGTCATCAAACATCTTGTTGGTGGCATCCAGGGTCTGGTTCGTGATATCGGGAAGATCCTTCCCCCATACAGCGCCGGCATCCTTAAAGCCCTGCTTGATGGCATCCTGCATCTTCGCCATCATCCCTTCATCGTCTCCCGCCAGGGCGCTGGCAAAATCAAAGAGTCTCTGGGAAGTCTGCTTAACGCCCCAATAGCCGTCCTCGGAGATATCCTCCTCTGCCTGCTTCTTGGTCGCGGCATCCACGGTATAATCACCGCTGGCTAAGAACTTCCACATGTCATCGCTTCCGGCGGCGAAGCTATAGGACTTTGACTGTCCGAGTACCGTATCCATGACCATCTTGTTGAAGGACTCCATACGGTTAGCTTCTTCCTGCTTCAGCTGATTGACCAGTGCCGAACGGTCAGCCTCGCTCATCTTGTTGATCGAATAAATCCCCTTGCTCGCATCGGTCGGAGCCGGAGACTTTTCGTAAACAGCAGCTACATCATTCGCCGGAGCGGCCTGCTTCGTTTCGGCAGCAGCCTGCTTCGTCGCGGCAGATTTCGTATCTACCTGATAAGCGTTTGTTGAGCCGGAGGTACTGGCAATACTGGAAATTGTACTACTCATAGCCTCTCTCCTTTCTCTGATTCACAGAAATTGAAATAAACGACCTGATACAATATATATCACTCAAGAAGGATTGGAAAATCGCAGACTCTATATTCCCGAAAGAGAATATAAAAATGAAAAGTAAGCAGCCTTCCATGACCGCGCTTTTGCAAATCCTTTTGCGTCGTTTATTATAGCGTCAAATGCTTCTTCTGTCAAGTATATCGGCATTTTTTTAGACTTTGTTAATACTCTGCCGGGAAAACAGTCACGGCCTCATCGCTGCCGTTATCCTCTGGAGCGCAGTTCCCCGATCACCTTTTCCTTCAGGTCCCTTGCCATGTCCTTCATCCGGCTGCTGGTGCCCTTGTTCTGCAGAACACTGCCGATCAGTTTCGCCGAGGTCTCGATATCCCCACATTCAAAGGAGAGCGCAGCGACAAGGTAATCGATCGTCACGCTGTCCATCCCGCAGATCGGGGGTGTTTCATTCTGTCTCGCATTCAGAAAGCCCTCCAGCGCGTTTCGCAGTAATTCCTTCTGCTCCTCCTCGGCCTGGAAGATACTGCCGTTATGGGAGTCCGGATCAAAGTCAAAGTTCTCCATCTTGCCGCGGATCAGCCAGGCCATCTTCAGGCAGATAAAAGCCTTTTCACTGGCGCGGGAGCGCTTCACCATCGCGTTGCCCAGAGCCAGCTGGTAACGGACCATCGCCTCATCGTAGGAAAGCGTTTCCTTTACGACGGCCGCGGCCTTATAATTCTTTGAAATATTCTCCCGGATCAGGCGGGCCTGCGGATAGGTCAGCTGGTCAAAATAACGGGTCAGCGCCGCGCAGCCGCAGTAAGGGCAGCAGATCACATCGTATTTGATCGGATCCACATGCGTATACCGGGGTCTGAGGTCCATATCGTTGCCGATCATCCGGGCTTTATTCGAACGCATCGTAGGGTTCTTGAATTCCCTGTCGCAGACAGGACAGGAATAGGTCTTCAGAAAGACAAAATCCTTCTCTGATTCTACCTTGTGCGCCTTGGGAGCAGGCTGCTCCTCCCGTTCATACCTTTTCTTTTCTTTTTTTTCTTCATTCTCATAGAGATCGGCAGAGGAAAGATTCCCAAGTCCCAGCGCATCCAGTCCCGATAAAATTCCCATGAAAAGCCTCCCGTAAGTGTACCTGTTCAAAATCCTTTGTTTGCGAACAGGCGCCCGTAAGTTTTCTTAACCCTACATCCTATATAATATACCACCGCAGAACGTAATTAGGCAACCTTTATCTGGCAAATCCGAGTAAGATATATACGATCGCGGAAGCCGAGGAAAAGACGGCCATGACCGCGTAAGCAATCCTTTGCAGGTCTTTTTGTAAATGCTCCAGCGCGCACCCGGAAAGGATGCCGGAAACAATAACGAGTGCGGAAATATAACGGAAGTTCTCCGCACTGTAATTACCGGCGCTTAAGGCAAAGGAAAAATAAGCCGCAAGCATCGTCACCGCAAAAATTCCAAGTAACAGCCTCCATTCTGTTTCAAGCCCGTCCTTCCCCAAAAGGGCCCTTATACCAAGAAAAACACAGATAAGCGTAAGGATCAGGCCGGACACAAACAGGATCACGGCGAAGGGATCAATGAGCGCCCATTCGGAAGACAGATTGGCGTCATCAAATAACGAGGTCTTGAACATGGCCAGAAAAACATTATATTCGTCATAGGCGTCTCCGTTTATGACCATCGCCGGATAGACACTGTGCATCCTGAGGTCAAAAAGCCTGCTGAACAGATCCGTTTTGACAAGCTGCTCTCCCACCGGCGGGATATAATTAAAGGGCATCCCGTATCGCAGCATATTGCGAAGCTCCCACCATATCCCAAGTGGAAACACAATGATGCCGAAAACAACGTACTGCAGAAGAAACTTCCCGATCTTCTCTCTGTCCGTAAAAAGCTTTCGAAGGAACAATACCGCCACCGCGGGCGCCAGCAGGCCGCCGGAGAGCTTCGCCATCATGGAAAGGCCTAAGGACAGCGCCAGCAGGATGATCAGCGTGAAGGAAGGCTTTTTATACCAGCGGATCGCTGTATACAGGGCGAGGATCATCAGAAACAGCGACAGCGCATCGTTATTGATGCTGCCGGACATCAGGATAAAAACAGGATGGAACGCGATAATAAGCGCCGAGCCGATCCTGCCCTTTTTCCCGACGGAAAGCTCCCGGCAGATGTTGTCGGAAAGCAGCGTAGCCGCCGAAACATAGAAGAAGGTCAGTGCCTGGATATTCTCCTGCAGCTGCCGATAGGCAAAGCCGAGCCGGTTTCCGACCTTCATCCAGACAGCCGCGATCACGTGATGAAGCGGCGGCTGAAAGAAAGCCCAGGTATCCCGCGGATCACCGGGTGGCAGGGTATTGTGCGTAAAGATATATTCAATATAGCCGGCATGCCCCTCTCCGACGCCGAAATCCACCACGTCATGCTGTCTGGTCCAGACTGCGGTATAAAGAACGTAAAGGAGCTTTAAAAAGATCCCGGCCGCCAAAATGACCATGGCAGGATCGAGCCCCCTGAGCCGCTCCCTGTCCGTATGCAGAAGCAGAAAAGCAGCTATCAGAAAAAACGCAAAAAAATAGGCGGAAACCCTTAACGTCTCCTTTGTCGTATCCGTCAGAAAACAGATAAAAAGCGCACAGAGCGCGGTATCAAGATAAGGTTTCAGAGCAGATAAACGTTCGTTCATACCCATAAAGATACCATAAAATGTTTAATAAAAAAAGTCCCGGTCCCCTCCGGGATTTTGTAGAAAATTTGAATTGTTTTTTAATGGGCCGGATGATAAAATTTTTATTGCTTGATGGTCGTTTCAGGAGGGTTGTCATGGGTGGTTTTTTCGGCGTTGTTTCAAAAGACGAGTGTAAATACGATCTGTTTTTCGGAACGGACTATCATTCCCATCTCGGGACAAGGCGCGGCGGTATGGCGATGTTCGGTTCCCGCGGCTTTGACCGGGCCATCCACAATATCCAGAATTCTCCTTTCCGTACAAAATTCGAGCGTGATGTGGCGGATTTTGACGGCCATATCGGGATCGGCTGTATTTCAGACTATGAACCGCAGCCGCTTTTGATCCGCTCGCATCTGGGCAGCTTTGCCATCACCACCGTCGGGAAGATCAACAATATCGACGAGCTGGCGGAAAAGGCCTTTTCCGGCGGCCGGACGCAGTTTCTTGAAATGAGCGGCAGCCATATCAATCCGACGGAGCTTGTGGCTTCCCTGATCAACGAAAGAGATTCGATTCCCGAGGGTATTGCCTATGCCGAGGAAGTCATCGACGGCTCCATGAGCATTCTCGTCATGACGGAGCACGGTCTGTACGCGGCAAGGGATCTTTACGGACGTACGCCCATCATGATCGGGCGAAAAGAGAATGCCTTCTGTGTATCGTTTGAAAGCTTTGCCTATATCAATATCGGATATTCCGATCACAAGGAGCTTGGCCCCGGAGAGATCGTCTACGTCACGGCGGAGGGCTGTGAAGTAAAGCGGCCTGCCGGAACCGCCATGAAAATCTGTACCTTCCTCTGGATCTACTATGGCTATCCTACCTCTACCTACGAGGGAGTGAACGTGGAAACCATGCGGTATTCCTGTGGAAGGCTTTTAGCGAAGCGGGATGATGAAAAGCCCGATCTGGTCGCCGGCGTCCCGGATTCCGGCACCGCGCACGCGATCGGATACGCCAACGCTTCCGGCATTCCCTTCGCCAGACCCTTTATCAAATATACGCCGACCTGGCCCCGCTCGTTTATGCCGGTGGATCAGAGCCAGCGGAATCTGATCGCCAAAATGAAGCTGATCCCTGTCAGTGAGCTGATCCGCGGAAAATCGCTGCTCTTAATCGACGATTCCATCGTCCGGGGAACACAGATGCGGGAAACCACGGAATTTCTCTATCGGAGCGGCGCGAAGGAGGTTCATATCCGGCCGGCCTGCCCTCCTCTGCTTTACGGATGCCGGTTCTTAAATTTCTCACGCTCCAACTCCGATTATGACCTGATCACCAGACGCGTGATACGGGAGCGGGAAGGGGAAGAGGTTTCGGATGAGGTCCTTAAAGACTACGCGAATCCCGATTCGGAAAATTACCGGGAAATGGTTGACGAGATCAGCAGGCAGCTTAACTTTACGTCATTAAAGTTCCACCGCCTCGATGATATGGTGGAATCCGTCGGGATCGATAAGAGCAGACTCTGCACCTATTGCTGGGACAAGCAGGGTGACTGCAGGAATTGTGGAATAAATCATGATAAATTTTGAAGAGGAATTACAGAAGTTCAAGCCGAGCATGGAGATCGATCAGATCGAAGATGTCGTCAGTCATCAGACGCTGACCGATATGACGGATATTATGCTCGAAATGCTTAAGCATGAAAAAGAAGCTGCCGATAACGCGGCAGCAGCCATGGCTGCCGAGATCATCGGTCAGCCGTTAGAATGATCCGGAGACTTATACATGAAATGCTACTCATGCGGCAACCGCCTCAATGAGCTGGCTTATTGTCCCACTTGCGGTGCGGATGTCAGAATATATAAAAAGATAATTCATATTTCCAATGCCTTCTACAATGAAGGTCTGAAAAAAGCACAGGTCCGCGATCTATCCGGTGCAGTAAGCAGTTTACGGCTCAGCCTTTCCTATTACAAACGCAATATCGACGCAAGAAATCTCCTGGGGCTCGTCTACTTCGAGATGGGAGAGGCTGTTCTTGCGCTCTCGGAATGGATCATCAGCAAGAATTTCGAGAGCAAGAAAAATATCGCCGATGAATATATCAACCGTCTCCAGTCAAACAGAACACATCTGGAAACCATCAATCAAACACTGAGAAAATATAACCAGGCGCTGCAGTATTGTTACCAGGATACGAGAGACCTGGCCGTCATCCAGCTCAAAAAGGTATTAGCCGTCAATCAGAACCTGATCAGCGGTTATCAGCTTTTAGCGCTTCTTTATATCGATGAAAAGGACTATTCCAAGGCAAGACGCATCCTTTTAAAGTCGCTTTCCATTGATATCAATAACACGCTCTCCCGCTATTACCTGAAGCAGGTCAATGAAGCCTTAAAGGAGATCGCGGAGCATTCCAGTGACAAAAAAAAGCGGCAGGCCGCCATGGAAACCATCAGCTATCAGAGCGGAAACGATACGATCATCCGGCCGGCGCTTCCCCGCGAGCGGGTCGGCATGTCCTCGATCATCAATATCGTCGTGGGCGTTCTGATCGGCGTCGCGATCTGCTGGTTCCTTATCCTGCCTGCGAGACTCGATAAGGAAATCTCCGGCTACGACGAGCAGTATAAGCAGGTCAGCGAAGAGCTGGCGGCGGAAAAAGCCGGTACGCAGGAGCTTTCGAAATCAATCGCAGGGTACGTCGAGGAAAACGAAGCACTGAAGGCACAGGTCGACCGGCTGACCGGCGCTTCCGGCCAGCTTACCGAAAACGATTATTTAGAGCAGGCCGCCGAGATCTATATCCGCAATCCCGAAGCCACCGCGGACGTCATGGATTCTCTGGTCAATATCTCACCCGAGTATCTGCAGGACGCGTCCGAGCCCTTTTTCAGCCTTTATCAGGAGTTAAACCAGCGTTCCAGCGAAACCGCTATCGCGGATTATATGGACAAGGCCCGTTCCGCGATCCGCCAGAACGACTACGCCGCCGCGATCGAAGCCTATGCAAGCGCGTGGGAACTGGATAAGAGCAATTCCGACAGCCTGATCAATCTGGCGCATGCCTATCGTCAGAGCGGAGATACAAAGAAAGCCGACGAACTTTACCGTCAGGTAATCGCCGACTTTCCCGATAGTCAGAACGCAAAGGACGCCGCAGACTATATCACTTCTGATTGATTTGCTGAAGCTGCGCAAGCCTCTCCTTTACTTCTTCCATCATATGCGTATATTTTTCAAGCTTTCCACGCTCCTCCTCGATCTTTTGCGCGGGAGCCTTGCTCATGAATTTCTCATTATGCAGCATCCCGTTCACTCTGTTCAGTTCGCCGTTTAAGCGTTCTTCTTCCTTTTTAAGGCGCGTGATCTCCTGCGCGATATCGATCAACTCGCTTAGCGGGATAAAGATCGTAGCGCCGGAGGTGACCACCGAAACCGCATCCGATGCGATCCCCGTTCTGTCCTTCTGGATCGTCACCTCAGGAGCGGACGCAAGCGAGGACAGGAAGAGCTTTCCTTTTTCGAAAGCATCTATATTGTCCTGTTTATCGGTCACAATAAATATCTGTGCCTTTTTCCCCATCGGCACATTCATCTCCGACCGAACGTTCCGGACGCCACGGACAGCCTCCTTGATCAGCTCGATATTTCTCTCCTCCTCCGGGAAGTCCTTTTCGGGAGAATAGACCGGCCAGCTCGCGATCATGATGGATTCCTCCTCGGAGCCCATTAAGGTACAGTAGATCTCCTCCGTCACGAAAGGCATATAGGGATGCAGGAGCTTCAGCGCGTCGATCAGCACTGTTTTTAAGGTATATAACGCCGCGTTCTGGGATACGGTATCATCCGTGTTGTAGAGTCTCGGCTTTACCATCTCGATATACCAGTCGCAGAACTCATCCCAGATGAAGTCATAGACCTTCTGCACGGCGATGCCGAGCTCAAATTTATCGAGGTTCTCCGTTACCTCCTTCACCACGCCGTTTAAGCGGCTGATGATCCAGCGGTCCACAGGGGCGTAGTCAGAAGCCGCCGGGGCGGTGACTGTCTTCCCCTCCATATTCATCATAATGAAGCGGGAAGCGTTCCAGATCTTATTCGCAAAGTTCCGGCTGGATTCCACGCGTTCATAGTAGAAGCGCATATCGTTGCCCGGCGAATTTCCGGTGATCAGCGTGAGCCGCAGCGCATCCGCGCCGTACTGCTCAATGATCTCCAGCGGATCGATCCCGTTCCCCAGAGATTTCGACATCTTCCGTCCCTGGGAATCCCTTACGAGACCATGGAACAGAACGGTCTTAAAGGGCTTTTCTCCCATCTGCTCGTATCCCGAGAAGATCATCCGGATCACCCAGAAAAAGATGATATCATAGCCGGTAACCAACACATCCGTCGGATAGAAATACGCAAGATCCTCTGTTTTTTCAGGCCATCCTAACGTCGAGAAGGGCCAGAGCGCCGAGGAGAACCAGGTATCGAGCGTATCCGGATCCTGGGTAAAATGCACCGCGCCGCATTTAGGGCATTTTTCCGGCATTGATTTGGCAACCACTATCTCGCCGCACGCGTCACAATAGTAGGCCGGGATCCGGTGCCCCCACCAGAGCTGTCTGGAAATGCACCAGTCCCTGATATTGTCGGTCCAGTTAAAGTAGGTCTTCTCCATGCGCTTCGGGATCAGCCGGATATCACCGTTCTTCACGGCTTCCACCGCCGGCTTGATCAGCTCATCCATCTTAACGAACCACTGCTTTTTAATGAGCGGCTCAATGGTGGTCTTGCAGCGGTCATGAGTCCCCACATTATGGGTATAGTCCTCGATCTTTACGAGAAGCCCCATTTCCTGCAGCTCCTCAACGATCGCCTTTCTCGCTTCGTACCGGTCCATCCCGCAGTATTTTCCGCCGTTTTCGTTGATCGTCGCATCGTCATTGATCACGTTAACCTCAGGAAGATTATGGCGTTTTCCCACCTCAAAGTCGTTAGGGTCATGCGCCGGCGTGATCTTTACGACACCGGTACCGAATTCCATATCCACGTACTCGTCGCCGACGATCGGGAGCTCCCTGTTGATGATCGGCAGCAGAAGCTTTTCGCCGATCAGTGCCTTATAGCGGTCATCGTTCGGATTCACGGCTACCGCCGTATCGCCTAACATCGTCTCCGGTCTCGTGGTGGCAAATTCCAAAAAGCGCGTTGTACTGACCGAGCCGTCCTTCTCGATGAAGGGATACTTGATATGCCACAGATGGCCCGCCTGCTCCTCATAATTTACCTCGGCATCGGAAATGGAGGTATTGCAGACAGGGCACCAGTTGATGATGCGGCTTCCTTTGTAAATGTACCCTTTTTTGTACATTTTGCAGAAAACCTCTGTCACTGCCTTGTTGCAGCCCTCGTCCATGGTGAAGCGTTCTCTGTCCCAGTCGCAGGAGGAGCCCATTTTCTTTAACTGCTCCACGATCCGCCCACCGTACTCCTTCTTCCAGTCCCAGGCCCGCTCCAAAAACTTCTCCCGGCCCAGATCCTCTTTCTCGATCCCTTCCTGCTTCAGGGTCTCGATGATCCTTACCTCTGTGGCAATGCTGGCGTGGTCGGTGCCGGGCTGCCAGAGCGCGTTATAACCCTGCATCCGCTTATATCGGATCAGGATATCCTGCATCGTGTTATCCAGCGCGTGACCCATATGCAGCTGCCCGGTAATATTCGGGGGCGGGATCACGATCGTAAACGGTGTTTTGCTGTGATCCACCTCGGCGTGGAAATACTTCTTGTCCAGCCATTTCTGGTAGAGGCGATCCTCCAGCCCGTGGGGATCATAGGTTTTTGCCAGTTCCTTACTCATCTCATTTCTCCTCTCTGTGCCAATCCGCTTTGCGGATCGTGCGCTTGGGTGCGATCCTTGGACCGCGCTGTATTTCAAGCCTCGATCGGCTTATAAACTACCTGATTGCGCCCTGATTCCTTCGCTTCATAGAGCAGGATATCGGCCGCGTTGACATCCTCGTCCATCGTCCGATCCTTATCGCATTCCGTCACGCCAAAGGACATGGTGACCTTATGGATCTGCCCTTCGTATTCCACATCCGTGTCCCGGATATTCTGAAGAACCTGTGTGGTCAGCTCACCGGCCTTCTTTCCGTCGATATTGTCATATACCAGAAGGAATTCCTCACCGCCCCAACGGGCCGCAAAGCCATAAGGCTGCATCGTCTCCCTGAGTACCCGGGCGACCTCCTTTAGGACCACATCCCCGCATTCATGGCCGAAGGTATCGTTAAACTTCTTGAAGAAGTCGATATCGCCGATGCTGACAGAATAGCGGATACCGGTCTGCTTGAAGTCCACCAGCTTGTTCACGGCATAACGCCTGTTAAAGATACCGGTCAGGGCATCCCGCTCGATCAGGCGACGGAGCGACCCCCGCAGCTTGTTCACGAGCCGTCCCATTTCCCCGAGCTCGTCACTGCGTCCGGCCACGGCCGGATCCAGCTCCGTTGAAAGATCTCCTTCCGCAATCTCACTGGTAAAGTTCATGATATGCTTGATGACCCGGATGATACCTGAGGTAAAGTGCACCATGATATAGCCTGCGATCAGTGTCGCAATCAGCATGATGATGATATTCCGGATGATTCCCTTCCTTGCCATGCCGGATACGGAATCCGAGGTTTCCGACACCCCGATCATGCCGAGGCAGGTATCCCCCTTCTGGGACATAAGCGGCAGATAATAAACATAATACTGCTCTCTGCCGACCTGGATATTATTATAGAAGTGCCCCTCTTTGTTCCCGATCACCTCGGCGACGATCGCCGGATTCGCGCCGGTTCCCACGTAGCGGTTGCCTTCCTGATCCCTGATCGTCGTTAAGAGCCTGGTATCGTAAAAAAACAGGGAGATATCGAGTCCGGTCTCATCATGAATATTATCGAGCAGTTCATATGCCTCATTTAACGGCGATACCCCTTTATAAAGATCCACCTGATCCCCGTATATGATGACGTTATAGTCGCCCTCATACTTATCGTCATAGGCCTGCGCGACCGCGTACGACACATTGCGCAGATTGCTCTCCGCCTCTGTCTGCACATCGGCTACCAGCTGTATGGAGCTGTAGACCGTCATGACGATGCCGTAAATGATCAGCGGGATCAGGGTGACCGAAAGGAAGGAGCCGTAAAGGCTTCGCGCGCCGCGGATCTCTTTGATATGCTCAAGCTTTTTCATTCTTTCCCGGCTCCCAGCACTTTTTCGAGTTCCTCCACGACGATGCGCAGCGCCTTGATCCGGGCATATTTCTTGTCATTGGATTCCAGAATATGCCAGGGAGCGAATTCTGTGCTGGTCTTCTGGATCATCTCATCCACCGCCGTCTCATAGGCATCCCACTTTTCTCTGTTGCGCCAGTCCTCATCCGTGATCTTCCACTGCTTTTCCGGCGTATTCTGTCTGTCCGTAAAGCGCTTCAGCTGCGTATCCTTGTCGATCTGTACCCAGAATTTAATAATGACCGCGCCCCAGTCCCTCAGTTCCTTTTCGAATTCGTTGATCTCGTTATAGGCCCGCTTCCAGTCGTTCTCCGAGCAGAAGCCCTCCAGCCGTTCCACCATCACCCGGCCGTACCAGGTTCTGTCAAAGATCGTGATATGACCGTCCTTGGGCAGTCTCGTCCAGAAACGCCACAGGAAGTGTCTGGCCTTTTCATGGGGCTCCGGAGACGCGATGGGGCAGACCTCAAAGCCGCGCGGGTCAAGCGCGCCCGTGATCCGTTTGATATTGCCGCCCTTTCCCGCAGCGTCCCAGCCTTCATAGGCGATGATGACCGGCACCTTCATGCGGTAGAGCCGGTTATGAAGCTCTCTCAGCCTGTCCTGCAGCTCCTTTAATTCCGTATCATATTTCTCCTGCGTTAACGAGCAGTTAAGCGGAATATCCTTTAATAACGGCATCTTTTTGAGCCGGTAGGTATTCTGCATGATCGGAACGGATTTCGCCTGATTCTGCATCGCGTTTTCCAACCCGTCATTGATGACCGTTAACATCTGCAGCTCCGCCCACTTCTTGGAGCTTGCGTCGATCATATACCAGGGCGCGTTCGGCGTATTCGTATCCTCGAAATACCGGTCGAAAACCTCTCGGCATTTGTCATAATGCCTGTTCTGCCATTTATCATAATCGTCGATCCGCCAGGCCGTATCGATATTGTTTTTCAGGCTCTTGATCCGCTTTTTCTGCTCCTTCTTCGTGATATCGCAGAAGAATTTGAAGACAAGATACCCGTTATCTGTCAGGGTCCGCTCAAAGCGCCGCACGCTGTCGATCCGGCCCGCATAGGCGATATCGTCAAGGCTTCCGTCAAGCCTTCCTCTCGTGATCTCGTCCATCCACCCGCTGTCATAAAACTGGAATTTCCCTTCCTCGGGAATCTTCTCAAAGAAGCGGTGCAGCCAGGGCCTGCGCTTTTCCTCCGGCGTCGCCCGGGTCACAGCGGATACCTTAAAGAACCGGGGATCGATGCTCTGGATCACGCTGCCGATGATCGCGCCCTTGCCGGCGGTCCCGAAGCCCTCCACCAGAACGATCACCGGAAGCTTATGCTCCTTAAGCTTCATCTGCCTCGAAAAAAGCTCCTCCTTCTCCGCCCGGAGCCTCTCCTTCAGCACTTCCTTGTCCGGTTTTTTCTCATATTGTATTTTCTTTAACATAAAGCACCCCCTTGTCCGCGCCAATTCACCTCAATTTTCTTACCATCATACGTATCTGTTCAGAACCCTAAGGAAATGATCCGGTCAGCATACTGACCGGATCGGCATGAACTGAAGTTCATGCCTAAGCGCACGATTTTCTTTGAAAATCGGCGCAGTTTGGTTCCTGAACAGATACGCGGTCCGTCATTGATAGTTTTGCTTCGCAAAAGGACGGGCCGCATCGCAAAACCAACATTTTGGTACGCCCTCAGCAGCAGGTGCTTCGGGCTGTTCGGAACAGTTACCATCATACGTATCTGTTCAGAACCCTTTGGTTCCTGAACAGATACGCGGCCCGTCATTGATAGTTTTG
>JAILQQ010000062.1 GCA_024698885.1 Lachnospiraceae bacterium | reverse complement strand
TAACCAGATAGTCAACACTGACGCTCATAAGCTCACTCAGCTGAATAAGATTTGAAATATCCGGGTAAATCTGTCCGGATTCCCATTTTGCCACAGCCTGCCTCGAAACTCCCAGCTTATCCGCAAGCGCCTCCTGCGTATGTCCTTTATTCTTTCTGAGTATCTGCAGTTTTTCTGAAAAGATCATTTTCATCACCTCCGCTATCAGTGTACAGATAAGCGGATACTATCTCAATAAATCATCAGTTGCTTTTTTGCTACTTCTGTTATACATCTCCATGTCACTGCTCATTCCCGGCTTTCGTTAATCCGTCGAAGTATAACATGAAAACCCCCATTATCACGGGCAGCTGCATACGATACATGAAGAATGTGGCATGCACCTGATTCAGATCACTCAGGATAAAATAATAAACATACGGCATCAGCATCAAAGCAAGTAAAGGAAGGTATTTCACCGGCTCGCTCAGCCTCCCCTTTCTTTTGGCAAACAGGATAGCCATGACCAGAAGGCACCCCGCTACGATCAGCAATAAGGAAATGATATGCTCGCCATGCGTAGGGAGCAGGGAAGATATGTTCTTGGCGATCGTGAACCATCTTCCTCCGACATTCTCAACCTCCTCCCCCAGCATTTCGCTCGCGTTTGTCATAGCCCGGCCGCGGGCCTGATGGGCGGCTGAAGATAAAACATTTTTCCCAAGAACACCACTGGCAATTATCCACTTATTCAGCCAGAAGAAAGAAAAGCCTATTCCCCATCCGCTGACGGCAAAAAGAATATTCTTCCAGTTCCTCCTGATCGAAGCAGCGCCATCCTCATAAATATTGATCATGACTATGATAAACAAAGGGAGCTCCAATGACAGCAGTGATGCTGTATACCTGTCCAGATAGGTAGTAAGGATACCATCAATAAGGAACACATAGAACAGCTTCTTCGGATCGGTTTCCACGGTATATGTCTTCAGGATATATATCATAAATCCGAACGACACAAGGAATATCATGTCCAGCATAATAC
The DNA here is from genome assembly GCA_024698885.1 of Lachnospiraceae bacterium. Classification (GTDB taxonomy): domain Bacteria; phylum Bacillota; class Clostridia; order Lachnospirales; family Lachnospiraceae; genus UBA2868. The sequence goes on along the minus strand of JAILQQ010000062.1, from coordinate 50,990 downwards.
TGTAGAAATTCACGTGCATGTTGATGAACAAAAGACCCACGGCAAAAGAAAAAGAATAATACCAGGGCAGCCTGTCTCTGGAGAATACGAGGATATACCATATAAGTATTACCGTGACAAGAGTAAACAGAAATCTTATCTGCCCCCATGAAAGAAATGTCATTAACGGTATCACGAGTACCATGAAACCATCCCAATACCTGTTATCTCCCTCATCCGGTCCGCCCACGACCCTGTATAAAAGCGGTTTGCTCTGATCCTCTGCGGCCAGTCTGTAAATGAAACTATCCGGCATATTCTTAGAGCCATAAGCATACGTAAAAAACCTGGTATCCTTAAATCCCGGGGTTTCTTCCTCCATAATATCAAACAGCTCATCCCTCGTTTGGCTTACCGCACGATTTGGAATGAGATAGACCATACAGAGAAGCAAAAGGCCTGTGCAGGAAGCTGTTACCACTATCAATATTGTCTTTAGAATATCGTTCATATACCTTTCCTCTGCGGGTATTATACATGATAAAGCGGCTTTAATCGATCCACCATTCGGGCGTCAGCTCTCCGAGCTTCATGACCTTCTCCTTGGAATAATCGATCATAATGTCTATATCCTTATATGTACCCGGCATTAACTGAACCATCAATTCCCTGCAGGCGCCACAAGGGGCGCCTTTTCCCTCATTTGGCGGAATACAGAGGACTCTGTCAATTTCATATTCCCCATTGGTGATCATATTGAAAATGGCATTTCTCTCAGCGCATATTCCGAGAGTCGAGCAGGTATCGATGCATACGCCAACATATATCTTCCCGGATTTTGACCTGACCGCTGCCGATACCTCTCCTGCCGTGACATAATCCGAAATGTTCTTTCCGCCCAATACGGCTTTGGCAGCATGATACATATCAATCCATATCTGATCCATTGTTCAATTGCCTCCCATCCTTACTTTTCTTTTGTCAGAACCGCAATAGCACAGGGCATGCGTCCGTCAACCACATAATACCGAACCCCTGTATATCCTTTTTCATCAAAAAACCGCTTATAGGAATCCAGATCAAACTGCCTCTTAAAATCAGCGCCCAGCCATGTGATGAGCTTCACTGCCGCGGTTCCTGTTCCTTTGGACATATTGATTAATGCTGAAATTTTGTCCCAAAACATCATTCCGCTGTCTCCTGTCTCTCAGTGCTATTATTCTGACCTCAACCCACCCTGCTTATCAGGATCACTTTTCGAGCCGACGTATTCTTTCCCTTGTATAACGCTCAATCTGCCCCCATAAGCGGTGGAGCTGGTTTTTATGTTCGCATAACCGTTCCGTACAATTTGCGCATTTCAGGTAATCGTTCGTATTCTCCGAAAACCGCTCCGGATGGCGGTAGAAAGTAATCTCCCAGCGTATCATCAATATCAGTGAAAGGGCGAGCAGCGTCCAGAGGTAGTTTTTTTCAACAAAGAATAACGGGGTAAACATCATCGCGTAGTCCCAGTTATAGATCCTGCAGGTACTGCAGCATTTATTCTTCAGAAACCATGTCTGAAACGGACAGAAAAACAGTATGCATATCACATCGCATATAGAATACGCACTGCACAGAAGCAGCATGATCCCGTCATCGAATATACCCGTCATATGGAGTGCCCCAAATACCATGTTAAATGATATCCAGGCAAGCAGAACAAGCACCGAAGCATGATTGTCCTGTATCTGTAATTCTGTCTTTCCGGATTTTATATAATTACGCGCAAACTGCTTCTGACATCCCGGACTTTCAAATCTGGACGGAAAGAACCGGAATACCATTTCGGCAACAAAGACACCCCATATGATCCAGATGATGGCCGGGGTACTTTCTATCATATCAAATATGGTCCCTTTACCATGCAGTCTGTTCAGCACATAACTCACAAGCAAAACAGCAAATATCGCAGAGCGATAGATCAGCCTGAGGTAATGGATCAGACTGACCAGGGTGATCCTTCCAAATATAAACTGATATTCCCTCTTTACATATGTATCTTTTTTATTTATTCTTTGTATTTCCAATTTTGCTCCTTAACAACGCAGATCGGCGCGGGGTTCGATGAATTCAAGCTCCACTCCGTTCGGATCCTCCACAAGGATATTCCGGAAATGCAGTTTTGGTACGTCTGAGGGCTCCGTAAGGCATTTTACGCCGTTTTCCGTAAGATGCCTGTAAAGCGAGTCTACATCCTCGCACCGGAGAGCCAGATGTCTGTATATGCCCCGGGTCTTTACGTCAGGCTTAAGCTCGCCGAGATCATCCTCATACTCGATCAGTTCCAGCGAAAGCCCCTCTGAAAGCTCAAAATAATAGAGCGTATGATCTCCCATATCCACGGACTCCAGACGTTTCAGTCCTAAGATCCGTCCGTAAAAATCAATGCTCTTTTCGATATCTCTTACGTTGATCGTGATGTGGTCCGGCTTCAGCATGGCTGCTCCTCCTTTTCTTTTCGAACAAAACCTTTGCGCTATGGTCTGAGAAAATCGATCAGTTTCTCCTGAAACAGATGGTAGCAAGGCTTTTCTATATAGGCAACATGCGATCCCCCTTCTATGATCTCAAGCTTCGATCCTTCGGGAAGATGTTCCGTTGATCCCTTTACACGATCATAATCAAGATACGGATCGCTGTCACCGCATATCACTAACGTTGGGACCGTGATCTGATCCAGATCGATCAGAAGTTCCGATCCATCAACACACAGATCCCGCCTCCCGCCGTTCGGGCTGGATTCCCCGTCATAATGCCAGCAGTTTGAGCAGAACATCTGGACAATTACCGGATCGACAACGGAATAATCTATCTCTCCGTTCTCATCCTTTTGAAAATCATCTGCCGCGTGTTCCCAGGTATTATGATGAAACGGCTCTGTCACCTCATATTCGCCAAGCCCGCACAGGATGGGGGCGTATAATACGATCCTGTTAATATGTTCATGATGGTTTACGGCAAACCTGCTCACCGTAACTGTCCCCCAGCTCCATCCGAGTATATCGATCTTATCCTGTCCGGTTACCTCTGTAATTTTATCGACTGCGGCATTGATATCCTCCGCGGCGTAATCAGAATCGGGCAGGAATCCGTCAGGGACGGCTTCCGAGGATCCAAAACCCGCAATATCAAGTCTCCAGACCCCGTATCCTTCCCTGGCAAGAGCACGCACAAGGCTATAGTCTTCATAATCAACATCAAACTCATGGGAGGAATATGTTACGCCATGGATAAGCAGAATGTTTCTGTCAGGCTCTGCATCTTCCATACGGATCCTGTCCAGATGCAGTTCGATCCCATTCCGCTCGAGAGGAAATACCTCCTCACGGTAGCTGACCGTTTTCTGCGCATCCGGACTGCTCACCGGGCCGGTCGGCTGATAATTTACGTAACACCCGGACAGCAGTACGGCACATAGCATAAAACACAGGATGATATTTGCTGAATTGGTCTTTTTCATTTTCGTTCCCTTTCTGACAGAAAGATCCCTGCACCCATCAATACAGGGATCATCCTGTTCTGTGCAGTGCCGAGAAAAGTACCGGATCGATGCCGTTTTCTGCGGCAGGGATCCGGCACTTTATGCTTAATCCTTTATGCTTAATGCATATGCAGGGTTTTATTCCTTTTCCAGCACGATATGAAGGTCACTGTAGGTATCCGGCATCTCATACTCCTCTTTATCCGGTTTATAGCCCTTGGGCTGTTTCAGAACATGAACCGTATACTTAGCCTTATCCACCTTAAACACCGCAAGACCGGACGCATCCGTATTCTCTACCCGGCAGGTACTGTCATCGCAAAGCTGTATCATGACTCCCTCGACAAGGTTTCCGTCCGTGTCCGACACATATATCCTGTACTGATTCACGTCATTTTCGTTAACAGGAGACTGATCATCCCCGTCAACCTCCGGCTCATTTCCCGCCAGTATCTCATCGATGATCTTCTCGTAAGCTTCCACATCCGCTCCGATCACAGGAGCACAGATGATAGTCCCCTCGCTGTCAAGGAAGAAACTGGTGGGCCAGGAATCCATCGGGAGATCATCCTCAAGAGCTCCCTCCCAGGGAAGGAGATTAAGGTATTCGACACCGTTTTCCTTAAGCAGCTTCTTAGCGTCCGCGATCGTGTCTTCATCCAATGCATCTCCGGCAATCCCGACGATAGCACAGTCCTTTTTTGCCAGACGGTCATTGATCTCATTAAGCTCGGGAAGCTCCTCCACGCACCAGTGACACCAGGTGGCCCATACATTGACCATGGTAACCTTATGCTGTGCGAACAGTTCCTCACTGTTTATCTCATTGCCGTCTAAATCAGTCGTCGTGAATTCAATCTTCTTACCCACGATTTCTTCATAGGGATCTACCGGCTTGAAATACTCCGCATTTTCAAGGATTTCATCCAGACAGCCATACAATACCAGGAATTCCTCGAAGAAATCTTCATCCAGCTTTTCCGCATCATATCCGTCAAACGTGTTCACCCGGAAAAAGGTACAGTCTTCGGTCTTTGTTATCTCCTTAATATCCTCCGCCGTTACGCTGTCATCCACCTCATTCTCATTCAGACTATCGTTCAGAATGGCCAGCAGGTCATCGGCCCCCCTGTTGCCGTCTATGGAAAACACATAGGTTAAGACCACTTTGGAATCAAGAAGCTTATCCACATCCTCTTCGGAAGGCTCGGGAACCGAAAAGGCCTCTTCAAGCCACTCCTCTGTCACGCCGGTATAGTAAAACTCCGTCACGAACACACCGTCGTCCATTTCCCCCGAAGTGACATCATATATCCCTGCTGTGTTTAAAAACTCTTCGGGATAGGCGATCCTGAGTCCGCCCTCATACTCGATCACCTCGTCATCCGTATCTTCCTTGCCGGTATCTTCATCGGCTTCATCCGTCCCGGGTGCGGTACTCAGCACATCCGGATCGATCCCTTTCATGATCTCATTTATCGGTATCCCTTCCACAGAAACCACGCCGGTATCGGGATCCACGCTTACCGTAGCGGAGCAGCCTGCCGACAGTAGCAGTATTCCCGCTAAGATTACTGTCATGATCCTTTTCGTCATTCTTTTTCCTCCTGATACTGCTTTCGTGAAACAATCGTTTTATCTGTTTCCGGATTTTTGATAAAGCGGTCAAAAATCCCGTCACTTATGGGTAATTATATCAAAAATCCGGGATTTATCAAATCCCCTGCCGCATCTGCCGCCTGTCTCTTTCATCGTTTTGATCTGATCTCTTTCTTCACGGGCATCGATTTACGACGGCAGACCGGATCATTTCCCTGGCTCTGTCATAAGATACGTCAGAAGCGCTTCACAGCCTTCGTAAATATCCCGATAGGCTGTTTCAAAATCACCGGTATACCAGGGATCATCGATCTCACGCGGATGCCCGGTATAATCCAGTAGGAGCGAGAGCTTATGCGCCGGGTCACTTCCTACGATGCGCTGCATGCCTCGCATATTCCGGCTGTCCATTCCGATGATGTGGTCATAGCGGTCATAATCTGCCCGTGTAAGCTGTACGGCATGATGCGTCCGCATCGGGATCCCCATTTCCCGAAGCTTTCTCACGGCTCCGTAATGCGGACTGTTTCCGATCTCTTCCGTCGTCGTGGCCGCGGATTCGATCACGAAGTGTTCTTTAAGGCCTCTTTCTGCCACCAGCTTCTCCAGAATAAACTGTGCCATCGGAGAACGGCAGATATTCCCCGTGCAGACAAACAAAACCTTTACCATAATACTGTCTTTCCCAAACTCTCTGACTCTTCTGTCCTGCTTCTATGATCGGATCACCCGCCAGGCTTCCGTCAGCCTTTCCAGATTCCAGACCGCGTTTGCGGGACTCGTAGAGGGCAGGCAGACAGCGGCTTTCCCGATGCTTTTTTCCGTATACTTTTTATAATACTTCTCCGCTGTATGACCGTTCACGTAAATCTCCCTGATATCCGCTGCTTCCAGTATCATGCGCAGATCGTTGGCCGTCACATTCCGTATGCTCGCATCGGAGGAGCCTGTGATATCGCAGGATGCGATCACATCCCAAAGCGCGATATGATTTCTAAGCAGAAACGCTTTCTTTTCGGGGATCGTCACGGGTACCGCCTCTTCACAGACCGCTGCGGCAACGCGCCAGAAGCGGTTCTGCGGGTGGCCGTAGAAAAAACCCTGCTCTCTTGATTTCACAGACGGAAAGCTGCCGAGTATAAGTATTTCCGAATCAGCGTCAAACAGCGGTAAGATCGGATGCTTTATCATATGATCCAGTATATCATTGCGGCGTTTTCATCGCAATAATCAATCAGATCATTAACCATCTGCGCAAATATGTTCTGGATTTTTTCCCTGCGATAGGATATGCTGAGAATATAAAGACAAAACGACGCAAAATGTATAGGATAGGATAAGAAAGGAGAGTCGTATCGGGTATGGATAATTTTACATTTTACTCACCGACCTTTTTTGTGTTCGGTAAAGAAACGGAAAACCAGGCCGGCGAATATGTGAAGCGCTTCGGCGGAAGCAGGGTTTTGGTGCATTACGGCGGAAAAAGCGCAAAGAGCTCGGGGCTTCTTGACAGGGTGGAAATGTCTTTGGATAAGGAGGGGATCTCCTACGTGAGTCTCGGCGGTGTTAAGCCGAATCCGAGAAGCGGACTTGTCTATGAAGGGATTGAGCTGTGCAAAAAAGAAAAGGTGGATTTCATTCTGGCCGTGGGCGGCGGCAGTGTGATCGATTCCGCCAAGGCAATCGCTGCAGGCGTTGTCTATGACGGGGATTTCTGGGATTTTTACAGCGGAAAGCTGATCGAAGAAGCCCTGCCTCTCGGAACGGTACTGACGATCGCAGCAGCGGGAAGCGAGGGAAGTCCCGATTCGGTCATTACGAAAGAAGAGGGGATGTTCAAGCGCGGCGCCACTGGAAACGCCATCCGCCCGAAATTCAGTATTCTGAATCCTGCGCTGACGCAGTCTCTCCCGCCTCATCAGACCGCTGCGGGTATAACCGATATCATGGCGCATTTATATGAAAGATATCTGACGAATACCAAAGAGGTGGAAGTCACCGACAGACTCATCGAAGCACTGCTCCTCACCATGAGACATGAGGGACCCAGAGTCATCGCAGATCCGAACAATTACGAAGCAAGAGCCAATATCATGTGGGCCGGCATGATGGCGCATAATAATGCTGTCGGTGTCGGCAGAAGCCAGGACTGGACCAGTCACGATATCGAACATGAGCTGTCGGCTCTGTATGACTGTGCCCACGGAGCCGGACTTGCGGTCACCATGCCCGCTGTCTTTACCTATGTGATGAAGCATGACATCATGCGCTTTGCAAAGGCTGCCGTCAGGGTCTGGGGCTGCGAGATGGATTTTGACCATCCGGAGGTAACGGCCCGGGAAGGCATTGAGGCCCTGCGGAATTTCCTTATATCCATCGGTATGCCGAGAAACTTTAAAGAACTGGGCGCCAGGGAAGAGGATATCCCGAAGCTGGTGGAGGTTCTCTGCCGGGGCAACGGACGAAACGGCACTCTGAACGGATTTGTTACGCTGAATGAAGATGACTGTACAAAAATCTACCGGATGATGGTATGATCCCCGGAATCAGAAAGCGCCATGCAGCAAAACCGCATGGCGCTTTCGGGTTGAAAAAGATCTGTCACCGTTCATCTCTCTCGTTTTCCGGAGCAAACTCCCGGTCAAAATGCACATCGATCTGGTTGAACGGAATATGGATATCATTCTCCATAAAGATCCGCATGATCTGATCATACATAAAGCGCTGGACCGTCAGCCGTTCGCTTTCGTCACACATAAATCTGACGCACAGATCCACCGAGCTTTCGGAAAACCGCTGGATCCCCAGACAGGACGGTATGCCCTTTAAAAAGCGGTGATCTGCGTAAATCTGCAGAAATTCCTCGTTCAGGATCTTTCTGATCTTCGGATAATCCTCCTCATAGGGAACCGGAATATAGTAAAACACAACGGAATATTTCATGGACAGATTGATGAAGGACTTCATTTCGTTATTACAGATGATCCGGATATTCTGATTGTCATCCTCGTATCGGGTCGTCCGCAGTCCTATATCAATGACCTTGCCGCGCACCTCATTAATGAGGATATAATCTCCCACATGAACGGATCCCTCCATAACAATGAATATTCCTGCCAGAAGATCTCCCACCAGGCTCTGGGCCCCGAGACCGACTACCACCGACATGATCCCTGCGGAGGCTAAAAGTCTCGTAGCATTTATTCCCATTAAGAACAGGCAGTACAGGATAACGATCAGTACCACGGCAGCTCTGATCAGGGATAAGCAGAGCTTCATCATCGTAACCACCCTGCTGCCAAAGACCGCGGCGATCAGGCTGACAATGTGCTCAAAAAGCCGAAACAGCAGGAATGAGATAAGAATGATCACAAAGCAGGCCGACAGGGAGAAAATATGCACGCCTCTGTCCCATTCCCCGCTCATGATATATACAATAGCGGAGTTATTGCCGGATCCTACTGCCTCGATGATAATGGAAACAAGAAATACGATGCCGAGGAAAAGAAGGCTGACCCGGATCAGGGTTTCAAATTTCTGCGTCGGCGTTTTCTTTTTCCATCCCCGGGTGGATTCCAGATGCCCGAAGATCGCCAGAGGGTCTGTTTCCTCCCGGTAGAGCTCCTCTTCATCCATCTTACCTACGAACAAGGTATAGCCGGATGCCAAAAGCAAGACGAAAAGCGAATACAGCGCACAGAAGACAGCGGTTCTGAAGCACCCCGCATACAGTACCTCAAGAGGGAGCGCTGTGGCGATAAAGTAATCATCCGCCTGCCGGAAGCTCTGCAGGCAGCGCATGCCGTTGATCACATGAAAACCATTGTAGCTCCCGCTGAAGGCATTTTCCGAAAAATCCAGTTCCGTCGCGGTCTTATCGATCATCGAGGAAATCGGGGAGTAGAAAACGACATAATCCTCATCCTCTTCGCTGTACTGAAAGCCGATCAGATAACCTTCGTCTGAAATCTGTGTATGCGCCAGGACATATTCCGGACGCGCGCTTTCCATGATCTCGCTTTCATCCTCCGGGTTCAGTTCGATCTGCAAAAGGCCTCTGTGGCGTGTGATCTCACTGCCCTTATAATTACCGTCCTCCTGATCCAGGTAATCCGCATAGTCAACGTATTTTATATTGCCGTCCTCGTCCGCACAGGTATAGTAGTATAAAGTGCAGCCGATAAACTGGGAATTTCTCCCTTCATCGCTGATCATGACATCCTGTGCGAGATAATCGACTTTACCGTCCAGAACATCCCAGAACTCATAAGACTGATCCTCGGGATCCGTACTGAGGGAGAAATTCCAGAAGGTGGAGGAGGTCGCGATCGTCGTTCCCATATCGGAGATCAGATAGATGTTCTCCACATAATTGGATTCCATTAACTTTATCAGGGCCTCGGAATCGTTGATCACATAAAGAGCGTTGTCGGAAGCGTCTGTCCCAAAAAAGTTAAGGTTTTCTTTTCCCTTCTCATAGTTCATATACTGACTGCTGTTCAGGGAAACAATAAACGACATGAGCCTGGCTCTGCTCACATACTGCATATTATAATAATCCAGAAAATCGCCGCGTAAAACCGCGCTTTCCTCCACGGTTTTCGATATTTCCTCCTCGACCGCCACGGACTCCGAAAAGCAATCCGAAAGCTTGATGAGTGCGTGAAAGTAGAAAGTGGCACCGAAAACGAGAAAAACTGCCGTGAATACGATCGGAAGGATCTTTCCGGCCAGGCTGCGGCTGAAAATCGTATTTCCTCCCGCTTTGCCAAACAGTCTGATCCCGCGCAGATCTTCTTCGTTTTTCAGTGTCTCCAGACGGACATAGGAAGAATACGCGAGCATCAGCAGGATCATGATCAGTAAGAAGCAGATATTCCAGAGGATCACGGAAGAATTCAGGTTCCGCATGACACTGACGGGATGTGTGATAATGATATAATTATCCTCCCCGTACAGTTCGGAGGAATACGACCGGACCGAAACATAACAGCTGGTCCCGTCGATCATATTGGTTCCCGTATATCTGTCCTTCAGAATCTCCGGCGTAAAACCGAGAGAAGAGGCGTCGGATCCGGTTTTATCCTCTCCCTTCAGCGTACCGTAGGTCACCAGGTCACATTCAGCATCCACCATAAAGACGCTGCCCCCGTTGCCGATGGTCGAGCTGTTCAGCCAGACGTCGGGATCGCCCATCCTCTCTTCCGCCGCATCAATGATCTTCGACGAAAACCCAAGCAGCATATATTTGTAGCCATCCGTCCCGTAGGTCCGGGGGATCACCTTACAGTACAGATAAAACATGGTACCCAGGTCTTCGTCTTCCTCATAATAAGGATTATCCACCTCCAGATATTGCTGCTTTCCGTCGCAGAATTCCTGATATTCCTCCAGCGTGATGCCGATATCGCCGTCTTCTACGACATTCAGCCCGTTATTCATGTAATTGCTGGAAATAATGATATCTGCGTCTCTGTTTACGATAAGCATCCACAAGCAGTTTTCCATGGTAGCGGTGGCATTCATCAGCAGGTCGCTCTGATCCCTCTCGCTCATCGATTCCAGTCTTTTATAATTATCGCCGGAATACGCTTCCACAAGGTCGTCTAACATGATCCGGTTATTCTCATGGAAATACTTCTTCAGATCTTTTACCTCACCGTTATTGCTGTCAAGCTTTGATATCTCGGAGGCAAAATATCTCTGATTGTTCTGCTCCTGCTCCTCTCTCGCCTCATTTTGCAGAAACCACTGCTGCAGAAAGAAAAAAGCAATGACGCTGATACCGATCATAGTCAGTATCCGCCAGGCCCGTTTTCTGTATATTCCTTTAATTGCGTTCCATTTTCCGTTTGAACTCTGATCCATCTTTTCCGTCAGCTTTCCCGAATTCGTTCTGTTTCCCGTAAATTATCTCACAATTTCTACTGCCAAACAAGGTTTCCTGTTTTCAAAACTCTTCCCTGCCCCATATTCTCCACTGCGTCAGAGAGGCGAAAAGTCCCGGCTCCTTCTCATCGAGGATAAGATGGCTCAACCGCACATGATCGCATAATACCGGCTCGCCGCGCCAGACGGTCTGGCATTCTCCCGTTTTTGTCATGCTGACAGTGGTTTCAAAGTCATCTCCGAAGGTCAGACGGCCTTCCTTCCAATAATTGTCATGGGGAAAATCAGCGCGTAAAAACAGCTGAACCTCTTCGACCCATACCGGACGCCCGAACCAGAGATCTATATGAGCCGTCGTATCCCGGCCGCAGCCCCAGGAGGAATAGGGCCAGATGCCGTGTCCGGGTGTGATCAGCAGGCCATCGATCGTATTCCGCGCAGCAAAAACAGCCTCCCCTCTTGTTTCAATACTGGCGCTGCAGTGCGGATATACCCCGCAGTCGCCCCGGACATCCAGCGGATTCTCGCTGAGCAGCCCGGTTCCTTCCGGTTTTTCAAAATAAAAGGCGCTCAGCTGATGATGGATCCCGGTAAAGGCTGAAAACGGATACGGATCCTTCGCGGAGCCAAAGGGGATCGGAAATAAGAAGGTACCTTCGTCAAAGTACAGGCTCGCGGGACTGATCAGCTGATCGATCTGAAGCCTGACAAAAGAGCCCTGTACGGCCTGCACCCGGATCATATCTCCCGGTTCATAACTGCCGTACCAGACCAGTTCGCAGTGTCCGTTTCCCTCACAATGTTCCCTGACGTTTTCCTTCGCATCAATAAGTTCAATAGATATAACGTTGTTATTTAACATCCCGTTTCCCTCTTTTCCCCTTCCGTAAAGCATATTTGTCTTTCTTTTAAATATAACCTGTGCGCGCCAAGCAGTTCTGCATCCTCTTCATCATGGCTGACGACAAGAAGCGTCCGCCCGTTCCGGTTTGCGGATATAAAACGGATCAGCTTTTCCTTTGACCCCCGGTCAAGGCCGGTAAAGGGTTCATCCATGAGCAGGATATCGCAGGGAGAAAGCATGGCCCGGATCACGCAAAGACGTCTTTTTTCTCCGCCGCTTAACTGCGAGACCGGTTCAAACAGGGTCTCGGCAGGTAAAAGCTCCTTCAGCGCCTGAGCAGGATTTCCCTGACAGCCTGCCAGGCAGAGGTTGCGAAGGGAATTTGCCTGCATGATCACCCGGTCCTCCTGAAAGACCATCCGGATCCTTTCCTTTGGCGGCAGCCCCGAAGGCTTTTCACCATCCGCTTCGACGAGTCCTGCCAGAATATGCAGCAGTGTTGTTTTTCCGCAGCCGGAGGCACCTCTCAGATGATAGATCTCGCCGGCCTCTAATGAAATATCCGTATACAGCACCTCTCTGTCCTCATAGCTTTTTTTGACGTCGGTCAATCGGACAGGAGAGATCGCACCGCTTTCTGCCGCGTTTCCGTTCGGCTTCGCCGAAGGAAGTACTTTTAAGAGGATGGGGCGGGGAAAGGAAGCGATCCGTCTTTGCAAAAACATGAGTATCGCTTCGGTGATCGTGGTAAGCAGAAGGATCGTGACGATCCAGGCGAAAACCCCGGGCGTGTTCAGATATATTTTATCCTGATACAGCTGTCTGCCGATGCTGTTTCCCGGAAGACCGATGATCTCAGCCGCAATACCCGCCTTAAAGCCCATTCCCATGGAAAAAGAAAGCGCGGTTTGTAAATACGGGATATAAGAAGGGCGATAGATCCAGAAAAACCGTTCCCTGAGTGGGACCCTGTAAACCTCGGCCATCTCAAGAAGCTTCGGATCCGTCTTTTGCAGACCGGTTAACAGATTTCCGTAAATATTGGGAAGGATCACCATAAAGCTGATACACAGCACAAGATAATCAGAGCCCCACCAGATCAGCAGGATGACAACAACCGCCGCAACGGGGACCGATTTGAAAAGAGAGATCACAGGAGCCAGAAATTCAGCGAAACGGGGAAAAAGAAAAGATAAAAAGGCCAGCCCGCAGGCCGTCATGAAGGCGGCCAGAAAACCTGTCAGGATACGAAACAGGGAGCCGGCGACAGACCACCAGAAGGTGTCTGTCGCTGCCTGACGAAAAAGCTCCCGTACCGTTTCAAACGGACCGGCAAAATAGATCGGGTTATGGATAAAAAGGGCGGTCAGCTGCCAGAGCAGTAGCCAGAACGCTATGATCAGCGGATGCCTGAGGGAATCTTTTTTCAAGAGATTATTCCTTACGGTTCATCAGTAAAATAAAAATCATCTTCCGGCAGGCTTCCGCCGACGGCAGCCGGATCCTGGCCATACAGCACCTTAAGATATCCGGAAAGCGCCGTCTTCATTTCCTCGCCGGTGATGCAGACGATATTGCAGTAAGGAATTGCCTTCTCCGCCACCGGAGCCTTTTCGATAATGCCGGCTTCGGCGGTATACTGGGCGGCTTCGGCGGTATTATCGTTTACAAACGCGGTGCTTTCCGCATGGTCCTTTAAAAACTGGCCGACCGCTTCCGGGCTGTTTTCAAGCACATCCTTTCTGACCACCGTAACACCGGTCACCAGAGAGGAACCATTCTGCAGGGCGTTCCATTCCTCGGTCATATCCAGTACAACGGCCAGCTTCTCGTTTTGCGCAAGCGCTGCCGTCACGAAAGGCTGCGGAAGCATTCCGACCGCTTCCGGATCACCGGCGAGCAGAGCCGCCACCTCGGTTGCCTCGGATTTGAATTCAATATTGACTTTATCAAGCAGACCGTTTTCGGAAAGAAGGTACGTTAAAACATATTCCGGCGTTGTTCCCGCACCGGTGGTATAGACGGTTTTACCTTCGAGATCCGCAAGGCTCTGAATGGTTTCATCACCGCTCACCATATATAATACACCCAGTGTATTGATATCGATCACTGCGACAGCGCCCTTAGTCTTCTGATAAAGCACGCTTGCCACGTTCGCGGGGATCAGGGCAATATCCAGGTCTCCGTTTACCATGCCCGCAAGCAGCACGTCCGCCTGTGTTTCCATGGTAAAGGAATAGGGCGTGTTCTCCGCTTCATGCAGGAGCTTGACAAGGCCGATGGAGGTGGGTCCCTTCAGGGAGCCGATCCGCAAAGCAGCTTCCGTTTCTCCGGTGTTCGCAGGACTTTCATCCAAAAGTGCCTCTTCTGCCTGGCCCGGCACATTGCCGGCGGAAGGAACTGTACCTCCCGGTATCATCGGATATGCGCATCCGCTCAGAATAAATGCCATGATCATAAATATTGCAGCTGAAGCTTTGAACGATCTTTTTTTCATTTGTCTCCTCCTGTGTCAATAGTCATTTTTTTAAGTATAGCACAAATGTCAAGGGGCAGCATATTATTTTCGGAGAAAGCAAAACCCCCGAATACCGACTGGTTTTCGGGGGCTGTATCCAATGATCAACGTTTGCTGAACTGAGGCGCTCTTCTTGCTGCCTTGAGGCCGTACTTCTTTCTTTCCTTCATGCGAGGGTCTCTCGTTAAGTAGCCCGCTGCCTTCAGGGTCGGACGATATTCCGCGTCAGCCTTCACTAATGCACGGGAAATACCGTGACGGATCGCACCGGCCTGACCGGTATAGCCGCCGCCGTGAACGTTGACCAGAACATCGAATTTATCATTCGTTTCTGTCGCTTCAAAGGGCTGGCGAACGATCTTCTTTAACGTTTCCAGACCGAAATAATCATCTATATCTCTCTTGTTGATCGTGATATTGCCTTTTCCGGGCATAATATATACTCTCGCTACCGAGCTTTTTCTTCTGCCCGTTCCGTAATATCTTTCCGATGCTGCTTTTTTAGCCACTTTCTATTCCTCCTTACGAAAGTAATTCAACCTCAAAATTTAAGTTCTTCCGGCTTCTGTGCCGCATGCGGATGCTCCGCGCCGGCGTACACAAACAGCTTCTTATACATCCTGTTGCCTAAAGGGCCCTTGGGAAGCATGCCTCTGATGGCCTTTTCCAGAACCTCGCAGGGCTTCTTATCCATTTTCTCTCTGAGGGTCACTCCCTTGAGACCGCCGATATGACCTGTATGGTGATAATAGATCTTGTCGTCCAGCTTGTTGCCGGTCACCTTTACGCCGGCAGCGTTTACGATGATCACATAGTCACCGGTATCCGCATGAGGCGTAAAAACAGGCTTATTCTTTCCTCTTAAGATCTTGGCTACCTCAGAAGAGAGGCGTCCGAGTGTATATCCGCTCGCATCGACGACATACCATTTTCTCTCAATGGCTGCCTCGTTTGGCATAAATGTATTCATATCAATCAAATCCTCCGTAAACGATACGTTTTCTAACTTCAGTATTGAAGAGCCGCATCCGAAGCCGTGTGGGAATCACGGAACCGCTGCGTATAATGGAAAAAGCGCACGATCTGCAGGCAGATCGACGCAGAAAATGTCCGAAGGAACTGTCGGGGCTATGACAGACGCATCGGCCACATTCAAAGATTATATTACACGCAAAAGCCCGTGTCAAGCCACAATATCTGGTATTACAGCCATTCATAACCCATAAGGCACAGTCCCTTCGCGGGAGCCGTCTGGCCGGCTTCCTCCCGCCTCTCTGCCAAAAGCATGGCTTCTGTTTTTTCCGGCGCATATTTGCCCTGACCGATCTCGATCAGCGTTCCCGCTATGATGCGGATCATATTATACAGGAAGCCGTTTCCGGTGATCAGGATATCGATCTGCTTCCCTTCCTTTCGGATATCGATGTCATATATGGTCCTTACCGTACTCTCTGCCTGTGAGCGCACGTTGCAGAAGCTCTTAAAATCATGCTCACCGATCAGATAGTCTGCCGCCCTTCGCATAGCGGAAAGGTCAAGTGCCCCATGCACCCAGTGCGTATAAAGCCTGTTTGTGGGCAGGGGAAAGGTGTCATTCCAGATACTGTAGCGATAGGTTTTCCGGCATTTGGCACGTCTCGGATGAAAGGAGTCCGGCACCTCCTTCGAAGAAAGAACCCGGATATCCGGCGGCAGGCTCTGATTCAGGGCAAAGGAGAATTTATCCCCCGGGATCCGTGACCCCGTATCAAAAACACAGACCGCTCCTTCGGCGTGAACACCGGCATCGGTGCGGGAGGCTCCGATCACATGGATCTCCTCCTTCAAAAGGGCCGAAAGCTCTCTGTTCAAAACGCTTTCCACAGTGACCGCTCCCGGCTGAATCTGCCATCCGTGTAAATTTGTTCCATCGTATGCGATGGTCAGCATGATCCTTCTTTGCAAGTCGATCGTCCCTCCGCGTCCTATACTCTCCGTATCACCACTACCAGGATCAGATACAGCACGATCACCGCATAAGCGATCCTGTCACGCTTCTTATAGGAAAGAGGTTTCATTTTTGTCCTTCCGTCGCCGCCACGGTAACAGCGCGCTTCCATGGCAAGGGCCAGATCCCCCGCACGCCGGAAAGCGGAGATAAATAACGGCACAAGTAACGGTACTAAAGACCTGACTCTTTTCAGGATATTACCGCTCTCAAAATCCGCACCGCGGGCCATCTGTGCCTTCATGATCTTATCCGTTTCCTCTGTCAGGATCGGGATAAAGGACAGGGCGATGGACATCATCATGGCAATCTCATGGACGGGCAGTCTGAATATCCGCATCGGCCTGAGCAGTCTCTCCATCCCGTCCGTCAGGGCATTCGGCGTTGTGGTCAGCGTCATGATCGAAGAGCCGAGGATCAGAAAGGTCAGGCGCAAAACCATTTTCAAGGCTGACTGCAGTCCTTCCTTTGTGATCGTAAACCGCCAAAGCTGAAAAAGCGGCTCTCCCGGTGTCAGAAACAGATTGAAGAACACCGTTATGAGGATCAGGATCACAACCGCTCTGAGCCCCCTTACCATAAAGGAAAAGGGAACTCTGGACAGCTTTATCATGATCGTCAGAAACAGCGCCGCCAGAAGATAACCCGCGTAATTCTCAAACATAAACATGGAAATGATATAAAGAAAGGCCCCGGTGATCTTGACGCGCGGGTCCAGCTTATGCAAGATCGAATCGGCAGGATAATACTGTCCCAGTGTAATCTCTCGCAGCATCAGAATAACCTCATTATCTGGGCTTTCGCCTCCGCTAAGGTAATGGCGTCCGTCCTGACCGGGAATCCACGTTTCCGCAGCCCCCATAATACCTTTGTGACCTGTGGGATATCAAGGCCGATCTCCCGCATGTAATCCGCCTCTGAAAAAACACGGCGCGGTGTATCATCTAGGACCAGCTGTCCCTGATACATCACCAGAAGCCTTTCCGTATTTTCCGCCACGTCACTCATGCTGTGGGAGACAAGGATCACGGTCATTCCCGTATCCTCCCTGATGCGGCGGATCAGACTGAGGATCTCCTCCCGTCCCTTCGGGTCAAGACCTGCCGTCGGCTCATCTAAGATCAGCACCTCCGGTTTCATCGCAAGGACGCCGGCGATCGCTGTTCTGCGTTTCTCTCCGCCGGACAGATCAAAGGGGGAAACATAGAATTCCTCATCCTTTATCCCCACAAGCTTTAGCGCTTCATAAGCCCGCAGTTCGCATTCCGACTTCGACAGCCCGAGGTTCTTCGGGCCAAAACAGACGTCTGAAAAAACATCCGCCTCAAAGAGCTGATGCTCCGGATACTGAAAGACGAGACCGACACGGCTGCGAAGCAGGCGTCTGTCATAATCCTTTTCAAAAATATCCTCACCGTTATAATAGACGCTTCCTTCGGTCGGCGTCAGCAGACCGTTCAGATGCTGGATCAGCGTGGATTTACCGGAACCGGTGGATCCCAACAGGCCGATAAACTCTCCGTCTTCCACCTGAAAGCTGATATCCTTCAGAGCTTTTACGGCGTAAGCAGTATCCTGACTGTATACATAAGATAAATGATTTACAATAATCGACATAGTGCTTCTACCAGTTCTTCCTCATCCAGGATACCGTCCGGCAGGGCGAGGCCTGCCTGCTTCAGCTCATACGCTAACTGCGTGGCCTGCGGCACACTCAGGCGGATGCTCTTTAATCTGTCCACCTCGGAAAAGATCTCCCGCGGGGTACCCTGCATAACGATCTTTCCCGCGTCCATGACAAACACCTTGTTGGCATAAATGACCTCTTCCATGTAGTGTGTGATCAATATCACTGTTATTTTTTCAACATCATTCAGTGCCCTGATTGCTCGGATAACCTCTCTGCGGCCCTTCGGATCCAGCATCGCGGTCGGCTCATCCAGGACGATGCATTTCGGATGCATGGCCACAACGCCGGCGATAGCTACTCGCTGCTTCTGTCCGCCGGAGAGCTTATGAGGCGCATGCTTTCGATACCGGTACATTCCGACCGCCTTCAGGCTTTCTTCGACCCGCTCCCAGATCTCCTTCGTCGGCACCCCCATATTTTCGGGACCGAAGCCCACGTCCTCTTCCACCACGGTACCGATGATCTGATTATCCGGGTTTTGAAAAACCATGCCGGTCGTTTCCCGGATATCCCAGAGATGCGTCTGATCGCAGGTATCCATTCCGTCCACAAAGACGGTTCCCTCCGTGGGAAAAAGGATCGCGTTAAAATGCTTGGCTAACGTTGATTTTCCCGAACCGTTATGACCGAGGATCGCAATGAAATCGCCTTCCTCGATCTGCAGGTTAATATCATCGACGGCGCGGGTTACGCCCTCAACCTCTCCGTCTTTATCCCGTCTGATGTAATCAAAGCTAAGTTTTCTGGTATCTATCATGACAAGCCCACTACCATGCGGCCGATTTGCGGACCGCTTACGCGAAAAGAGCCGGATGATATCCGGCTCCTCTTTCAACAATATTAAACCAGCTCGATAATGACTTCCATGGCACCGTCACCTTTGCGGGGACCTACCTTGATGATCCTGGTATAACCACCGTTACGGTTTGCATACTTCGGTGCGATCTCATCAAACATTTTGGCAGCCATATCCACCTTCTTCGTATTGCGCTTCCGACCCGGACCCTCCTTGGGTACCTCGGTAACCGGATAGAAGACCTTTAACATCTGCCTTCTGGCATGAAGTCTTGAAGGACTGTCCTTTTTGATCGTCTTTTTCACGGTCTGATACTTGGTAACCTTCTTCCCGTTTACGACTTCCTTTTCTCTCTTGCCGTCCTTATCCCGGAGCGGCTCCTTCGCGTCGATCTCGATCTCTTCGAAATTATCTCTCTCCTTCACTGCGATCGCGATCAGATGCTCGGCGATCTTCCTGATCTCCTTCGCCTTTGCCTCTGTCGTCACGATCCTTCCGTGATACAGGAGATTTGTTACCTGATTTCTGAGCAGTGCCTTTCTCTGACTGCTGGTTCTGCCTAACTTTCTGTACTTAGCCATTTTTCCTCCTTGCCCGACAGCGCTTTTTCAGTCTTACCTGCCGGTTGAATCATTTCCTGCTCCGCCGTACTCTTTGGATTTACCTGCGAAGCATTTAGCGCTCAATCTCCGTTGTTCAGCTGCAGGCCAAGCTCCTTGAGCTTCGCCAGCACCTCTTCCAGAGACTTCCGGCCGAGGTTCCTGACCCGCATCATCTCATCTGATGTTTTATTGGTCAGCTCCTGCACCGTATTGATGCCTGCTCTCTTCAGGCAATTGTAGGAACGAACGGAAAGCTCCAGCTCATCAATGCTCATCTCCATGACCTTTTCCTTGTTGTCGTCTTCCTTGACGACCATTACTTCCGCATTTTTCGCGTTTTCGGAAAGGTCGATGAACAGAGATAAATGCTCGCTTAATACCTTGGCCGCAAGGCTTACCGCCTCATCCGGGCCTAACGTACCGTTCGTATATACCTCTAAGGAAAGCTTGTCATAGTCCGTGATCTGACCCACACGGGTATTCTCCACCGACATATTGACTCTTTCCACAGGCGTATAAATGGAATCCACCGCAATGATGCCGATGGGAAGATCCTCGCCCTTGTTCTTGTCTGCTCCCTGATAACCTCTGCCGTTGGTGATCGTCAGCTCCATATAGAGCCTGGCCTTCGGGTCACCGTTTAAGGTAGCGATCTTCAGATCCTTGTTTAATATTTCGATATCCTGGTCACACTGAATATCAGCTGCCGTGACGACACCTTCGCCTTCAAATTCGATGATGGCGGTTTTTCTCTCGTTTGTAGAGCTGTCGTTACGGATAGCGAGGCTCTTGATATTCATGATGATCTCAGCTACATCTTCCTTTACCGCGGGAATCGAGCTGAATTCATGCAGAACACCGTCAATCTTCACCTGGCTGACAGCCGTTCCCGGCAGAGAAGAAAGCATGATTCTGCGGAGGGAATTGCCGAGTGTGATACCGTAGCCTCTTTCCAGAGGCTCTACTACAAACTTTCCGTACTTCTTGTCTTCGGAAATCTCAACGATCTCTATCTTGGGTTTCTCAAAATCAAACAAAGTAAAACCTCCTCCATCGCTATTTATTTGGAATACAACTCGACGATCAGCATTTCATCAACCGGTACGTCAATCTCCTCACGAGTCGGCAGAGCCTTGATCGTGCCCTTCAGGGCTTCAAGGTCAACATCGATCCATGCGGGAACCAGTCTTCCGCCGGTTGATTCGACGATATCCTTATACCTCTGTAAGCTTTTACTTTTCTCTCTGATTTCAATAACATCCCCTGCCTTGCAAAGATAGGAAGGAATATTAACCGCTTTGCCATTCACGGTCACATGCTTATGTCCGACGATCTGTCTGGCCTCTCTGCGAGTTCTCGCAAGTGCCATCCTGAAGATGACATTATCCAGACGGCTCTCTAACATGACCATCAGATTTTCACCGGTCATGCCCTTCATCCGGTCCGCCTTCTCATAATAATTACGGAAAGGCTTCTCCAGTACGCCGTAAATAAACTTTGCCTTCTGCTTCTCCCGAAGCTGGGTCGCATACTCGCTCATCTTGCGGTTCGAACGGGTCAGCGTCCTTCTCGATTTTTTATCATATCCTAAAACCATCGGCTCTATGCCAAGTGATCTGCATCTCTTGAGTACAGGAACTCTATCGACTGCCATTTCGTTCTTTCTCCTCTCTAAACTAAGCTCATTATGATCATCATTATACTCGTCTGCGCTTGGGCGGGCGGCATCCGTTATGCGGTACCGGCGTCACATCGCTGATACTCAGCACTTCCAGTCCGTTCGCCGCTAATGCTCTGATCGCGGCTTCTCTGCCGGAGCCCGGTCCCTTGACGAATACGTCCACCGTTTTGAGACCATGAACTAATGCAGCCTTCGTAGCTGTTTCCGCAGCCATCTGAGCAGCATAAGGAGTAGATTTCCTTGAACCTCTAAATCCCAGACCACCGGCACTGGCCCATGAAAGAGCGTTGCCTTCCGTATCCGTTAACGTTACGATCGTATTGTTAAAGGATGACTGGATATGTGCCTGTCCTCGTTCAACGTTTTTCTTGACACGTTTCTTTGTAACCTTTTTTGCACCTGACTTTGCCATTAAACTAACCTACTTTCTTACAAAATTGATTTTTGCTGCAATCACAAAGACTCAAAAGAGTCTTTTTCCCTCATCTGCTTACTTCTTCTTTCCTGCTACTGTACGCTTAGGACCCTTACGCGTTCTGGCGTTCGTCTTGGTATTCTGACCTCTGACAGGAAGTCCCTTCCTGTGACGGATCCCTCTATAGCAGCCAATCTCCTGAAGTCTCTTGATATTCAGAGCTACTTCTCTTCTCAGATCACCTTCTACCTGATAATCGGCCTCGATAATGTCACTGATCTTCTTGACCTCATCGTCCGTCAGATCGCGGCATCTGGTATCCGGGCTGACCTGAGCCCTGGCCAGGATCTTAACTGCGCTCGGTCTGCCGATACCATAAACATATGTCAGACCTATTTCGACGCGCTTGTCCCTCGGTAAATCCACACCTGCAATACGAGCCATTCTTTCGTTCCTCTCTTTCTGCTACGTTACACCTGCCTGCGCCTGCTTTAAGCATATGGCGCCGTTTCGGTCTGGCTTTCAGACCGCATCATTTTCTTATCCCTGTCTCTGCTTATGCTTAGGATTCTCACAAATGATCATGATCCTGCCTTTTCTTTTGATGACCTTGCACTTCTCGCAGATCGGTTTCACTGATGACCTAACCTTCATCTCAAACCTCCTTATCTCAAAGCTTTCGCTGCTTCGATTCCAAAAAAAATCCTCTTCCCAAAAAAAAGACCGCTTAATATTTTATCACGCGCTTTTTCAAATAGCAAGCGGGAAATCATTTATCTCTCCAAATAATCCTTCCTTTGGAGAGGTCATATGGTGACATTTCCAACGTCACCTTATCTCCCGGAAGGATACGGATGAAATTCATACGAAGCTTTCCGCTGATATGCGCCAAAACCTCATGATTGTTTTCCAGCTTCACCCGGAACATGGCATTAGGCAGCTTCTCCGTAACCGTTCCCTCTATCTCTATGACATCAGCCTTCGACATCCCGATTGCCCTCCCTGCAATACAGCTTAATTGCACGTTTGATTTCTTCGTTGGAAAGCTTGTTTTGTCCGGCAAGCTTCTCCACTATTTCTTCATTATATAAAAGCTTCTTTACGATCTGAACATGCTTCCGGTTTTTCTTCTTCGGCTTTTCCGGAGGTTTTAAATCTCCGTCTGTTAAAAGCAGCACCTCGTCATGCTCCTCCAGGATGATATACACCCTGCCCTTATCATGGCCTGCCATTGAAATGGCGAATGATCCACACATATTTCACCAGTTCCCCAATGTCAGAATCTCTGGGTCTCCTTTTGTGATCAGGACTGTATTTTCATAGTGGGCGCTGGGAAGTCCGTCCTCCGTCACTACCGTCCAGTCATCATCGAGCCACTCCACATCCGACCGGCCGAGATTGATCATCGGCTCGATGGCAAGCGTCATGCCGGCCTTCAGTAAAACACCCTTCCTTCGCTGGCGGAAGTTCGGGATCTGCGGATCCTCATGCAGTTTCGTTCCGATCCCGTGCCCCACCAGATCCTCCACTATGCCGTATCCGAACTGACTGATATAATCGTCGATGGCATTGGAGATATCATGCAGGTGACAGCCTTCTCTGGCAAATCTGATGCCTTCGAAAAAACTCTGTCTGGTCCTCTCCACTAACTGCTGTACCTCTGACGAAATCCGGCCCACCGCATAGGTCCGTGCCGCATCCGAATGGTATCCCTTGTAGATCAGCCCGGCATCCAGACTTACAATATCGCCCTCTTCAAGGATCCTTTCCTTCTTCGGAATGCCATGGACGACCTCCTCATTCACCGAAACGCATATGGAGGCGGGATAGCCGTTGTAATCCAGAAAATTCGGAATTCCCTCCTGTTCCCTGATCAGTCTGTCTCCGATCTTATTGATCTCGTAAGTGGAGATTCCCGGCCGGATCAGTTCGCCAAGCTTGTTATGAACATATTCAAGCCTTTTGCAGGATTCCCGCATCAGCTCTATTTCACGCTTTGACTTGATCGTTACCGCCATCGTCTATGCCTCAAGTATTTTTTTGATCGTATCAAATACCTTATCAGCGTCAAGCGTTCCGTCTACCTCTTTCAGGATTCCTTTTTTCTGATAGTAATCGATCAGAGGCTGTGTCTGCTCATGATATACCTTCAGGCGCTGTTTGACTGTATCCGGTTTGTCATCGTCACGGATCACCAGAGGACTGCCGCAGCTGTCACAGATATCCGCCTGCTTCGGAGGCAGAGCTTCTATATGATAAGTAGCGCCGCAGTTTAAGCAGGCCCGTCTGCCGCTCATCCGGTGGATGATATTCTCATCCGGCACATCCACGTTAATGGCAAAATCGATTGCTTCGTTTAATTCCGAAACAGCCTTATCAAGCACCTCCGCCTGCGGAATGGTCCTCGGATAGCCGTCCAGCACATAGCCGTTTTTACAGTCATCCTTCGCGACACGGTCAAGCAGGATCTTTACCGTCAGTTCATCCGGAACCAGCTGGCCCTTGTCCATATAGCTTTTCGCCTCCATGCCAAGTGCCGTCTGCTCTTTTATATTTGCCCGGAAGATATCGCCGGTCGAAATATGGGGAATGCCATACTGTGCTGCTATCTTTTTCGCCTGTGTGCCTTTGCCGGCGCCCGGCGCCCCTAACATAATGATCTTCATAAATCCTCCGCTACAATCAATCCGTTAAAAAGCCCTTGTAATTTCTGACAAGCATCTGAGACTCTATCTGCTTTACGGTTTCCAGGATAACGCTGACAATAATGATGAGCGATGTTCCGCCGAAGGAAACGCTGGCATTGAACAGGCCGTTGCAGATGATCGGGATCAATGCCACGATCAGAAGGCCGATCGCACCGATAAACACGATATAATTCAAAATCTTCGTCAGATAGTCGCTGGTCGGTTTTCCGGGTCTGATACCGGGAATAAAGCCGCCCTGCTTCTTCATATTATTCGATACCTCTAACGGATTAAAGGTGATCGAGGTATAGAAGTAAGCGAAGAATACCACCAGGACAATATAGATCAGCGCACCGATGGTATAACCCGGATTCGCTATCTTAAACCAGTTGCCGGAGCTTAAGGTATTTAACACCTTCTGCCACCATAACGGTCCTTTGTTCCCCGCGAAAGAGGAGATCACCACCGGCAGCTGCATCAGGCTGGACGCGAAGATGATCGGGATCACGCCGCCCGTATTTACCTTAAGCGGAATATGGGAGGACTGACCGCCCATGGTCTTACGGCCCTGTATCTTCTTGGCATACTGCACCGGGATCCTTCTCTCGGCATCGTTTAAGATTACCGTCAAGATCACCGTGGCCAGTACGATCGCCAGAATGATTATGGCCGCCAGTACTGCTGTCGCAAAGGATTTGCCCTTCATAAACTGATCATACAGCGAGGAGAAATCCTGCGGGATCCTTGAAATGATATTGATGGTCAGGACGATGGAAATGCCGTTTCCCACACCGTTTTCGGTAATCTGCTCGCCGATCCACATTAAGAATGCGGAACCGCAGGTCAGTGCTACTATTACCGTGATCACATTCAGTGCGTTGTACTTTTCCAAAAGTCCCTGTCTGCCGAACCCTACCGCCATCGCCGTGGACTCTATCAGGGATAATCCGACCGTCACGTATCTGGTGATCGAAGCGATCTTCTTCCGGCCATCCTCGCCTTCCTTCTGCATTTCCTCAAGCTTCGGGATGGCGATCGTTAATAGCTGCATGATGATCGAGCTCGTAATATAGGGAGTGATATTCAGCGCAAATACCGACATGTTCAGGAACGAACCGCCCGTAAAAGCATCAAGGAAGCTGAACGAATCTCCTAACTGCTCTTCAAACCATCTAGAAAAATAAGTTCTGTCAACGCCCGGAACCGGAAGCTGCGTACCGAATCTGATCACGATCAGCATCAGAAAAGTAAAGATCAGTTTCTGCCGTATCTCCTTGATCTTCCAGGCGTTTTGAAATGTCTTTAACATTAGATCACCTCTGCTTTTCCGCCTAACGCCTCAATACTTTCCTTAGCCGACGCGCTGAACGCATTCGCCTGTACTGTCAGCTTCTTCGTCAGCTTGCCGTTTCCCAGAATCTTCACGCCGTCCTTCGGGTTCTTGATGATACCCTGCTCGATCATCGTATTCACGCCGACCGTCGAGCCATCCTCAAATACCTCCAGAGCAGACATATTGATCGCAACGATTTCCTTTGTATTCCTGTTTTTAAACCCACGCTTCGGAATTCTTCTGTATAACGGCATCTGACCGCCTTCAAAACCGATCCTCGGCGCTCCGGAACGGGCCTTCTGACCCTTGTGTCCCTTACCGGCCGTCTTGCCGTTGCCTGAACCGTGTCCGCGTCCCCGTCTAAAATTATCACTCTGTTTGGAACCCTTCGCCGGGCTTAAATTTGATAATTCCATTGTGACACTCTCTCCTTCCTGTCTTATATTTCTTCAACCTTCACCAGATGGCATACCTGCTTTACCATTCCGCGGATCGCCGGATTATCGGGAAGCTCATTGGATCTGCCAAGCTTTTTCAGGCCCAGCGCCTCAACCGTTGCCTTATGCTTCGGGATCGCGCCGATCGTTGATCTTACCAAGGTAACCTTTAATCTTTTCTCTGCCATTGTCAACGCTCCTCCTTATGCTCTGATTCCTTCCACGGCCTTCCCGCGGAGACGAGCTACTTCTTCGGGGGTCTTTAACTGACTGAGTGCCTCGATCGTAGCCATAACAACATTCTGCTTATTATTGGAGCCGAGAGACTTTGTACGGATATTCTTGATGCCTGCCAACTCGCAGACAGAACGCGCGGGACCGCCCGCGATAACGCCCGTACCTTCGGGAGCCCGTCTGAGAAGCACGGATGCTCCGCCGTACTTCGCAAGGAAATCATGTGTGATACTGTTATTCTCGTCCATCGCTACTGTAACGAGACGCTTCATCGCGTCTTCCTTACCCTTGCGGATCGCTTCCGGAATTTCCGCTGCCTTTCCGAGGCCGGCGCCCACATGACCGTTTCCGTCTCCTACGACCACCAAAGCCGAAAAGCGCATGTTGCGGCCGCCCTTAACAACCTTTGTTACTCTCTTGATCGCAACAACCTTCTCTTCAAGCTCCATGTTGCTCGTATCTATGATTGTTCGTTTCATGTATTTACCTCCTAGAATACAAGACCTTCTTCTCTGGCTGCATCCGCCAAAGCCTTGATCTTCCCATGATATATAAAGCCGCCTCTGTCAAAAACAACCTCTTTAATGCCCTTGTCGATTGCCTTCTTCGCAATGACTCTGCCAAGATATGCAGCCGCTTCCACATTGTTTGTCTTCTGAAGCTCTGCCTTGACATCCTTCTCCACTGTGGAGGCTGCCACCAGTGTATGACCCGCCGTATCGTCTATGATCTGCGCATACATGTGATTGTTGCTTCTAAATACGGAAAGACGCGGTCTGGAAGCATCCCCGCTGAAACGGTTGCGTATTCTTAAATGCTTTTTTCTGCGAACTTCAGTTCTCGATTTCTTACTAACCATTTTTCGCTTGTTCCTTTCTTACAAAGATTTTGCTTACTTCTTACCGGTCTTACCTACTTTACGTCTGATCGTCTCATTGGCATACTTGATACCCTTGCCCTTATACGGCTCAGGTCTCCGCTTGTCTCTGATCTCGGCAGCGTATTGTCCGACTTTTTCTTTATCGATTCCCTTAACGGTGATCTTGTTCTGTCCGTCAAGCACCGTCTCAATACCCTCGGGATCCTCCATCTCAACGGGATGGGAGTAACCCAGGGAAAGGGTCAGCTTCTTGCCCTGCTTCTGCGCTCTGTAACCAACACCGTTGATCTCGAGCACCTTCTCGTAGCCGTTTGTCACGCCGACAACCATATTGTTGATCAGCGTTCTGGTCAGGCCGTGCAGCGCCTTCATTCTCTTTACATCGTTCGGACGGGTAACTATGATCTGCTCCCCTTCCTTTTTGATCTCCATCTCGGGTACCAGAACTCTTGTGAGCGTACCCTTGGGACCTTTAACCGTCACCTTGTTATTTTCTGCTATATCCACGGTAACACCCGCAGGTATAGCGATTGGCATTTTTCCGATTCGTGACATGCCCGTACCTCCTAAATTTTATTTATCCTTACCATACAAAACAAAGCACTTCGCCGCCTACACCGGCCTTTCTGGCCTCTTTATCCGTAATCACGCCGATATTCGTGGAAACAATGGCGATACCAAGACCGCCGAGTACTCTCGGAAGCTCATCCTTGCCGGCGTATACTCTCAAACCGGGCTTACTGATCCTTTTCAGACCAGAAATGATCTTCTCGTTCTTATCCTCACCATATTTTAAAATGATGCGGATCGTCTGGAAACTGCCGTCATTTATTACTTCATATTTTTTGATATATCCTTCCTTATATAAAATCTCGGCAATCGCGAGTTTCATCTTGGATGAAGGAACATCTACCGTATCGTGCTTCGCGGTATTTGCGTTCCGGATTCTCGTCAGCATATCCGCAATAGGATCACTTATTGTCATTTTAGTATTTCCTCCTTTACCAACTAGCCTTCTTTACGCCCGGGATCTGGCCTTTGTATGCAAGCTCACGGAAACAGATTCTGCAAATGCCGTACTTTCTCAAATAAGCATGCGGACGACCGCAGATCCTGCAACGGCTGTATTCTCTGGTGGAGAATTTCTGTTTGCGCTGCTGCTTGATTTTCATTGCTGTTTTAGCCATGAACGAATTCCTCCTTACAATCATGAAAATCCAGGTGATTTTCCATCAACGTTACTTCTTACTTTGCGTACGGCATGCCGAACTGCCGTAACAGTTCCCTGGCTTCCTCGTCGGTTTTTGCCGTCGTTACAATGATAACATCCATTCCTCTGACCTTATCGATCTTGTCGTATTCGATCTCCGGAAAGATGATCTGTTCCTTGATACCCAGCGCATAATTGCCGCGGCCGTCAAACGCATTGGCGTTCACGCCCCTGAAGTCACGTACACGCGGTAAAGCCAGATTTACCAGACGATCCAGGAATTCATACATCTTCTCGCCCCGTAAGGTTACCTTGCATCCGATCTGCATACCTTCCCTGATCTTAAAGTTTGCGATAGCATTCTTGGCCTTGGTAATAACCGCTTTCTGACCGGTAATGGTTTCCATATCCTTAATGGCTGATTCCAAAACCTTGGCATTATCCTTTGCTTCGCCGACACCCATGTTCACAACGATCTTGTCAAGCTTCGGAACTTCCATCACGTTCTTATAGCCGAACTTCTTCGTCATGCCGTCAACGATCTGATCCTTATATAAGTCCTTATATCTGCTCAAAGCCTTATAACCTCCTCTCTTTCAGAATTAATCTACGACATCGCCCGTCTTCTTGTCATAACGGACCTTCTTGTCATTTTCAAACTTAAAACCGAGTCTGGTAGGCTTGCCCTTATGCACATACATCACGTTGGACGCGTCAATAAAGGCCTCTCTCTCGATAATGCCGCCGTTCTGGTTTGCTACGGAGGGCTTCGTATGCTTCTTGATCATATTGATTCCCTCAACCAGAACCTTGCCCTTCTTATGGTCAACCTGAAGAACCTTGCCCTCGGCTCCTACATCTTTACCGGCGATAATGCGTACGGTATCGCCCTTCTTTATCTTCATCATCGTTTAATTCCCTCCTGAACTTTATAATACTTCCGGTGCCAGCGAAACGATCTTCATAAACTGCTTTTCACGAAGCTCTCTCGCCACGGGTCCGAAAATACGTGTTCCGGTCGGCGTCTTATCCTCTTTGATGATCACGGCTGCGTTCTCGTCAAAACGAATATAGGAACCGTCCTTGCGGCGGGCACCCTTTACGGTGCGGACCACCACGGCCTTCACAACATCACCTTTCTTAACAACACCTCCGGGCGTTGCATCCTTGACCGTAGCAATAATAATATCGCCGATATTGGCATATCTCCTGGTCGATCCACCCATAACCCGAATGCAAAGAAGCTCTTTTGCCCCGGTATTATCAGCAACTCTCAGTCTGCTTTCCTGCTGTATCATATCTGTGCCTCCTTAGAGCTTATTTAGCTTTCTCAACGATCTCAACCAGTCTCCATCTCTTGTCCTTGGAGAGAGGCCTTGTCTCCATTACTCTGACCGTATCGCCGATATTGCACTCATTTTTCTCGTCGTGAGCCTTCAGCTTATAGGTCCTTTTCACGATCTTCTTGTAAATCGGGTGCTTAACATGGTTTTCCACCACTACGACGATCGTTTTATCCATTTTATTACTGGTCACCTTGCCAACTCTGGTCTTTCTTAAATTTCTTTCCATTATCTGCTCCTCTCTCACGCTCTGGCCTTCTCTGTAATAACCGTCTGGATCCTGGCGATATTCTTTCTGACCTCCTTGATCCTTGCGGTATTATCAAGCTGGTTCGTCGCGTTCTGGAATCTTAAATTGAAAAGCTCCTTCTTGGCTGCTACCAGATCTTCTCTCAGCTCGTTATCTGACTTTGATTTCAATTCTTCAACATAATTTTTCGTTTTCATTATGATGCACCGCCTTCCAGATCTGCCTTAGAGACAATCTTACATTTTACCGGAAGCTTATGAGTGGCAAGACGCAGGGCTTCCTTCGCTGTTTCCTCCGGAACGCCGGCGATCTCGAACATAACGCGTCCGGGCTTTACGACCGCGACCCAGTATTCCACTGCGCCCTTACCGGATCCCATACGGGTTCCGAGAGGCTTGGTCGTTACGGGCTTGTCCGGGAAAATCTTGATCCAAACCTTACCGCCACGCTTGATATAACGCGTCATCGCTACACGGGCCGCCTCGATCTGATTGGACTTGATCCACGCAGGCTCCATCGCGATAATACCATATTCACCGTAAGCCAGTGTATTTCCTCTTGTTGCTTTTCCTGCCATACTGCCGCGGAACTGCTTACGACGCTTAACTCTTTTCGGCATTAACATTTAGTTCACGCTCCCTTCCTTGTTTTTTGTGGGAAGCACCTCGCCTTTGTATATCCATACTTTGACGCCAAGCTTTCCGTATGTCGTATCGGCCTCTGCAAAGCCATAATCAATATCGGCACGCATGGTCTGAAGCGGGATCGTACCTTCGGAATAGGTCTCGCTTCTGGCGATATCAGCTCCGCCCAAACGTCCCGCGACGCTCGTCTTGATTCCCAGCGCACCTGATTTTAAGGATCTGGAAATGGCTGACTTCATCGCCTTACGGAAGGTCACGCGGTTCTCAAGCTGCTGCGCGATATTCTCCGCAACCAGCTGTGCATCCCGGTCAGGTCTTTTGATCTCCTTGATATCTACCACTAACTTCTTGTCCGTATATTTCTGAAGCTTCTTCTTGGTATTCTCGATCTCCTGGCCGCCCTTGCCGATGATCACGCCGGGCTTTGCCGTAAAGATGATTACCTTTACCCTGTCTGAGGCCCTTTCGATCTCGATCTTGGAAACGCCGGCATTCTCCAGCTTCTTTTTTAAGTACGTCCTGATATTGTAATCTTCTACCAGATAATCCGCGAACTCCTTCTCAGCATACCATCTGGAATCCCAATCCTTTATAACACCGACTCTTAAGCCGTGAGGATTCACTTTCTGTCCCATTCTCTGACCTCCTCCTTATCTCTCATCCAGCACTACCGTGATATGGCTCATACGCTTCTCGATCCGGTATGCCCTGCCCTGTGCGCGCGGTCTGATGCGCTTCATTGTGGGTCCCTTATTCGCATAGCACTCCGCTACGTAAAGATTCTGTCTGTTCATGCCGTTATTGTTCTCCGCATTGGCCACTGCCGACTCCAGAAGCTTTTTGATGATGCTGGAGGCATATCTGGGATTATAGGCAAGAATACCGAGTGCGGTATCCACGTCCTTTCCCCGGATTGCGTCCAGAACGAAGCATGCCTTGGAGACGGAGACTCTGGCAAAGGATAATTTGGCCGATGGTCTGGTATCCTTGTTCGCGTTTCTTTCTCTCTTGATCTGGGATCTATGTCCTTTCGCCATGGAATTCTGTCCTCCTTATCGACTTCCTGATCTGCACCGGTCTGTCATCAGATCGTGTGCTAAGGTATTTCCTTGATTACTTAACCTTGCTCTTCTTTTCGTCCTTGCCGTGTCCTCTGTAGGTTCTGGTAGCAACGAACTCGCCAAGCTTATGGCCTACCATATCCTCTGTAATATATACGGGAACATGCTTTCTGCCGTCATGCACCGCGATGGTATGGCCGACAAATGACGGGAAGATCGTAGAACGACGCGACCATGTCTTAATGACTTGCTTATCGTTAGCAGCGTTCAGCGCATCTACCTTTTTCAGTAAGCTTTCATCGGCGAACGGGCCTTTTTTTAATGATCTAGCCATTTTCTGTATTCTCTCCTTCCGTTACTTGATCACGCTACCGTCACGACGTCTGACGATCAGCTTGTTGGATTGCTTGTTCTTCTTTCTGGTCTTTAAGCCAAGAGCCGGCTTACCCCAGGGAGTAGACGGTCCGGGACGTCCGATCGGGGATCTTCCTTCACCACCGCCGTGCGGATGGTCATTCGGGTTCATGACCGAACCTCTGACAGTGGGCCGGATACCCATGTGACGCTTTCTTCCGGCCTTACCGATATTGATCAGGTTGTGATCTCCGTTTCCGATCACCCCGATGGAGGCTCTGGCCTCGATCGGAACCATTCTCATTTCTCCGGAGGGGAGTCTTAAGGTGGCGTATTTGCCTTCCTTCGCCATCAGCTGTGCCGAATTGCCGGCTGATCTGACTAACTGTCCGCCCTTACCGGGATAAAGCTCAATATTATGGATCAAAGTACCGACAGGGATCTGGGATAACGGGAGGCAGTTGCCTACGCGTACCTCGGCCTCGGGGCCGTTCATGACCTTCATGCCGTCTGTCAGGCCTTCCGGTGCCAAAATGTAGGACTTCTCACCGTCCGCGTAGCAGATCAGCGCGATATTGGCCGTACGGTTCGGATCGTATTCGATGCCGATGACCGTTGCCGGTACGCCGTCCTTCTTCCTCTTGAAATCAATGATCCTGTATTTTCTTCTGTTGCCGCCGCCGCGATGTCTGACGGTGATCTTGCCCTGATTGTTCCGTCCGGAATGCTTCTTTTTGGAAGCTAACAGTGATCTTTCCGGCTCGGTCTTTGTGATCTCGGAAAAATCAGAGCCGGTCATCTGCCTTCTGGAAGGCGTATATGGGTTATATTTTTTAATTCCCATGATGGTTGTCTCCTTTTCTTTTTATCAGGCCGGCCGCCCTAGGCCGCCTATAGTCTGCACAAAAGTGCTCTTTACAGTCCGCTGAAGATCTCGATTTCCTTGCTTTCCTCTGTCAGCTGGACGATCGCTTTCTTTCTCTTGGCCGTCTTGCCTACGGTGCGGCCTCTTCTTCTGGTCTTGCCGTCAAGGTTCATGGTATTAACGGATTTTACCTTGGTGCCTTCGAACATCTTCTCAACAGCATCCTTGATCATGAACTTGTTCGCATCGGGATGAACGTAAAATGTATATTTCTTGTCGCCCATGTCCGCCATGCTCTTTTCCGTTATGACCGGCTTCAGAATCACGTCATAATATTCAATCGCTGCCATTACGCGTACACCTCCTCTATCCTGCTTACGGCATCCTTCGTCGCGATCACCGTACTGTACTTCATAATATCGTAGGTGTTGATGCAGTCCGAAACCGCTGTCGCCACGTTAGGGATATTTCTGGCTGACAACACCACGTTCCTGTCGTTCTCGCCGATGATCACCAGGGCCTTGTTCACGTTCAGATTAGTTAAGACCTGCGCCATCTTCTTCGTCTTGATCTCGTCGAAGCTCAGCTCATCCAGTACGATGAATTTGTTTTCCTTTACTCTTGAGGACAGCGCTGACTTTAAGGCCGCTCTCTTTTCCTTCTTGTTCAGCTTGAAGGAATAATCCCGCGGTACCGGAGCGAATACCATTCCGCCGCCCGTCCACTGGGGTGCTCTTGTGGAACCCTGCCTTGCGTGGCCGGTTCCCTTCTGCCGCCATGGTTTTCTGCCGCCGCCGGACACCTCGGAGCGCGTCTTTGCTTTCTGCGTGCCCTGACGTTTGTTGGCAAGATGCTGTACAACAGCCATATGAACCAGGTGCTCGTTGATCTTTACACCAAATACGGCATCGTTTAATTCTATTGTATCTATTTCCTTACCGTCCATATTATAAACAGCTACGTTTGCCATCGTTTCAGTTCTCCTTATTTCCTATCCTGATTATTTTGCTGCCTTTACCGTCTCCCGGATCGTTACCAGTGCTTTCTTCGGTCCGGGTACCGCTCCTCTGATTAAGAGCAGGTTGTTCTCGGCATCCGTTCTGACTACCTCCAGGTTCTGGATGGTGGTCTTCTTTGATCCCATGTGACCCGGCATGCCCTTTCCTTTATATACACGGCTCGGAGATGAGCAGGCGCCGTTGGAACCCTGATGGCGATGGAACTTGGAGCCATGTGTCATAGGGCCTCTGTGCTGGCCCAGTCTCTTGATGGTACCCTGGAAGCCTTTTCCTTTGGAAACAGCCGTTACATCAACCTTATCGCCTACCGCGAAGATGTCAGCCTTGATCTCCTGCGCTACCGTATAGTCAGCAGCATTTTCAAATCTGAATTCTCTGACATAGCGTCTGGAAGTAACGCCGGCCTTGTCGAAATGGCCCTTCATCGCTCTGGTGGTGCCGTGGCGATGGATCACTTCCTTCTTACCGGACTTATCCTTATTGATGATCTTGTCCTTCTTCTCCGCAAAACCAACCTGTACTGCGCTGTAACCGTCATTTTCCACGGTCTTGATCTGCGTTACCACGCAGGGTCCTGCCTGCAGTACCGTTACCGGGATCAGTGCGCCGTCTTCGTTAAAGATCTGCGTCATCCCGATCTTGGTCGCCAAAATTGCTTTCTTCATTACGATAAACCATCCTTTCTACAGCGGGGCGGGGGCTGCCCGTCCATACTAGTGTAATTATTTGTTCTTCATCTTGATATCTACATATACGCCCGCCGGCATTTCCAGTCTCGACAGCGAATCCACCGTCTTCTGCGTAGGCTGTATAATATCGATCAGTCTCTTATGCGTTCTCTGCTCAAACTGTTCTCTGCTGTCCTTGTACTTATGAACAGCACGCAGGATCGTCACCACCTCTTTTTTCGTCGGGAGAGGCACCGGGCCGCTGACCTCTGAGCCGTTTTTCTTCACCGTCTCGATGATCTTTTTTGCCGATGCGTCCACCAGAGTGTGGTCATACGCTTTCAATGTGATTCTCATGATCTGATTTGCCATAAAAAAAGTCGCCTCCTTATATATTTAGCGACAACAAGCTCTGCGATTTGAAATTCATCCGCTTTTGTTCAGCCCTCCACACGTCCGGGCGTATCATTCTGCGAAACAACCCAAAAATCCAGACCGTGACTTGTCGCCAGTTTCATAACTTGACATTCGCTCCACGGAAAAACCCAGGACTCACCGGGAAACGGCAACCCGCCCGCGCCTGGCAACCTCACGCTTCACTGCTATCAAGGTCACAGCAAGAGAGATTATACCTTAGTAAAAGCGGGCTTGCAAGAATTATTTCCGCAAACCCGCCTATATTTATGTATTTTTTTCAGTACAATTATGCGTCCTTCGCCACATCCTCAAATTCCTGCAGGATTTCCGCGGACGGAGCCTTGGTGCAGAGGCTTACCGCCACGATCAGGATAAAGCTGATCACAAAGCCCGGCAGCAGAGAATACAGACCAGTCACATCCCCCAAGGTGCTTCCCGACATAAACGGAATATAATCCCAGAGGATCACCACGATGGCGCCCGAAGCGATTCCGGCCACCGCGCCCTGCAGATTCGTCCGTTTCCAGAAGAGAGAAAGCAGTACGATCGGTCCGAAGGCGGCACCAAACCCGGCCCAGGCATCGGATACTAACTTCATGACAGAGCTGTCCGGATTCCAGGCGATCACAAATGCGATCACCGCTACCAGGATAACCGTCAGGCGGCTCAGGGACAGAACGGATTTTTCGTCGGCATCCTTTTTGAAGATCCCCTTATACAGATCCTCCGCCACGGCAGAGGCCGTTACTAAGAGCTGTGAATCGGCGGTGGACATGATCGCCGCTAAGATCGCGCAGAGAAAAAGGCCGGCGATAAAGGGCATCGCGTAATGTACCGTAAACATCTTCTTGATCATTTCGATAAATACATTTTCCGTTGAGAGCTGTCCTTCCGTACCGAGAACGACCGGTGCCAGATAAGCCCGGCCCACCACGCCGATAAAGCAGGCAAAAAGAAGCGACAGGAATACCCATACGATACCCACGGTCTTGGATTTCTTCAGCTCCGTCTCATTCTTGATCGCCATAAAGCGCACCAGAATATGAGGCATGCCGAAATATCCGAGTCCCCAGGCTAAGGAGGAGATAATGGACACCGCCGTGATCGGACTGCCTCCCTCCTGCATCAGATTCATAAAGGAAGTACTGTCAACGCCGGTAGATGCCAGAACCTCTCCCATGTTGCCGCCGAAGGAAAGATACGCGATGATCGGAATGACCAGCAGCGCGATCAGCATCAGGGTTCCCTGGATAAAGTCCGTGGTGCAGACCGCCATAAAGCCTCCCATAAAGGTATAAAGCAGAATGACCACAGCGCCGAAGGTAAGGGCAACATGGTAGTCGATCCCGAACATGGAATTAAAAAGCTTCCCGCCCGATGCTAACGCCGAGGCCGTATAGACCAGGAAGAAAATGACTATTACTATAGAAGAAACAAATAACAGGACCTTTTTTTCGTCATGAAAACGGTTTCCGAAATATTCCGGCAGTGTCAGGGAATTATTGGCACGGATCGTATATTTCCGCAGACGTCCCGAAATAAAGAGCCAGTTGGCAACGGTTCCCAAAAACAGGCCGATGGCGATCCAGGCCTGCCCCGTGCCCAACGCGTATATCGAGCCCGGAAGTCCCATCAGAAGCCAGCCGCTCATATCCGAAGCCTGCGCCGACAGAGCCGCTACGAATCCGTTCAGGTTTCTGCCCCCGAGGAAATAATCCTCCGAGCTGTTATTGCCTTTCATATACATGGCGCCGATCGCGATCATGCCGGCCAGGTAAACGCCGAATGCGATCAAAACCCATGCTAAAGTTCCTCCGGTCATTTTTTCATCCTCCTCTTTAAATACGATCATTGCGGGGAAATAGACAAAAACAGTCTGTTCCGGTCATTTCCGGCCGCCGAAACGTATTATATCTCAAAACCGTCAAAGAAACAAGCTGTAACAGGACCGCGCATATTTTTCCCAAACCGGAGCAGATACCTTTTGCGTTGCATCTGCCGGAAGCAGCTACTATAATTGATATAGTGACCGTCAGATAAATCTGCCGTTCACTATATCACTCCGTGAGGATGCGCACGGATTTTGCGAGGAATTATGCCGCTTTCGGCGGCCAAAATCCGGCGCAGCAAACGACATCAGGCATCTGCCTATGTCGTTTGCTATGTATAGAAGGAGAAAGACCATGTGGACAGCTGAGCAATGGAAGGATTTTGAAATACTGGACGCGTCCGGGGGAGAGCGGCTCGAAAGGTGGAGCCGGTTTACCCTGATCCGGCCGGATCCTCAGGTTATCTGGCAGACGGAGAAAAAAAATCCGCTCTGGAACCGTCCCAATGCCTGCTATCACCGCAGCGCAAAGGGAGGCGGTGAATGGGAATTCTTCGATCTGCCGAAGCAATGGCAGGTGCATTACCGTCACCTGACCTTTCATCTCAAGCCCTTCAGCTTTAAGCATACCGGCCTGTTTCCCGAGCAGGCGGTCAACTGGGACTGGTTTTCGGAGCTGATCAAAAAGGCCGGACGCCCGGTAAGGATCCTGAACCTCTTTGCCTATACCGGCGGCGCGACCTTGGCGGCCGCGGCGGCAGGTGCCTCGGTCACGCACGTGGACGCTTCAAAGGGAATGGTAAGCTGGGCGAAAGAGAACGCTGCGGCCAGCGGGCTTTCCGACGCGCCGATCCGTTATCTGGTGGATGACTGCGGGAAATTCGTAGAAAGGGAGATCCGACGCGACAACTCATACGACGGCATCATCATGGATCCTCCCTCTTACGGCAGAGGGCCGAAGGGAGAGATCTGGAAGCTCGAGGACGCGGTATATCCCTTTATCGAAAGAACCGCTCTTCTTCTGAGCAAACGCCCCCTGTTTTTCCTGATCAATTCCTATACCACCGGTCTGCAGCCGGCGGTTCTTTCCTATATGTTGAACACGGCCGTGAAAAAAGATCATCCGGGAACCGTTACCGCCGATGAAATAGGCCTGCCGGTGACCGAAACCGGCCTGTTTCTGCCCTGCGGCGCTGCGGGGCGTTTCGTCGGGGCCTGATGGCTGAGCACACGATCTGCTGCCGCAAACCGACACAGGTCAGGGAAGCCATCTGATATGAAAGCAAAGCAGTAAAACATTTTTAAGGATCCACTGGACAAAGATCAGGGCAATCCCGATGAATACGCCGGGTAAAAACCATTTTTTCGGTTTTTTCGGCCTGAACAATACAGAAAGCAGAAAAGTCAAAAATAAGAGCAGATAATATAAGACCGCCGGATGATAGAAGAAACTTAAAAAAGGGTGCCCGGAAATGAGCGCCTCAAACGCTCTTATACCGCCGCAGCCCGGACAGTATAAACCCGTCACCATTTTAAATCTGCACCAGGAATAAGGTTCCGTCAGCTCCCGGAACTTTAACCACAGGCTCATAGGATATCCTGAAGGTCGTAAAGATCATAGATCTGCAGCGTATCCCGGATCACGGAATTCGAGAGTCCGTTTACGATCGCCGCAAAGATCAGCATCACAAAGCACAGCGCGATCCCGCAGCCGCCGGTAATGATACCGGCTATGGCCATTTCCCGGCCGCTGTAATTATTCTTGACGCTGACAATTCCCATCACTAACGCTATCGCCGATAAGATCAGGCCAAACCACCCGGTACAGCAGCAGAGGATCGACAAAATGCCGCAGACCATGGAGGCGATGGAAATACCCGCGCTGCCGTTTCCTTCCGCCGTATCACCGCTTGTGTAAAAGCTGCTGCCATATTCATCACGGCTGTAGCGCTGTTCCCTTTCGTTTTGAAAGGCTTCCTCCATCCGTTCCGTCTGCGTTTTTCTTTGTTCTTCCGGTTCTTCCGGCGTTTCTACCGGCGTTTCTGCGCGACTTTCCTCAAACATCTCCTGTTCCGGCTGCTGCTCAGAGGGAACCTGCGTTTCCGTTTCCTGCGTCTGTATGCCGAAATTATCTTCCTGATCTCTGAATTCTTCGTCCATTTTTGTCCTCCAGAGTCGGGCGGTCATGCCCGCATGACCGTCTGCCCCACCAAATAAAATCCGGATTTGAGTATATCACAGAAACATGTTTATCGTAAACGAATTTCTTTCAATGAAAGCAGGTATATGGAACGCGGCAAATTTATTTCACGTTTACTATATGGTAAAATATGCTATGATAAGACCATGCAAAAAGGACTTCTGATCACCAACGCGTTTCTGCGTTCCGATAAATTTGACGAGCTCAGCCGGTTATTTCTGGAGGCAGCAGACCGTCTGGCGCTTTCCCTGCTGCCATTTACCAATGCCGATTTTCTGGTATTGTATACAAACGACGGCCTGCACGTCGTTCCGGGCGAGAAAGCCCTTGAAGCGCTTGATCCTCTACCTGATTTTATCCTCTTCTGGGATAAGGATATACGGCTGGCAGAGGCGTTTGAACAAAAGGGAATTCCTGTCTTTAACAGCTCACGGGGAATACTGCTCTGTGACGATAAGTCGGAAACCCTGAAGGCGTTAGCCGGACGCGTGAAAATGCCGGCAAGTATCATGGCACCCATGACCTACGAAAAGGAAGGCTGTCCCGATTTATCTTTTCTCTCCGTTGTTGAAAAAAAACTCGGCTATCCCCTGATCATCAAGGAATGCTTCGGTTCCTTCGGGGCCCAGGTTCATCTGGCGCATGACCGGGATGAAGCGGAAGAGATCCTGCATATCATCCATTATCCCTTCCTGTTCCAGGAATGGATCGCGGAATCAGCCGGTTCCGACCTTCGGCTGCAGGTTGTCGGAGATCGCGTGGTTGCGGCCATGCGGCGCGAAAACAGATCGGATTTCCGCGCAAATCTTTCAAACGGGGGGAGCATGAGTGCCTGGAAACCTTCCAAAGAGGAGGAAGACCTGGCCCTTTCGGCGTGCAGATTGCTTGGTCTTGACTTTGCCGGCATCGATATCCTTTCCGGAAAAGACGGCCCTCTTCTCTGCGAGGTCAATTCCAACGCGCATTTTAAGAATATCACCGACTGTACCGGCTCAGACGTTGCTTCTCTGATCCTAAAGCACTGCATGGAAAAAAGCGTGGGTATCTGTTCAGAAGCCTGAAGGTTCTGAACAGATACAAGCGCGGAAAAAAGGGCTGCCCGGGCAGAAGGCCCTGGCTTCGGAAAATCATGACAGAAGGAATTCTCCTATATAATAAAG
Source organism: Lachnospiraceae bacterium (assembly GCA_024698885.1). Classification (GTDB taxonomy): domain Bacteria; phylum Bacillota; class Clostridia; order Lachnospirales; family Lachnospiraceae; genus UBA2868. Next base: position 10,874 of record JAILQQ010000062.1, on the reverse strand, counting down.
AAGATCATCAAAAAAACATTTTCTTTGCCGATGCCCTGACAAAAGCCGGCAAAAAGCTGGGACTGCAGCTTACCCTCGTTCTGACAGAGGAAGCGGAAAAAAATCCCGGAGAATTCTGTAAAAACGCCATTTTTGCCGTCAACCGGTCCCGCCGTGCGGCTCTGGCAGAGGCTTTGGAAAAAAGGGGCTTGCGTGTATTTAACGCTCACAGGGTCTGTCTTATTGCCAATGATAAAGATCTGACCTACCGGTTCCTGCGGGAAGGCGGGATCTCCTTTTTAGACTATACGGCGATCCCTCTGACCGGGAAGGCCAAGGCCCTTGAAAACCTGCAAAACATCGCAGCAGACTTCGGTTATCCCCTGGTAGCCAAGCCCGCGGAAGGGCACGGCGGAGATCAGGTCGCTCTGATCACCGAGGAAAGCGGTCTGATCACCTATCTGAAAGAATTGTCGGACACGCCCTATGAAAAGCTGCTCTTCCAGCGTGTCGCCTCCGAACCGGGAAAAGATCTGCGCGTTTATGTGCTTGGCGGCCGTATCCTCGCCGCGGTCCTCAGACAGGGAGAAAACAAGAATGATATCCGGGCTAATTATTCATTGGGCGGAAAGGCCGTACGCCATAGCCTGACGCCGGAGGAAGAAAAACTGGTCCGTTCGGTCACAAGGATCCTGCCCGCCGATCTGACCGGCATTGATATGCTCTATCATGAGGGGCATCCCGTGCTCAATGAAATAGAGGATGCCGTCGGCTGCCGCATGCTGTATGCGAATACGGATATTGATGTTGCCAGTGAATATATGCGCTATATCGCTGATATCATAAAGCAGTGAGGTTTGTATATGAACAAAAAGCAGAAAATCCATCTGATCATGCCCATGGGAGGCGGCGGTACCCGCTTCGGCAATAAGGGCTTTTCGCTGCCAAAGCCCCTGATCCCGCTTAAGGAGCGTCCCTTTTTCTTTTGGGCCGCACAGTCACTGTTAAAATTTATCGAAGTGCAGGATCTGACCTTTGTGGTACTGAAGGATCATGTCGAACGTTTTTCCATTGACCGGGAAATCCGGGCGTATTATAAGGATGCGCGGATACTCGTGATCCCGGAGGTCTTAAACGGCGCGGTTCTGACCTGCCTAGAGGGGATCCGGGATTTCACGGACGATCTGCCCGTCTTTTTCAACGACTGTGATCATGCCTTTTTGTGCAGTCCTTTTTACTGTTTCTGCGAAAATGCCGATTTTTCCTCACCGGACGGAGCATTGCTTACCTTTACGTCCGACAGTCCGAACTTCAGCTATGTCCGTTTTGATAAAAACGGCCGTCTGGTCGGAACCGTGGAAAAGGTGGTGGCCAGTGACCAGGCCATCTGCGGAGCCTATTTTTTTAAAAACAGCCAGATCTTTCGGCAGTTTTCCGAAAGATATCTGAAAAACTGCTCCTACAGCGAATATTTCGTAAGCGGTGTCTATAACGAAATGGCAAAAGAAGGCCTGTCGCTAGTAAACTTTCCGCTTGAGCTGCATATATCCTTCGGAACGCCCGCGGAATACGACGAAGCGTTAACAAATACGCAGTTAGGCAGGTTACTCTGATGACAGCTTTCCTTTATTTTCTGTTTGCGGTTCTGTTTATCTATGCCGCGCATCTGATCCGCGTCCTGCGTTGGGAACTTTTTATCGATACTTATGAAAAGCCGGATCATAAAAGTCTGATCCGGGCACTGGCCATCGGTTATCTGCTGAACTGCGTTTTGCCCTTCAAGCTGGGCGATCTGGTCCGGGCCTTTCTTGCCGGCCGCAAAATGAAAAACGGGAAACCGCTTGGCCTTTCCACCGTTATCGTAGACCGGTATCTCGACATCGTTTTCGTCGGCGTTATCTTCATCCTGCTTTCCTTAACCGGTATCGGCAGCGATGCCGCAAAAAACACCGCGGTTTTCTATGTTATCCTTTCCGCTTCGCTCCTTCTTCTGATCGCAGCCGTCTATCTCTTTAAGGGGACAGTCAAGCGCATCATCAGGGCGGTCGCCGGGCTGTTCAATGATTCCATCGAGGCGGCTCTGTTAAGAACGGCCTGGGCGCTTATCTGGAACTTCAAGGATATTTTCCAGAAGATCAGTAAGGGCAAACTCCTTTTCACCACCATCGGCATGTGGAGCGGTTATCTGATCTCCTATTCCTTCTTTGCGGGATATTTACGTTCCCTCGGCGGGGATCAGACTGCCACCTGGCAGGACGTTTTCATGATGCTCTTCACCCAGAACGGTATCCGGGAAAGCACCGGCGCCATGACACTCTTCGGAGATACGACTGTCGCCGCACGTCCTATAAGTATGCTGCTTTATATGGTCATTCCCTTGATCGCTCTTCTCGTTACGGCTCCCCTGTTTAAAAAGGAGCTCTTTCATTCTCATGACGAGGAGATATACCTGAATCTGATGCCACTGCTCGATCCGAAGGAGAGACTCGCGTTTTTAGAGACCTATTTTTCCAATACCGACAGGGATTATATGGCGAACTATCTGCGGATCAACCAGAACATTTCCATCATTCGGGATTATTCCGCCGGCTCCAACGCCACTACCATTCTCTGTACGGACGGAGAAAAAACCTTCTTTCGAAAATACGCCTTCGGAGAAGACGGAAGGAAACTCGGCGAACAGATCAAATGGCTCAGTGAATACCAGACCCTGCCCTTTTTTCCCCGGATCCTCAGACAGGAACAGACCGAGCTGTACTGCTATTACGATATGCCCTACAACAGCAATTCGGTAGGTCTCTTTGAATATGCGCACTCGACGCCGCCCGATCAAAGCTTTGCCATGATCCGGAATGCCCTCACGGCGCTTCACGATTCCATATACCGGATGAATGAAAAAACGGCTGATCCGGAAGCGATCCGCCGTTACATCGAGGTCAAGGTTACGCGCAACCTGAATACGATAAGGAATGCGAGGCGGATCAGAAGTCTGCAGGCTTATGACACGATCGTCATCAACGGCACGCCCTGCCATAATCTGGCCTATTATGAGCCCTGGCTTACGGAGAACTATCTGGAAAAGGTTTTCGGCAGGGATCCGGTTACAGTGATCCACGGTGATCTGACAGTAGAAAATATCGTCTGTACCCGGGATGCAAGCGGCAATGACGGATTTTACATTATCGATCCGAACACAGGGAATATCCTCGATTCTCCCTATCTTGACTATGCCAAGCTCTTGCAGTCCATACACGGCGGCTATGAATTTCTGATGTCGGTCAAGGAGGTCTCCGTGGAGGAAAACCGTATCAATTTCCTTTTCACAAATTCCTCGGCCTATGCGGCCCTGCATGAAAAGCTGCGCACCTATATGCTTTCGGCGTTAGGCGAAGAAGCGGTGAAAAGCGTTTATTTTCATGAGATCGTTCACTGGCTCAGGCTTTTGCCCTATAAGATCGAAAAGGATATAAAAACCGCGCCCGTATTCTACGCGGGCCTCTTAATGGTCCTTAAGGACGTCATCAGACTTTACGGCGGAGATATGGAAAATGAGTGAGAAAAACAATCTGGCTATTCTGGATCTGGACGGAACGCTTTTTGATACCCGGGAAGTGAATTACGCCGCTTACCGGGAAGCGCTGAAGCCCTTTGGCTGCAGTCTGGATGCAGAATTCTTTAAAACACGCTGCAACGGCAGACATTATACGGAGTTTCTCCCGGAAATCATGAAGACAGACGACAGAGCCGTTTTCGAGGAAGTACACCGCCGCAAAAAAGGTGCCTATGCCGGGCACCTTGGCAAAGCCAGGGAAAACCGGCATCTTTTTGAGATCCTCATGCATATGCGTGACAGCTATTATCTGGCAGTCGTGACCACTGCCTCGAGGCGGAATACGGAGGAAATCCTGCGGCATTTTCATTATGATACCCTGTTCGATCTGCTGCTGACCCAGGAGGATATCACCAGAGTCAAGCCGGATCCGCAGGGCTTTCTCATGGCGATGGCGCATTTCGGCGTTGATGCAGCTCATACCGTGATATTTGAAGATTCCGATGTCGGCCTTCAGGCGGCAAAGGCCGCCGGCGCGTCAGTATTTGGCGTCATGCAGATCTAAGGGACTGCCGCCGGCAAAGCTTGAACAGTATGCCTGAAACCGTCAGGATCCCCGCCGTCATCAGAATGAGCTTGGTACCTTTCGGCAGATCGGGGGGAAAGATCACGTCAATGAAAAAGCCGGAAAGGTTGACAAAGATATGGGCCATCATCCCCGGCACAACGGAACGGTATACAAGCACCAGGATTCCGAAGAAATACCCGATCACAAAGGCGTAGATCCTCTGGTAGATATTTTCATGATAAAGCGCGAAAAAAAGGGTCTGAAAAAGGTTCGCGATGATCCATGCGGAAAAAAAGAGGAAATGATCCGGAGAAAGCTTTGATCTTCCCCTGTCCGATATCCTGACGATCTGCAGCAGAATCCAGGAAAGGAAAGAAAACGCAAGGCCCCGGAAACAAAGCTCCTCGAAGACCGGCGCCAGCAGCCCCACATAGAGCACCATATCCGGCTCCATAGAGATAAGAGGCGCGATGGCCTGATCATAGGACGAAGCCGCTGCTTCATCGGCGGAAAGGATAAAGGTCAGAACCGTGGAAAAGGAGATCTGGATGGCAGCGCCGAAAAAGAACATAAGGATCAGGATCCCGGCCCACTGCTTCAAGACAGGGCGGCTGACCCGGCGGCTTATGTAATAACGGTCGAGCAGGGTTTCCACGCGGAATGGGCCGTGATCTGCCGCAAAAAACAGATAATATATGATCCCCGCCAAAAGGATCTGTCCGGCCATCATCAGATTTCTGCTCATGGCATCGTTACCCCCGCTTCTTTTGCCTGATGCCTGAGAAAGGCGATGAATTCCTCTCTGTTTTCTTCGGTCACATGGATCCCAAAGCCCTGGGCCCAGAGCTCCCCGTCAGGATCGTCGCCAAATACCGTATCGATCATTTTTGCCGCGATCTTCGGCGTAAAATGACTTGCCTCGTAATAGTTCTCCTCATTCATCGTGATATCCGAAAAAGAACTGAAATTCCAGAAATCCGTTACCCCGGAAAGTGCTTCCAGAAAATCGATATATCCGTTTTCCACGCCGCGGGCATAGGTTTTTTCATACAGAGGATTGGTAACGAGGATCAGATTGATATCATATTGTTCGCAGAGCGCTTTCAGCTCTTTGATATCCTCCACGGCCTCCGATACTCTGAGCGCATAATAATCGGCCCAGTAGCCGCAGTCAAAAGCCCCTTCGATATAATAAGGATCCTTGTCCAGTCTCTCGCAGCCCAGGGTCTGATACCTTGTCACATAATCCGCATCCTTTGCATTCTCCTTATTCCTGAATTCACGGATGACCTTTAAAGACTCCGCGGTCGTGATCAGGTCACAATACTGCAGATAAAACTTCACCTGATCGGAAAGCCCTCCTGAAGGATACGGTACGCGGTACAGGATCGTCTGATGCAGGGCCGGGTCTACAAAACAGGTAATATCGTCGATCATGACAAAAAGATTTTTCGGGACGATCCCCTTTCTGATAAAAACCTTCAGAATGCTCAGATGCTCGGCCGGCACCGCTTCCGAGGAACACATATTATAATAATGCCCGTTTGGGATCAGCGAAGGATCCAAGAAGCCAGCCCGGGAGGATCCGAATACAAAGGAATCGAACCGGTCCGCATGATGCAGGATATATTCTGTTTTGATATAGTTTTTGTTAGGCTCCACCCCGTTATTGCGCGGCACATTATAATGAAAGATATTATAGGGGTCGATGCCCATATTGACAGAGGCAAATACCGCTGCCAGCAAAGCCGTATATAACAGGATTTTCAACAGATATTTTTTCATATCTCACCTAAAAGCGGAAATAGATAAATTCCTGTGACACGCCGTTGTGCGCAGACAAAGCCAGTATCACAAGACCGGTCAGGAAATATCCCGTCCACCTAAGCCATGCCGGTAAGCGGGAAATCTCTTTCAATACATCCCGTTTCTCATTTATGATGTCAAAAACCATAATAAACAGGATCACGAGAAAGGTTTTCAGCACGGAGCGTGCCGTCATGCCCATTCTGGCCATCGCCATGGAAAGTGACAGATCCGAAAACATATGCGTCACGGCAAACAGCGCCTCCGAGATCGCTCTGGCTCTGAAAAAGAGCCATGCGAAGCTGACGAGGCAGAAGGTGACCAAAGTACCCAGAGCGGTTCGGAAGGCAGAGCGGACCGCACTGACCGATCCCGGTCCTTCCTGATGCTCCGTCGTCGGCTTTTTTTTGCGAAGATGGTTTTCCGTGATCTGATAAATACCGTGTAAAAACCCCCAGAAAATAAAGGTAAAGCTGGCCCCGTGCCAAAGACCGGAAATTAAAAAGGTGACAAGCAGGTTGCAGTCTCTGCGGAAGCTGCCACGTTTGTTTCCGCCCAACGGAATATAGATATAATCACGAAGCCAAGTCGAAAGCGATATATGCCACCGGCTCCAGAACTCTTTCACCGAGGAGGCCAGATAGGGACCCTTAAAGTTGCGGGGAAGTTCAAAACCGAGCATCCCCGCCAGGCCGACTGCCATATCGGAATACCCGGAGAAATCACAGTAGATCTGGAAGGTATAAAGAAGCGTTGCCCAGAGGAAGCATATCCCCGTCTGCTCGGTAACATGCTCAAAGACCGCATCCACATACTTCGAGAGCATATCCGCTATCACGATTTTTTTGACAAGGCCTAAAAGCAGGAGTCTTGTCCCGTAAACCACAGTATCATAATCAAACCGCTTTTCTTCCTTCAGCTGCGGGAGAAAATGCCCAGCACGCTCGATCGGTCCGGAGGAGATATTCGGAAAGAAGGAAACAAAGACCGCGTAATGAAAAAAATTTCGTTCCGCCGGGATCTTTCCGCTGTAAACGTCAGCCAGATAGGATACCATTTCAAAGGTATAGAAAGAGATGCCCACCGGAACCAGAAGCTTCAGCGTAAAGGGGTGCATCGGCAGGGCCAAATGCGAAAGAACCCTCTGGATGGCGTAAATCGTGAAATTCAGATATTTGCAGACAAGGAGAAAGGACAATGTCAGAACAATGCCGATAACAAACAGACCCTTCTTTTTCTTAAAAAGGGTCTGTTTTTCGATCAGGATCGCCGCTACGTAGGAAATAACCGTCGTCAGAAGAAGAACGATCAGATATTTGACTTCGTAGCAGGCATAAAACCAGATATTTGACAGTAAAAGCAGGATCCAGCGGAACCGGGCGGGAACCGACCAGTAGAGCAGGAATACCAATGCCATAAAAACAGCAAATTCAATGGTACTGAATATCATAAGAATTCTGTCCTATATACAGTCCGCTCCCGCTCATGCCCCTGAGCTCGATCACCGGACCTCCCTCATGCAGTACATATTCCTTTGTCACGATCACCCGGCCGATATTATCATCCTTCGGGATCTCATACATCAGATCCAGCATAAATTCCTCGATGATCGACCGAAGCGCCCTGGCGCCGGTATCCCGCTCCATCGCCTTTTTTGCGATCTCCGTAAGCGCATCGTCCGTGAATTCAAGCGCCACCTCATCCATCTCAAAAAGCTTCTGATACTGCTTTATCAACGCATTTTTCGGCTCCCTGAGGATCCTGACAAGCATCTCCTCGGTCAGTCCCTCCAGGGAGAACAGCATCGGCAGTCTGCCGACAAATTCGGGGATCATGCCGAATTTTTTCACATCCTCCACCGTGACTTCCTTCAGGATATCCTTCCGCTTATCCAGGGAGTCCCGCAGCTCTGCGTTAAAGCCGATAGACGTCTGCTTTCTGAGACGCTGCTTGATGATCTCGTCAAGATCCGGAAATGCCCCGCCGCAGATAAACAGAATATTCCTTGTATTGACTGTCGCGAGAGGAACCATGGCATTTTTGCTGTTGCTGCCCACCGGTACCTCGATCTCGCTTCCCTCCAAAAGCTTTAACATCCCCTGCTGAACGCTTTCACCGGATACATCCCGGTTATTCGTACTCTTTTTCTTTGCGATCTTATCGATCTCATCTATGAAGATGATACCGGTCTCAGCCTTATCCACATCGTTGTCGGCCGCCGTCAGGAGCTTTGTCACAACACTTTCTATATCATCTCCGATATAACCGGCCTCGGTTAAGGAGGTGGCATCCGCGATCGCAAGGGGGACATTCAGAAGCCTGGCTAACGTTTTTACCAGATAGGTCTTTCCGCAGCCCGTAGGGCCGATCATCAGCATATTGGATTTTTCGATCTCAACATCCTTCAGTCTTTCGGAAAAGCTGGTCTCCGGCATACTCTCCGAGGCAACCCGTTTATAATGATTATATACGGCCACGGAGATTACCTTCTTCGCATATTCCTGCCCCACGACATATTCGTCGAGCAGCTTTTTGATCCTGTCGGGGCGCGGAATATCCTTAATATCAATAACCGGCTTCTTTTCCTTATCTTTGGTTTTTTTGACCTTCGGACGCGGATTGAACATTCCCTGCAGGTCGGACATATTTAAAAAACTGACGCCCGGGATCCCAAAGCCGGGAAAAACCGTGCTGCCCTGCTTATTTTCCTCTTCCTTCTGATCCGGCTGTTCCGGTTCGCTCTTCTTTTCCTCAACCGGCGGAGCCACAGGCTCAAGCGGCATCGAATTGGTCTGCGTCAGCCCGAATTTTCCCATGGTGTTTAACATGTTATGCATGCAGTCTGAGCAGATATACAGTCCGTCTGTCAGCTGAAACATATCTCTGACAGACGTGGACGGACGTCTGCAGAGCTGGCAGAAGCGAAGATCGCTGTTATTATTATTGTTATTATTATTGTTATCCATGAACCTACTCCACCGTGACGGATTTTGCCAGATTCCGCGGCTTGTCCACATCGCATCCCTTTAACACCGCTGTATAGTAAGCGATCAGCTGAAGCGGAACGGCTGCCACCATTGGCATCAGCAGCTCATTCGCCGCAGGCAGGCGGATGATCAGATCCGCTACGTCTTCTTCCACGTCCACCTCGCTGGCGCAGATCAGTATCACCATGGCGCCGCGTGATCTTACTTCCTTGATATTACTGACAGTCTTTTCCACAAGCCTCTTCTGTGTTGCGACGGCAATGACCGGCATGCCTTCCGTGATCAGCGAGATCGTTCCGTGCTTCAGTTCGCCGGCCGCGTAGGATTCGGAATGGATATAGGAAATCTCCTTGAGCTTCAGGGAGCCCTCCATACTCAGCGCATAATCCAGACCCCGGCCGATATATAAAAGGCTGTCCGCGTTCACTAACCGCGAAGCGCCAAACTGGCATTTTTCCTGCAGACCGATCGCCTCCTCAATGATCCGCGGCATATCCAAAAGCTCCTCGATATACTGTCTGCACTGCTTCTCATCGATCGTACCCTTGATATAGGCAAGCTCAAAGGCAAGGAGATACATAACAGAGACCTGTACCATGTATGCTTTTGTCGAAGCCACCGAAATCTCCGGTCCCGCATGGGTATAAACCACCATATCCGCTTCTCTGGCGATACTCGAGCCCTTGACATTCACGACAGCAAGCGTCGTTGCGCCAAGCTCCTTTGACAATGTCAGAGCCGCCCGGGTATCAGCGGTTTCTCCTGACTGGGAGATCACGATGACAAGATCTTCCTTCGTCAAAAGCGGTTCACGGTAACGGAATTCCGAGGCGATATCCACGATCACAGGCACTCTTGCGAGTGATTCAATAACGTATTTCCCTACCATACCGGCATGCATGGCTGTTCCGCAAGCAATGATATAAATGTTTTTATATGCCTTCAGGCGCTTTTCGTCAAGACCCTCCGCTGAAAAATCCGGCAAGCCGTCACGGATCCGCGGCATTATGGTCATTTTTACACTCTGCGGCTGCTCATGGATCTCCTTCAGCATAAAGTGCTCAAAGCCGCCCTTTTCTGCCGCGTCCACATCCCAGTCCGCCCTCTGCCTGACCTTCCGGACCTTGAATCCATGAGGATCATATACCCTGACTCTGTCCGCCCGAAGCTCCGCGATCTCATTTTCCTCCAGAAGATAGTACTCTCTGGTGTACTGAATGATCGCAGGAACGTCCGAAGCAATAAAATTACCCTCGTTCGAAAGTCCGACGATCAGCGGCGACTCCTTGCGGACCGCAAAGATCCGATCTGGAAAGTCCCGGAACATGATCCCAAGCGAATAGGAACCTTTTATCTCGGAGATCACCTTTGCGATAGTCTGGATCGGGTCATCACTGATATAATAATCGAGAAGCTTGGCCACGGTTTCCGTATCGGTTTCGCTGTCGAAGCTGTAGCCCTCGGCACTCAGAAAATCCTTGATCTCCTTGTAGTTTTCAATAATACCGTTATGAACGATCGTTACCCGTTTATTCCCGTGCGGATGCGAATTGATATCGGACGGTTCGCCGTGAGTAGCCCATCTGGTATGACCGATCCCTACGGTTCCCTCCGGGATCCCATCCTGCTTCAGCTTTTCCACCAGGTTTTCGAGGCGCCCCTGCTTTTTTTCGACCTTGATCACACCGCCTTCGATCACTGCGATCCCGGCGGAATCATACCCCCTGTACTCCAGCTTTGTCAGGCCGTCTATCAGGATCTGCGCTGCCTGCTTATTGCCCACATATCCGACTATTCCGCACATACTCTTTACTCCCCTTTCTGCGCTGATCTTTTATTACCGATCGTTCGCCGTTTGCCGACCCGGTATCCGAAAAAGCGAAAGCCGCAGGTCACCAGGAAAGGAAGGATCAGATATCTCTTCCCTCTCTGTCTTAAATAACCGAACGCTTCCTTTATATATCGGATCCCCTCCGATTCCGAT
>JAILQQ010000040.1 GCA_024698885.1 Lachnospiraceae bacterium | reverse complement strand
AAAACGCCGGTACTTAGGCTGCGTCTTTTGCAGCCTTATGTACCGCTGCGTTTTTTTGAAATGATTCGGTCTAAAAAACAGACCGAATCGGTGCGAACTGAAGTTCGCACCTAAGCGCACAATCTGCAAGCAGATTGGCGCGGAAGCGCAAGCGGGCCGTGTCGAATTCGTCAATTTGAGCAACGGAGTCGAACGGAATGGAACAGAATCGAACAGAGTTGGTTTTGCCCATACTATCATGCTATAATAGCGATATGAAACGACAGATAAAACGAAAGATGAAGCGCGCCCTCCTGATCCTGCTTCTCAGCGCAGGCTTCTTAACGGCCATACCGCAAAGTGCATACGCCGTGAATACCGCTCCCACCGCCGAGCAGAAAACCGCCGCGGATGAGCGGAAGAATATTCCCGTGGAAACAAACCTCCTGCCCGGCTGGCCGGAAGGACCTTTGATCGGGGCCCAGGCCGCGATCTTAGTAGACGCGAAATCCGGAACAGTCCTTTATCAGAAAAACGTAAACGAGCAGCTGTATCCCGCCAGCACCACAAAGCTCATGACGGCCCTTTTAACCATCGAGCACTGCCCGATGAACGATATCGTCACGTTCTCCCATGACTCCGTTCATAATATTGAAAGCACCTCCTCACGGATCGGCATCGACGAAGGGGAGCAGCTCACCGTGGAGCAGTGTCTGTACGGGCTCCTGCTCGGTTCCGGCAATGAGGTCGCCTACGCCCTTGCGGAACACGTGGCCGGCAATGTCGATGATTTCGTGGCGATGATGAATGAAAGAGCGGCAGAGCTCGGCTGCACAAATACCCACTTCGCAAACGCCAACGGTCTGCCGGATCCGGATCATTATGTCAGTGCCTATGACATGTCTCTCATTGCGAGGGCCTGCTTTAAAAACGAATCCCTCGTCACGATATCCGGCACGAAAAACTATACGATCCCGCCCACGAATCTCCAGCCCGAGGAACGTCCTCTTGAAAACCATCATCTGATGATCCCGGGCTTAAAATATGAATACGAAGGCTTTATCGGCGGTAAGACCGGTTATACGAAGGACGCCAGGCAGACTCTGGTTACCTGCGCGGAGCGGGAGGGCACGCGGCTGATCTGCGTGATCCTTAAGGAGGAATCGCCGAACCAGTTCTTAGATACGAAGGCGCTGCTCGACTACGGCTTCGACGGCTTTATGAAGGTCAATATCTCGGAAAACGAAACCCGCTATACCTTAAACAGCGCCACCTTTTTTCATACCAATCTGGATATCATGGGCAGCTCCAAACCGATCCTGAACTTAAATACCACGGATTACGTCACGATCCCGAAAACCGTTTCCTTTGAGGATCTGACGGTCCGGGTCAATTATGAGAATCTGCCTGTAAACGCCGTGGCCACTCTCGATTATTTTTATAACGGACATAAAGTGGGCTCCACCGCAATCGAATACGCCGATCATACGGTAGAGCCCTTTGATTTCTCCAATATCATTACCGCCCGTACCAAAGAGGAGCTTCCGAAAAAGGTCATTTCCGAAAAGGAGCTGATCTTTATCAACATCCGAAAGGTCATCCTGATCCTTCTGATCGTCCTTGCTTCCCTTCTTCTGATCTTCTTTACGCATACGCTGATCGTACGGATCAAATATATGCGGGAGCGTGACAAGCTGCGTCCCGTCAAGAAATTCAATAAGAAGAAGTTAAAGCAGAAGCCCTACAGCAAACGGCGGAAATAACCGGATCAGTTCTTTTTTGCCCGCCTCTTTTCCATCCGCTGCAGTCTCAGCTTATCCTGCTTTTTGGCGATCTCCTGGGCGACCTCCTTCGTCACGAGCTTCGTGGTCTTTACGACATAGATACTGCCGTCGTCGGTCTTTTTCATCCTGACCTTCCCCTTCAGAAATCCATGCCGCTTGCAATACGAAACGCAGTAATAATGCTTGCCGTTCACCGAGAACCATTTAATGCGCGGCGTCGCCGCCCTGCCGCATTTATAGCATTTCATCTCGCTGACCTTTTTGTCCTCGATGGCCACGGTCTTATCGGGAAACTCCCGGGAAATATATTTGGCGTAGGTCTTAAAATTTACCTCGATCTCATCCTTCTCGGTCCGGGGCGCGATAAACACATCATAGGAAACGTAGCGCTTCGTCCGGGGCTTATAGGAATTGATCCGCTTAAAGACCTTCGCCGTATAATAGGCATCGTCATAGGCCCCGTGAAAGGGATGATCCTTTTCGATCCCGAGAAAATCAACCGCTGTTTCGAGCGCCCGCCGTTTTTTGCCGTCCTCGTAGGCAATGCTGAAAAACTTCTGGATATCGCAGTACAAAAGCGGCCCGTCCGCTAACATATCCATCCCGTAATACATCATATTCCGCTGAAGCTCCGTAATATCGGAGGTCCCCCAGATACAGAAGACAAAATCCCTGCCGCACCAGGTCAGAAATTCATTCATCGCCACCGGAAAGGGTTTGCCGTTCTGTAATTCCTCCTCCGTCAGATGAATGATCTTTGTCGTAATATGATGAATATAATGATAGATCTGCGGCTTGATCACCGCCTGAAACTGATCGATCACCTTCAGGCGCTTGTTCAGCTTGATAGCGCCGATCTCCAGGATCTCAAAGGGCAGACCGTATTCCCTGCTTTGCCTGGCACTGCTCTGATTCCATTCCAAATCAAAAACGATATAATTCATAAATTCTTCGGCGTAATGTATCTGTTCAGAACCCTCTGGCTTCTGAACAGATACGCGGTCCGTCATTGAAAGTTTGCTTCGCAAAAGGACGGACCGCATTGCAAAACTTACATTTTGATACGCCCTCAGCAACAAGTGCTTCGGGCTATCCTAAACAGTTACGATTTATTCTTTTTTTTACCGCCCAGGATCGGGAAAAACCGCGTAATAAACAAAGTCATTAACGTCGTATAGACAAGCATCGTAAGCACGATCACCGCGTAGCAGATATATCCCCGCGCTCTGGTCAGGTATTGATTGATATACATCGCGCTTCTGAGCGCGAAGGTCAGAACCTTGCTGTTATTATGAACTGCCATGAAGATCAGGGAATTTATTCCGTAGAAGGTTAACAGGGGGAAGCGGTAAAGCGCCGACAGACTTTTACAAAGCAGTATCAGAAAAAGCGACCCCGAGATGGCAGCGGTATAATAAACGATCACGTTATTATGTACGAGAGAGCGGAATTCTCCTACATTATTATATCCGAGCACTCCCATGCTGATATAGATACAGATGATATTAACAACTAAAAACAAAAGAGAGAGAAAAAGCAGTCCGGGACGAAACCGTTCCTTTGCGTTCTCCGCTCCGCGCCGATTCACTTGTGAATCGTGCGCTTGGGCATGAACCTGTTCATGCCGATTCGGTCGGTTTTCCGACCGGATCATTTCCGTCTGTAAAGCCCTTTCCTTCGTTTTATCCGTTAACGATCCACCGATCCACCCGTAAAGGGCGTAGCCGATCCCGATAAAGGAGCAGGCAAATACCGGTCTGAGAAGCGTAATACAAAGCTCCTGAAACCGTTCCCCCACTGCCGTATCATACGTCCCGCTCTTTAAAAGCAGATTCAGGCCATAGGCGATGACGGTGATGGCTGCGATCAAAACGACCCGTTTTTTCCCGGAGAAGCGGCTGCAGATCCATAAAAACAGAAGCTCTCCGAGAAACAGTGCCGGCAGAAACCATAAAACATTGATCCCGTAGAGGCCGACAGCGTACCAAAGATTGACAAAGATCGTCGATACGGGGATTGTTTTCTCCACGAAATAATAATACAGGACAATGCCCATATAGATCAGGGAAAACAGATAATAAGGGACCATGATGCCCTGAAACCGTTTTCTTGCAAGGGTTTTCAGATCCTTTTCCGTATCCTTCCTTACCCGGATCAGCATCCCGCTTATGATAAAGAAAAGCGGCATATGAAAGGAAAAGATCCAGATACAGAGATATAAAATATAGGGGGAATATCCAAGGATTTCCCCCTGCAGATGCCCGATGAGCACTAAAACCATACCGGCACCCTTTGCGATATCAAAATATGGCAGCCGATTTTTATTCATGGAATACCAAAAAAGCTGTTTACACCGGTCAACAGTCCCTGCGCGATGGAAGTAAGCGCCGCGTCCGAATGATCGGAAAGCTTGTCTCCGAGCTCAATATCCACACTGGGGATCGTAGAATAGGAGGTCTGCGTCAGATCCATTTCCATGGATCCGGTTCCGTGGATCTTCCGGCCTGCGCTTCTTAATCCGTTCACCAGGCATTCCCCGAGCAGATCGCTTTTCATCCAGGTCGATTTCACCGGCTCCATCGCCTTATAGCTCGGTACATTCGCCACCTTACAGTAAAACGCTCCCTTATCCGATGTCGTGCTGTCCCAGTGCAGGGCGATATGGCAGTTTGCGTAATTGTTCGCCAAAACGGTCCTTGCGATATTATCAAGCTGCACATCCGCGCTTTCCCGGATCATCAGAACATTATAGCCTTTATTTAATAACAGCTGTTTTAAGATCAGGGCTTCCTTCAGCGTGATACTTGCTTCACTGGTTCCGTCAGAGAAGGACATCCCGGACGAGATCGACGTGGATTTGACGCTGCCGGCAGCAGTCGTTCCGCCGGTTACCTTCGGCGTGCCGTCCGGATGGGAAAGCGTCTTGTATTTTTCGCCGCCTCTTGTTCCATGACCGGCGTTTACGCAGACCGTAATGCCGTTGGCATTGGGAGCGCTGTTCATATAAAGCATCGCCGCGCCCGTTTTGATCATCGAATAGTTCGCATAGGGCATCGCGTCGGTCACCATGACCGGTACCGCCTGCGCCGGCGCAGCAGACGCTCCTGCTGCCGCCGCCTTTACGGAAGCTGTAAAGGGCAGCAGGCCAACCGTTAAAACTGCCGTTATGATAACAGATATAATTCTTTTGCTTTTTTTCATCATCCTTATTTTCCTGCCTTCACACCTCTGAACCAGTCAATATAAACCGCGAGCAGAATAACCAGACCCTTAACAACGTACTGCCAGTTGGAGTCAACGCCGAGAAGGTTCAGGCCGTTATTCAGCACACCGATGATCAGCACACCGATCAGGGTTCCGCCGAGGGTACCCGAACCACCGCTCATGGAGGTTCCGCCGACGACAACAGCCGCGATGGCATCCATTTCCGCGCCGTCACCGGCTGTCGGCTGACCGGAATATAACCGGGAGGCAACCACAACACCGGCGAGACCGGCCATCAGTCCGGTATATACATATACGATAAATTTAACCTTTTTGACATTGATACCGGAGAACCTGGCCGCCTGGGGATTGCCGCCCACCGCGTAAATATGACGCCCCAGCTTTGTCCGGTTCATGATAATGGTCGCAAGCACAAAGATGATCAGCATCAGGATGACCGGTACCGGTACGACACCGACATAACCGACGCCCGGGAATTTAAAGGCATCCGTCATGCAGCGGATCGGCACACCCTGCGTAAACACGAGAACCGCTCCCTTTGCGATATTCATCGAAGCCAACGTTACGATAAAGGGCGGGATATCCGTATTGGAAATGAAGAAAGCGTTAAACAGACCGACTATACCGCCTACCGCGATGGCCGCGAAGAATCCGACGAATTCCGGAAGGCCCAGATTAACGGCACAGAAGGCTGCGATACAGCCGGAAAGCGCGATAACCGATCCGACGGAAAGCTCAATACCGCCTAAGATAATGACCATGGTCATACCTGTTGCCAAAAACAGGTTGGACGCGTTCTGTCTCAGAATATTGAAAATATTCTTACTGGTCGCGAAGGTGTCTCTGGTCGTCGGGAAAACGATGAGGAACAGACACATCACGATCAGCGCGATGATGATACCAAGGTTTTGTTTAAAATAGGAAACAACTCCCTTTTGAATTTTTGAACCCATAATGACTGCTTCTGCCTCCTTACTGTTCACTTAATGCAGCACGCTGCATGATACTTTCCTGCGTTACATCCTTATGATCCAGGCAACCGGTCACATTGCCCTCATACATCACATAGACCCGGTCGCTCATGTTAATGATCTCCGGCAGCTCCGATGAGATCATGATGATGGACATGCCGTTTTTCGCCAGCTCATTCATGATCGCATAGATCTCCGCCTTCGCGCCGACGTCAACGCCGCGGGTAGGCTCATCTAGGATCAGGATCTCCGGATTCGTGGCAAGCCAGCGTCCGATCATCACCTTCTGCTGGTTTCCGCCGGAAAGATTACCGATCTTCTGTTCCTGGCTCGGCGTTTTGGTAGACATTTTATCAATGTAGCGCTGCGTGATCTCTTCTTCCTTTGCCCGGTTGACCCGCAGATTATTGATAAATTCCTCCAGAACCTCTATGGTCGAATTAAAGCGGACGCTCTGCACCGCGTAAAGCCCTTCGTCCTTCCGGCTCTCGGGAACCAGAGCGATTCCATGCTTCAGTGCGTCGATCGGACTTTTGATATCGACCCGCCGTCCCTTGACGCTGATCTCGCCCTTCGATCCCGGCGTCAGACCGAATACCGCCTTCATGGTCTCGCTCCGGCCGGCACCGACTAATCCCGCGAAGCCGACGATCTCGCCCTTTCTCAGCTCAAAGGAAACATCCTTAACCATCTTTCCGTCGGAGATATGATCGCACTTCAGAACGACCTCGCCGCCCTCGGAAAAGTCTCTCGTATAGTAGTTTGTCAGCTCACGTCCGACCATCATGGCGATCAGCTCGTCCGTAGAGGTTTCCTTTACGACCCTCGTACCGACGGTAAAGCCGTCCCGCATGACTGTGACCCGGTCACAGATCTCCGCAAGCTCACTCATTTTATGGGATATATAAATAATACCGACGCCCTGTTTGGTCAGATTCCGCATCGTTTCAAACAGGAAATTGACCTCCTTGTCCGAAATAGAGGAGGTCGGCTCATCCAGTACCAGAATTTTCGATTCAAAGGAGATCGCCTTCACGATCTCGACCATCTGCCGCTGGGCAATGGTCAGACGCTCTACCAGCGTATCCGCGTCAATTTTCATATCATAGGCATCTAACAGCTTCTGCGCATCCTGAGACATCTTTGTCCGGTTGACGTTAAATCTTGTCCCGGGCTCTCTGCCAAGGAAGATATTCTCCGCCACCGTCATATAGGGCACTAAAACCAGCTCCTGGTGCACAATCGAGATACCGGCGTCTCTGGCGGCCGCTACGCCGTCAATATTGGTTTTCTGCCCGTTTATATAGATCTCACCGGTCTCCGCGATATAAATACCACCCAAAACCTTGATCAGCGTAGATTTACCCGCACCGTTCTCACCAAGCAGCGCATGTACCTCTCCCGCCTTCAGTTCAAAATTTACATCCTGAAGAGCCTTCACGCCCGGAAAGGATTTGTTTACGCCCTTCATTTCCAGTAAATATCCGTTCTCGCTCACCAAATTCACCACCTGTTATAGTCTTGTTCTCTGCGATCCGGAACAGCCCGGATCATTTTCCGTTTCATAACGAGGGCCCTGCCCGCCTTGGGCAAGGCCCCCGCATTTTTTAATCAGAAATAGATCTTACTGCCAGCCGTCTGTACCATATTCATCAACGTTATCAGCTGTGATCAGGAAGGTCTCGATCGGGATGAAGGACTCAACTTCTTCGCCATCGATCCAGGCATAAGCTGTTTCCGCAATGGTCTTACCAATGGTCATCGGAGACTGCGCACCGGTTCCCTCTAAGCAGCTGTCCTTTAACAGAGCCTTAACGTCCGGAGATCCGTCTACGCCATAGATAAGCGGAGAAACGCCAGCGGCTTCCGCTGCTGCCAGGCAGCCCAGAGCTGTCGGGTCATTTCCGCCCATGATCGCTACTACATCGGGATGAGCCGTCAGAAGGTCAGTACACTTCTCCTGCGCAACCTGCAGATTACCTACCGCATCCTGCTGTCCAACTACGTTGAACTTTACACCGGACTTATCAATAGCATCCATGAAGCCGTTGATACGATCCGTAACAGACTGCATTGTCGGGGAATCCAGTACCAGGATATCGCCGCCGTCCGGGATCTTCTTAGCCAGATCTTCGCCGCAGACATAACCTGCATTGTAGTTATCGGAACCGGCATAGGATACCAGATAGCTCATGTCACCAACCTGGGTATCAAAGCCGAACATCGGAATATCCGCTTCCTTCAGCATATCCAGAGCAGGAATGATACCGTCAGCATCTACCGGATTTACGAACATATAGTCGATACCTCTGGAGATCAGATCCTCAACCTGATCGATCTGGGTATTGGAATCATTCAGCGGATCTACGGATACAAGCGTATCACCGTGAGCTTCCACTACTTCTCTGATCGAGCCTTCCAGGGCTACGAAGAAAGGATTTGTACCATCCATGCAGGTATAACCGAATACCTTGCCGCCTTCTGCCGCCGGAGCCGCGTCATCCGCTTTTGCTTCCTCTGCCGGAGCTGCTGCTTCTTCTGCCGGAGCACTTTCTGCCGGAGCACTTTCTGCCGGAGCTGCCGCGGGAACGCCCGCACAGCCTGCTAACAATGAAAGAACCATTGCTGAAGAAAGAACTGCACTGATAATTTTCTTTTTCATGTTTCCCTCCTATAATGATAATAGTTTGTAAGATTTGCACAGTTTTTTTTCCTGCACAATTTACATTATAAGCAAAATAGATAAGCCGCGCAACAAAAAAATCGCTATTTCATGTACAAGTTGGGGAGCAATACATTTTCATGATATCAGGGTCAAAAGGTGCGCAGCACCTTTTCGGATACATGATATAGTGCTTGAGCTTGCTCAGAAGCATTATATCATGTATCCGAAAACGGCACGGAGTGCTTTGACCCTGAAATCATATCTATAATGTAAAGAAAGATTCTTCTGCCTGCAGGCAGAGCGCGTGAAAGACCGGCAGCATCAGCTCCTGGATCTTATAGGTTTCCGTTTCCGGAAGCTTTACGGAAAGATCCGCGCTGTTCTTTATGATACCGCCGTTTCTGCCGGTAAACAGGATCGATCTGATCCCCATGGCCTTTGCTGTTTTAACGGCAAGATCCACATTTTTCGCATTGCCCGAGGTGCTGATCGCAAAAAGCACATCCCCTTCCCTGCCGTAGCCGTATACCTGCTGCGCATACATATAATCCGATCCGATATCGTTAATGATCGCCGTGATCAGCGCGGTATGCGCGTCAAGGGATATCGCGGGCAGGGCGCCCCGGATATTTTCGGCTAACGCTTCCCCTCCGGTCTTTAAAAGCTTATTTCTCATTTCCTCCGGTAAGGATCTCTTCCGGCAAAATTCCTTCATCAGCTCTCCCACGATATGATCCGAATCCGAAGCACTGCCGCCGTTTCCGCAGATCAAAAGCGTGCCGTTATCCCGGAAACAGGCCATGATCAGATCCATTGCCGCTTCCAGTTCCTCTTTGCATTCCGTCAGTACCGGATAACGAAGATATAGTTCCTTCAGTTTTTGATATTTTGTTTCCATAATGATTCTTTCTGGGATGATCGCATTAATAGGTTCCTGTTCAGATGTCACACATCCAAAGATAGTCACCATATCGTCTTGATATCATACTGCGGAATATAAGTGTCTTTTGTAATCAAAGTTAAACCTTCTGTTACAGCCTGAGCTATGATCAGTCTGTCAAACGGATCATTATGAATACGTGGCAACTGCTTTATAACATCCAAGTGAACTGGTAAAATGTTTAAAACATCAATCTGGGATTTACTGCATTGGTCCGCAATTTCCTGAAGTGTACTTTGTATCTCTATTTTTCCGATACTTTGCTTAATCGCAATCTCCCACAAAGAAGCAATACTGACATATATCATATTGCTGTTTGTAATGATATGTTCCGCTTGATCCGATAACTTTCCGGCATCAAATAGCGACCAAATAAGTACATGAGTATCTATTAAATACATTATACATACTCCTTAAAACACTCCGGGGTTTCATCAAAATCGTCCGCTATATAAATTAGCCTTCCTTCCAATGCACCTAATTCTCTTTTTGTCGTATTTTCGGATTTCTGGCTTGAATGATCCTTAGTTTTTAGAAACAATATAAAATCCAGAACCTCATTTTGTTTCTGTTCGGATAAATCCTTTATTTCTTCGAGTATTTTTTCATAGGCCATATTGTCACCTCTTGATTACAGGCTATTTTGTATCAAAGCTTATATTACAACTCTTTTATAGGTTTCTATATTATTCATTACGATGTTTTTTCGGGTTTATTGCATTAAATCGATCGGGATATGACAACAGATAATAAAGATTCTAAAAATGGGAACTCGTAAAGAATTCCCATTTTAAGCGTCCGCGAGGTGATTCGAACACCCGACCTACCGCTTAGGAGGCGGTCGCTCTATCCAGCTGAGCTACGCAGACACATTGCGATTCAGGTTTCGCAACTTCCAAAATGCATTATACTCTATTTCCCGGCAGGACGCAAATACTATCGTAGTATATCTGTTCAGAACCCATTATTCGAAATTGATCCGTCCCTGCAGTAAGATCGTGCCGCGGAAACGCCGTCCCGGCGCGGGTTCACCTAAGAGATCCTTCCGGTTGATGCAAAGCTTTAACGGTATACTGTTGTATTCAATATCCATCACATAGATCTCTTCCCCCGTCAGACTGTTCTTTTCCAGAACCACCTGATCGATCTCCGCTAAGATCGAATACTGATCGCTTTCAATACCGTATGGCATTAAATATGTATCCACCAGTGTAAAGACATCCTCCGTGAGGATCTGACGGGAAAGAACATTATAGGTGTCGATATCCTCAAGCGTCAGGCTCTCGATAGCTTCCTCGTCTCCCATTCTCGCGGCATTGATCTTCTCATTCCGATCCTCCACCGCTTTCTTGATCATCTCTTTTTCCTTTTCATCCTTCTTAATAGGAAGCATGATGATCCCCTGCAGAGAGAGTGCCGCGAAGCTGACGGTCGTTCCGACGAAGGGAAAATCCTGGGAAGTATTTTTCCGGATCAGCTCTAAACCGTTCTGCATAAAAAAGATGATGGAAACACCGACGCGGTTATCCTCACAGACACCGGCATAGGAAAGCTGCTGCGCATGGCGCTCTACATTCACATCCTCTTCTGTGCTGATCTTATCACCGACGCACACGGGATAATAGAAATCAAGCGTCAGCTCTTCATCCTTGTCATACTCGCCCCGAAGCGTTACGCCCGTTGACGGCGTAAATCTTTTATAGTATTCCACCAGAGCCATATTTTCATCGACATCCAGATATTCCCGGCTGTCCGGATCCGTTACGATGATATTCAAAAGCTTTTTCAGCTCTTTTTTTGTTTTGATATCACTGAAGCCTACCGCTCTTAAATAAGAATGCAATTCAATTACCTTTCTGCGCCGATCTGCTTGCAGATCGTGCGCTTAGGAATGAACTTCAGTTCATTCCGATTCAATCTGCAAGGCAGATTGAATCATTTCAATATTAAACAAATTCCGTGCTCTCACCCTCTAACGCCAGCATCAAAGCCTTTTTCTCTTCATCTCCCAGAGAGATCGTACACTCACCTTCGATAATCTCCTTGGTATAAACATAACAGCCGTCACTGCTGTGTACGGAATTCAGGATAAATCCGGTTGCGTTATCATTGAGCAGCGCGATGCTGAAGCTGAGCTTTCCGCCCATTTCCTTAAAAGCATCATATTTTACGATCCCTACCCGCTGATAAGTATCCTTCAGATTATCGATAATTTTCTGTATATTTGTATAATTTTTTTCAGCCGCAATCTTTAATCTTGCGATATCATCAAAGACCTTGGCTATTTCCTCCTCCAGACTTTCCGCGTTGCTGCCCTTCATAAACAGCTCATATCTGCTCCTGAGCGTATTATAACGATAAAGAAGGACCAAAACCAGTACAAGCAGAATAAGCAACAAGATAAACTCAATAAAAATCAGAATCCCCGGATCGATATTCAGACCCAAGGCACTAAAAAAACCACTGTTCATACCGCTCCTTACTGCGCCGATCTGCAAAGCAAATCGTGCGCTTAGGAATGAACTTTAGTTCATTCCGATTCAATCTGCAAGGCAGATTGAATCATTTCCTTACTGCGCCGATTTGCAAAGCAAATCGTGCGCTTAGGAATGAATTTCAGTTCATTCCGATTCAATCTGCAGGGCAGATTGAATCATTTCAATATTATCAGATATTGATCAGTAATTCCGTGATCCTGTCCAGATCATCCCTGGAATAATACTCGATCTCGATCTTCCCTTTATCCTCATTTTTCGCGTTGATAACGACCTTGGTACCCATCGACGTTTTCATTTTTTCCTCTAGATCCTGATAGAGAAATTCCAGCTTGTTTTTCTTATTTTTATCTTTTTTCGGTTTATTCAGATTCTTAACATACTTCTCAATATCACGCACTGTCATCTTTTCATCAAAGATCTTCTGCGCTGCCTGAACCTGCTCATCTTTATCCTCGATCGCAAGCAATGCTCTGGCATGCCCGGCCGACAGCATTTCATTGATCAGCATTTCCTGCACCTTTTCGTTCAGCTTCAGTAAGCGGATCGAATTCGTTACCGCGGTCCGGCTTTTGGAAACCCGCTCCGCCACCTCATCCTGTGTCAGATGATATTCATCCAGTAAGCGCTTATAGGCCTGCGCCTCTTCGATCGCGTTCAGATCCTCTCTCTGGATATTCTCGATCAAAGAGATCTCCATGATCTCCTGTTCCGTATAATTTCTGATAATGACCGGAACCTCTTTTAATCCGGCGATCTGCGCGGCGCGCCATCTGCGCTCGCCTGCCACGATCTCATAGCTGTCTCCTCTGTCCTGTACGATCAGAGGCTCTATGATCCCGCGCTGTTTAATGGAATCCGCAAGCTCTGCCAGCGCATCCTCGTTGAAATATTTTCTGGGCTGATTCGGATTCGGCTCAATTTTCGTGATCTTTACGAATCTGTCGGGTGTCAGATTATCGTCTTTCTTTTTATCATCATCCAGAGTCCCTGCCGGTATCAGCAGCTCGAGTCCCTTTCCCAGTCCCTTTTTTCCTGCCATCTTTTTCTCCCTTACGCATTTACGCGTTCTTCTTGATTACTTCGATCGCCAGCCTGTTATAGCTGTCCGCACCGGCTGACTTCGGATCATAATAACAGATCGGTTCGCCGTGGCTCGGCGCTTCCGCCAATCTGACGTTATTCGGGATCATCGTCTCATATATATGATACTTCAGATTCTGTTTTACGTTCTCCACGACCTGATGTGAGAGATTTGTTCTGGCATCATACATGGTAAAGACAACACCGTCCAGGTTCAGATCCTGGTTCAGACGTTCTCTTACCAGATTGATCGTGTAGATCAGCTGGCTCAATCCTTCCAGTGCGTAATATTCACATTGCAGCGGCACCAGAACGGAATCCGAGGTAACCATCGCATTGATCGTCAGCATACTGAGCGACGGCGGACAGTCAATGATCAGGAAATCATAATCATTTTTTACCCAGTCAAGCTCATTTTTCAGGATATATTCCCGGCCTATCTCATTTAATTTCTGTACCTCGATCGCAGCGAGATTAACATTCGCCGGGATCACGGACAGATTCTTGTATACGTCCCGGACAATACAATCTGAGATCGAGCACTCCCCGAGCAGAAGCTCGTAAATTGTATTTTCGCAGTTATTCTTATCGATACCGAACCCGCTGGTGGCATTTCCCTGCGGATCTGTATCGATCACCAGTACCTTTTTATTATTATTTGCAATCGCGGCCGCCAGATTGATCGCTGTTGTCGTCTTTCCGACACCGCCCTTCTGATTTGCTATGGAAATGATCTTCCCCATATATACTCCTTATCTGATTCTTCTACTGATAGGTTTCCTTAGTATAGCATAACTTACTCATTTCTTCAATGAATCCGTGGTATCTGTTCGGGTTCACCGCTTGCAGACTGACAGACGATATGCCGAGAACGTCTTCGGTTATGTTTCACATTGCTGGTTTACTGATTGTTTCACGTTTATAAATACTATATATAGTTCTTAAATGTTTCACGTGAAACATAATCTGGTGGTTGGATAATATAACATCGTAATGTTTTACGTGAAACAATAATGATCCTTATAAAGCGTCTATCTTTTAAAAATTTCATTCAGATAATCGATCACGGAATTAATCTCTGATTTACAGCGAACAGAATTGATATTTAATAATTGAACCGAATATGTCAGTTTATTGATCATCTTCTTCAATTCTTTTTTGGTGATGACATAATCATCCGGGCCAAATAACTTTTCTGTACTATCCGGTTCTTCCCTGACAGGATCATTTTTCACTAATTCATCCGGATTGTCTGTACCATCTGTATTAACGGATTCTTCCGTATCGGAAATAGCGGATTCCAATGCATCGACCTTATCCTCGTAATACTTGATCCGGCCTTTTATATAAATATTTTCTCCTTCCAGTGCCTCCTTCTCTTTTTTTAACTCGGCAATCTTTTGTTCATTGGAACCGGATAAGAGTCTTGGAGAAAACATCTGGCTTTCATCGTCATATTCAAGAAGACCTTTTATATTCTCCTCTAATATTTCGATCCTGGATACGTTTTCATCGTACTTCATGCGCAGTCCGGTCTTTTCCTGCGCAAATTCATCGTGCAGATTATCCAGAACATTCTTTGTATTATTTTTACTATTCTGATTCATGAGACTATCATCCTCCTGATTCAGGATAAGGGCTTTTTTGCCGGTAAGCCGGCCTTTCTCGGATAACGCGACGGGGTTTTTCCTGTTTTCTCAATAAACAGAAGACTCCGACCCTGATCATCACATAAAGAAAATCTCTCTGAGTTCTTCAGTGTACCGCCGAGTATTGAAAGAGCACCGGAAGCATTTTTAATTTCCTTAAAACAATTCGCACTCTTATAGGATATAAAACAGCCACCTGTTTTTACAAAAGGAAGGCAAAGCTCGGATAATACGGAAAGATCGGCAACCGCCCGGGAGACACAGTAATCATATTTTTCTCTCTTATCATCTTCATGCGCGAAATCCTCCGCCCGGCCATGCAAAAATGAAATCCCGGATAATGAAAGCTCTTCTGATAAAACTTCCAGAAAATGAAGTTTTTTATGAACGGAGTCCAGTAAAGTAAGCTTTAGATCCGGACGCAGGATCTTTAGCGGGATCCCGGGAAAACCGGCACCGGTTCCGATATCGATCATGGCAGCATCCTGCTTAGGCGCAAAATATTTCAATAAAACAATACTGTCAATAAAATGCTTTTGGATCACATCCTCCATCTCTTTGATCGCTGTCAGATTTATTTTTTTATTCCATTCGTTTAAAAGATGATAGTAGCGTTCAAACAGATCGATCTCTTTTCCCGTCAAAGGGATTTTCATATTCAGATGATCATATGCTTTTTGAAAGCTTTCTTTAAAATTCATAGCTTTTTTCCAGGCACACCAGAGAGATTTTTTCACCTGTGCGGTTGCCGTGTATGATCATATATGCATGCTGCTTGCAGCAAAGCAGATATGATCATACACGAGTAACCCACCCCAAAATGAGCAAAACGATTTGCGTAGCAAATCTTTAAGCACGCGAAGCGGGCGGTTTTGCGAATGTCTGTGGTGGGTTGGATTGCCTTGGCAATCCAACCGCACAGGTGGAAATTTTTTTAATGCCATTAAAATCACAGGATACAATAGAAGCGGTCTGATATCCCAGTTTGTCATAAAACCTTCTGGCATTTTCGTTTTTTTCCTGTGTATCAATACGCAGATAATGACAATCATGCAAAAGTGCATACTGCTCATAAAATGAAACAAAACGGCTGCCCAGATTTCTGCATTTCAGATCCGGGTCTATCGTTAGAGTATGAAGTACCATAATCTCGGAATCGTTTGCCTGATAATGCCAGTCAGCCAAAGCATACGCGGGAAGCTGCTTTTGATTAATAATCGCTGAAGCCGCAATGCGTTCTGTCCCTGATTCCTGTTTCAGTAAAAGCGTAAAGAGTTCACCCTTTGTCAGGGCATTTTCTGCCGTTTCACACACCGGATAGATATTTCTCATCCATCCGATCGTCATTTCTCCCTTCTCCTCAGCCGTATGAATTTTATCATATATATTTACGATCGCATCGATATCATTATCGACTGCTTTTCTTATAGTAATATCCATCATAATATAATCTTTATTTCCGATAATTATTTCAGGTATACCAATAAAACGGAAATATCCGCCGGCGATACGCCGGATATCCGGGACGCCTGCCCGATCGAGACCGGGCGAAACTGCTTGAGCTTTTGTCTGGCCTCTAAACGAAGACTCTTTACGTCATCATAATCAATGGATGCCGGGATCTTCTTTTTTTCCAGCTTTTTAAACGCATCTACCTGTTTCTGCTGACGATCGATATAACCCTGATAACGGATATGAATCTCTACCTGTTCCATAACATCCTTCTTTAAAACAGGTCTGTTCGGATCGATCGGGGATAATGCCTCATAGCTTAACTCCGGTCTTGCCAAAAGCTCTGCCAGACTGGCGCCGGAATGCAGCGGTTTACTTCCGAGGGAGAGCAAGAGTTCATTTACTTCCTCCCTGTTCCCCACAAAGGTGTTTTTTAACCGGTAAAGCTCATTTTCTATGTTTTCTTTTTTATCTAAAACCCGTTGATATGCTTCATCCGAAACCAGACCTGCCTCATGTCCGAAATGACTTAACCGCAGATCGGCATTATCCTGCCTGAGCAGTAAACGGTATTCCGCCCGCGAGGTCATCATACGATACGGCTCAAAGTTATCTTTCGTCACCAGATCATCGATCAGCACGCCAATATAACCCTCGGAACGATCGATCACGATCATCTCACGACCGAGAACCTTCATGGCCGCATTGATACCGGCAATGATCCCCTGCGCGGCTGCCTCTTCATAGCCGGAGCTTCCGTTGAACTGTCCGGCCGCAAAAAGCATGTTGATCGCTTTAAACTCAAGCGTCGGATTTAACTGCTTCGGATTGATACAATCATACTCGATCGCATATGCATTTCTGACTATTTTACAATTTTCAAGCCCTGGGATCGTCCGGTAAAAGGCCAGCTGAACATCCTCCGGAAGTGAGGAAGAAGCGCCTGAAATATACATTTCATTCGTAGAAAGACCCTCCGGCTCCACAAAGAGCTGATGCCTGTCCTTATCTGAAAATCGTACTACTTTATCTTCTATCGAAGGACAATATCTTGGTCCCGTTCCTTCGATCACGCCGGAATACATGGGAGATCTGTCGATATTGGCCCGTATGATATCGTGCGTTTTTTCATTGGTATAAGTCAGATAGCAGTCGATCTGCTCCTTCTGTACACTCTCGGGATCCGTGGAAAAAGAAAACGGAACGACCGGTATATCGCCATGCTGCACTTCCATTTTTGAAAAATCAATGGTCCGCTTATCGATCCTTGCCGGCGTTCCCGTTTTAAAGCGCGTAAGTTCGATCCCTGCTTCCCGCAGGGAATCGGAAAGATGATTTGCGGCCATCAGTCCGTTTGGTCCCGTATAAGTGATGGCCTCTCCGCAAAGACATCTTGCCCGTAAATAGGTACCCGTACAAAGGATCACCGCTTTTGCATGATAAATACCGCCGGTAAAGATCTCGACGCCGGCCGCTTTTCCGTTTTCGATGATCAGCCGGCAGACCTCCGCCTGCTTGACCGTCAGATGCTCTTCATTTTCTAACGTCTGACGCATCGCTTTCGAATATTCCGCCTTATCCGCCTGTGCCCGCAGGGAATGAACGGCAGGACCTTTGGACTGATTCAACATCCTGGACTGAATAAAGGTCTTATCGATATTCTTCCCCATTTCTCCGCCTAAGGCATCAACCTCCCTGACAAGATGACCCTTCGAGGTCCCCCCGATATTCGGATTACAGGGCATTAACGCGATGCTGTTTACACTGACCGTAAAAATGATCGTTTCCAGACCGAGTCTTGCGCAGGCAAGCGCTGCCTCACAGCCCGCGTGACCGGCTCCGACCACTACGATATCATAGTACTCTTCAAACTTCATATCATATACCCAACACTGCACCGATTTGCTTGCAAATCGTGTGCTTAGGCATGAACCTGTTCATGCCGATTCGGTCTGCCTGTCAGACCGAATCATTTCCTTATCTGCGCCGTTTTGCAGGGCAGATTGAATCATTTCCTTATTTCACTTTCCGACACAGAATCTTGAGAAAATCATATCCACCAGATCATCCTCGATCTTCTCCCCGATGATCATACCCAACAGATCATAAGCATCCATCAGATCGATCGAGAGAAAATCCTCGGGAAGCCCGTTTTCAGCGGAAGAACGAACATGTTCAACACTTGTAACAGCCCGGTTCAGAAGAGAAAGATGTCTTTCATTGGTGATCATCAGTTCATCATTGAAACCGATCTCACCGGAAAAAAACATTTCACGGATCGTTCCGGAAAGCTTTTTCAGTCCCTCTCCGTTCATAAGTGATACCGAAATGACAGGAAAAGAGGATTTGTTGTGTATAGAAATATCCTCTTCTGAAACAACTGACGGCAGATCCGACTTATTCAGCAGAATGATCGCTTTGCGTCCTTCAATAAACGAAAAGATCTCTCTGTCATTGTCAGAAAGCGGAACGGAAGAATCGATCATAAACAGGATCAGATCAGCCTGCATTGCGTGATCACGGGCTCTTCCCACACCGATCTTTTCCACAGGATCGGTAGCCTTGCGAATACCCGCGGTATCGTAAACGATCAGGGAAAGACCGTCTAAAAGAATATGCTCTTCAATGATATCCCTGGTCGTACCGGGAATTTCCGTCACGATAGCTTTTTCGTTTCCCGAAAGACTGTTTAATAAGGATGATTTTCCGACATTGGGACGACCCAGGATAACGGTCTTGATCCCTTCTTTTAAAATACGGCCGTTATTAAATGAATCCGTCAAACGATGAAGCTCGGATAATATTTTCTCTGATCTCGTTAAGATCTGCTCCGGATAACCCTCCAAAGAGATATGCTCCGGATCATCAAGCGCCGCTTCGATAAAAGCGATCTCATTCAATATCTCTTCCCGAAGCTCCCTGATCTTTTCATATAACGAACCCGTAAGCTGCTTCAGGGAATTATCCAGTGCCAGCTGATTTTTGGACTCGATCACGTCCATGACGGATTCTGCCTCGGACAGATCGATCCGTCCGTTTAAAAAAGCCCTTTTGGTAAACTCTCCCGGTTCGGCGATACGGGCACCCTGCTTCACTAAGAGCTGCAGGATCCGTTTCATGACCAGAACGCCGCCGTGACAGTTTAATTCCACCGTATCTTCCGCCGTATAGCTCTTCGGCGCCTGAAACGGCACTAACAGAATCTCATCCAGCATGATCTCTCCATCAAAAATAAACCCATAATATACATGATGGGAGATCAGTTTATCAAGCCGGCGCTTATTGACACCTGCCCTGAAAATGTTACAGGCGATGGCAAAGGCATCCGGCCCGCTGATCCGGATAATCCCGATCCCCGAAGCCTGCATGCCGGTAGCCACCGCCGCGATTGTATCTGAAATAAACATTATCGATTATAGGTTATAACGACCTTTCTGAAGGGCTCGTCTCCCTCGGAATGCGTGCTGACATACTTATCGTTCTGCAGAGCCGAATGGATGATACGTCTTTCATAAGGATTCATGGGCTCAAGCACAACGGGACGCTTCGTCCTTTTCACCTTATAAGCCAGGTTCTTCGCAAGATTTTCAAGCGTATCCTTTCTTCTTGCTCTGTAATTCTCGGTATCAAGCTTTACACGGATATATTCATCGGAATTCTTATTCACATAAAGGCTTGTCAGATACTGAAGAGAATCCAGGGTCTGCCCTCTCTTTCCGATCAGGATCCCCATCTCGTCACCGCTTAATTCAACGTTCAGTTCGTCGTTTTCCTGCGTAATGTGAATATCAACCTTCAGATCCATCGCCTCGAAAACCTTGTTTAAGAACTCTTTCGGATCATTTTTGATCACAACAGGTCCTTCTGATTCCTTTTTTTCGGGAGCTTTTTCCGTCTCTGCCGGCTTTTCCTGTTCCTTCCTGCTCTCTTCCTTTTTCTCTTCCTTCTTTTCTTCCTTTACTTCACTCTTTGCTTCTTTCTTCTGAACAGGATCGGAAGCGGCTTTCTCTTCCGTTTTGATTCTGGCTTTGATCATAGCAGGCTTATTGCCAAAACCCAAAAAACCGGAGGAACCCTTTTCCACCACTTCGAAATCCAGACGATCACTCGTTACCTCTAATTTCTGACAGGCCTCCGTAATGGCATCGTCTACTGTTTTTCCCGTTATTTCAATATATTCCATTTTTATCTCCTTATGCTTTTATTTCGTTTCATTTTCATTATATCGTCTTACTAAGTCAGCTTTTTCCGCAAGACTGCCCGGCTTATAGTTCTTTTTGCCGGAGCCGGTTTCCGAAGGCTCTGAAGCATTCTGTCCGGCTTTTGAAGATGACTGATTTGCGAGAGAAGCTCTGTCCTTGATACTCATAGAAGTTTTCTGTGCACTGCCTCCCTCGTCAAGCGTCTTTGTCGACATATTGGCATATTTTTCAAGCAGCGCCGAAGGAGAACCTTTCTTC
>JAILQQ010000173.1 GCA_024698885.1 Lachnospiraceae bacterium | reverse complement strand
AAGGGAAGCAAAGGATGTGAACTCACGCGGGATGCTGCTTCTGCACAAAAAATCCGGCGCCCGTGTTTTTCTTCTCTCCAATGATGACGACAACAAGGTGTTTTACATCGGCTTTCGGACGCCGCCGGTGGACAATACGGGACTCACGCATATCCTCGAGCATTCGGTGCTCTGCGGGTCGAAGCGGTATCCGTTAAAGGATCCGTTCGTGGAGCTTGCGAAGGGGTCCTTAAATACCTTTCTGAACGCGATGACCTATCCCGATAAAACGGTATATCCCGTGGCCAGCTGCAACGATAAGGACTTTGATAATCTGATGCGGGTCTATCTGGACGCGGTCTTTTACCCGAATATCTATAAAGAGGAAAAGATCTTTAGGCAGGAGGGCTGGCACTATGAGATGCCGGAGGAGGACGGCCCGCTATCGATCAACGGCGTGGTCTATAATGAGATGAAGGGGGTTTTCTCCTCGCCGGATTCGACCCTTGACCGCGAGATCTTCAATACGCTGTTCCCCGATACGGCCTACGGCTTTGAATCGGGCGGTGATCCGGCCTATATCCCGGAGCTGACCTTTGAGCGGTTCCTTGATTTCCACCGCAGCTATTATCATCCGAGCAACAGCTATATCTATCTCTACGGCGATATGGATATGGCAGAGAAGCTTAAGATCCTTGACGAAGAATATCTTAGCCGGTTTGAGAAAACAGACATTGATTCGGCGTTAAAACTGCAGAAGCCCTTTGACAAGCCGATCCGCGTGGAAAAGCACTACGGCATCACGGAGGAAGAGTCAGAGGAGAATGCGACGTATCTAAGCTACAATACCGTGATCGATACCTGCTTAAACAGGGAATACTATGTGGCGTTTCAGATCATCGAGGGAGCGTTACTGACAGCGCCCGGGGCCGTACTGAAGCAGGCCCTTTTGGACGAGGGGATCGGAACGGATATCCAGAGCGTCTATGAAAACGGCATTCTGCAGCCCTATTTTTCGATCATCGCAAAAAACGCGAAATATGAGGACGCCGCGCGCTTTGAAAAGGTGGTGCGCGAGACGCTTGAGAAGGTGGTAAGGGAGGGGATCGACCAGAAAGCGCTGCGCGCTACGGTCAATGCCTTTGAGTTCCAGTACCGGGAAGCGGATTACGGCTCCTACCCGAAGGGACTGGTATACGGGCTGAACGCGCTTGACTCCTGGCTTTATGATGAAAATGACCCGTACCGGCATATGCTCGCAAACGATACCTTTGCGCTCATGCGTGAAAAGATCGGCACGGATTATTTTGAGAAGTTAGTGGATCAGTATCTGCTCAAAAACAGTCATGCTTCGATCGTCATTCTGCGCCCCGAAAAGGGACTGACGGCCAAAAATGAAAGAAAGCTTCAGGAGAAGCTGCAGGCTTATCAGGATTCTCTCTCAAAGGAGGAGCTTCAGAAGATCGTGACGGATACCGCGGCGCTTTTGGCATATCAGGAGGAAGAGGACAGCCCGGAGGCCATGGCTTCCATTCCGCTTCTTCAGATCTCCGATATCCGGAAGGAAGCAAAGCCGATCATCTATGAGGAAGACGAGACGGCCGGCGTAAAGCTTCTGACGCATAAGATCTTTACGAACGGGATCGGATACCTCACGTTAAGCTTTGACATGGACGAGATTCCCGATGAAGACCTGTATTATGCCGGCATGCTGAAAAATGTGCTGGGGATGGTCAGCACAGAGCATTATACCTATAATCAGCTCTTTAATGAGATCAACGAGAATTCCGGCGGGATCAAACCGTCTATCTCGACCTATTACGAGGCGGCGGATCCCGACCGCTTTAATGTCCGCTTTGAGTTTAACGCCAAGGTCTTCTCGGACCGGCTGGACTTTGCCTTTACGATGCTGAAGGAGATCCTGACGACGTCGAAGCTTTCCGATGAAAAGCGCTTAAAGGAGATCGTCGGGATCG
Source organism: Lachnospiraceae bacterium (assembly GCA_024698885.1). Lineage (GTDB taxonomy): Bacteria > Bacillota > Clostridia > Lachnospirales > Lachnospiraceae > UBA2868. The sequence continues at coordinate 4,393 of JAILQQ010000173.1, read as the reverse complement.
TAAAATCGATGATGCAGGAGCACCTTCTTTCCGCCGGCCATCAGGCGGCATCCCTAAGGGCTGCCTCCTATTATTCGAGGAGCGCTGTCTTTACGGAGAAGATCTCCGGCATCAGCTTTTACCGCTATATCGAGCGGCTGGATAAGCATTTCGAGGAGGAAAAGGATGCGCTTATTAAGGGCATGGAGCGCTGCATGCGGGTCATTTTCCGTCCGGAGCATCTGTTTGCGGATTATATCGAGACCGATCCGGGACAGTCAAGACTTAAGGAATTAGTGGCGGATTTCGTTTCCTGCCTGCATACGGAACCGTATACCGCGGGAACCATGGCCCTGACGCCGGTTTCGAAAAACGAAGGCTTTAAGACCGCTGCCAAGGTGCAGTACGTTGCGGCGGCCGGGAGCTTCAGAAAGCACGGCCATCCCTATACCGGCGCGCTCCGGGTACTGCGGGTGCTGCTTGGCTATCAGTATCTGTGGAATAACGTGCGCGTCAAGGGCGGCGCCTATGGGTGTTCGGGCAGCTTTTCAAGGACCGGCGGCGCGCTGCTTGCTTCCTACCGGGATCCACATCTGAAGGAGACCCTGCAGGTCTATGATGGGGCAGCGGATTATATCGAGGCCTTTGATCCCGACGAACGGGATATGACAAAATACATTATCGGCGCCATTTCCACGCTCGACATGCCGCTTACGCCTTCCGCGGAAGGGCAGAGAGCCATGAGCTGCTATCTGTCAAAGGACAGCTATGATTTCTTCCAGAAGGAGCGGGATGAGGTCCTGCGCTGTACGAAGGAGGATATCAGGGCGCTGGGCAGCTATCTCCGGGATGTCATGAATGACCGCCATATCTGCGTGATCGGCGGGGAGGAGCAGATTGAGGCATCGAAGGATATCTTTGAGAACGTTGAGAACCTGTTTATAGATTAGCGTTATAGTAAACGCAATAAGTAATTGCGTTTACTATAACGCTCCGCGAGGATGCGCACGGATTTTGTAAGGAAATATGCCGCAGAAAGCGGCCAAAATCCGGCGCAGCAAACGACAAAACGAAAAGAGTTTTGTCGTTTGCTAAAAAATATCTGCAGAGAAGGGAGGAATTAATAAAATGAGACGTTTAACGTGCACTTTGACAGCCGGTTTGCTCATGCTTTCCCTGTTAAGCGGCTGCGGCCGCTCCGGCTCCGCAAAGAACGATTATGAAGGGGACCGTTCGGGGGATATGGCCTATGCCGCCGCGGCGGATGATTATGCCTACGATGATTATGCCATGGAGGAAGCCGCGGAAGAACCGATGTACGCGGAAAAGGCAAGCGGGCTTGGCATGTCCGAGACCGTGCTGACCGACGACCCGGAAAGCAACGAAGAGGTCGAGGCGGCCGCCGAGAAGCGGAAGCTCATTAAGACGGTGAACATGTCGGTAGAAACCGAGGAATTTGATGAATTTGTCGCGCATATTTTACAGCGGATCGAGAGCCTCGGCGGGTATCCCGAGAATTCCAGCATTAACGGCAGCAGCTACGGCTCCAGCACAAAGCGTTATGCCTATATCACGGCCAGGATACCGGCGGAAAACCTGAACGCCTTTGTCGGAGAGGTCGCGGATAATTCCAATGTCCTTTCGCGGGATGAATCCATTGACGACGTGACGTTAAACTACGTGGATATGGAGGCTAAGAAGAAATCCCTCCAGACCGAATACGACAGGCTGAACAAGCTGATCGAGACGGCGGAGGATCTGGAAACGCTGATCCTTTTGGAGGAGAGGCTTGCCGAGGTACGCTATGAACTGGAGTCCTATGAATCCAGGCTTCGTACGATGGACAACCAGGTGAGCTATTCGACGGTCAATATCAACGTGGAGGAGGTCGTCAAATATACGCCGACCCCGACGCATGAGGAATCTCTGGGAGAGCGGATGATGCGCGGCTTCAAGGAAAGCTGCGAATCCATGGTGGAGACCCTGCAGGATCTCTTAGTGATATTTGTATCGATGCTCCCGTTCCTTCTTCTGTTGCTTGTATTTGCCCTGATCATTTTCCTGATCATCAGGGTCTGCGTGAAAAAGAGCAGGGCAAAAGCTGCCGCGCACCCGCGGGTAAAGCCGGTCAGAAAGCCGGGCGCAGGACAGCCCGTGCAAAGACAGAATCCTGCGGCTGCAGCGCCTGTATCCGCGAATAAGACGGAAGGAGACGCAGGGAAGCAGACGGAAGAGAAAAAGGAACCCGAGGAGAAAAAGCAAGAGGCTTCAACGAAATGAAAACCGAGAGCAGGGCTGGATTCGTGGCGATCATCGGCAGACCAAACGTGGGAAAGTCAACGTTAATGAACCACCTGATCGGGCAGAAGATCGCGATCACTTCCCCCAAGCCCCAGACGACCAGAAACCGCATCCAGACTGTTTACACGGCTGAGGAGGGACAGATCGTGTTCCTTGATACGCCGGGGATCCACCGGGCCAAGAACAAGCTCGGGGAATATATGGTGAAGGTGGCAAGGGGTACGTTTAACGATGCCGACGCGATCATGTGGCTCGTTGAGGCTTCCTCCTATATCGGAAAGACCGACCGGGATATCGCGAAACAGCTGCAGGGCGTGAATGCCCCGATCGTGCTTGTCATCAATAAGATCGATACCGTCAAGCGGGAAGAGGTCTTCGGGATCATTGACGCCTATAAGGATATCTGTCCCCTTTCCGAGATCGTTCCGGTCTCGGCTCTGACAGGGCAGAATAACGATGAACTGCTCAGAGTGCTCTTTTCCTACATGCCCTACGGGGATCCCTTCTATGATGAGGACACCGTGACGGATCAGCCCGAGCGGCAGATCGTGGCGGAGCTAATACGGGAAAAGGCGTTAAAATGCCTGGATGAGGAGATCCCGCACGGCATAGCCGTCACCATAGAGCGGATGGAGGAGAAGGAGAATATCGTAGAGATCGATGCTGACGTGATCTGCGAAAAGGACTCCCATAAAGGCATCATCATCGGAAAACAGGGGCAGATGCTTAAAAAGATCGGTTCCGCCGCCCGCTATGAGATCGAGCGGCTCCTTGAGAAGCCTGTGTATCTGAAGCTCTGGGTCAGGATCAAAAAGGACTGGCGGGACAGTGATGTGCTCTTGAAAAATTACGGCTACAAAGAGCAGAAATAATGCGCGACTATGTTGTATTGACCGGGATGATCTTAGAAACCGGGCCTGTGAATGATTATGATAAACGATTGGTGCTCTTAACGAAGGAAAGAGGAAAGGTGACGGTTTTTGCCCGGGGCGTCAGAAGGCAGAACTCGCGCCTGACAGCGGCGGCCAATCCGTTTTCCTTCGGCACCTTTAAGGTATTTGAGGGAAGGAGCGCCTATAACCTGGCGGAAGCCGAGATACAGTACTATTTCGAAGAGCTTCGCCAGAATGTCGAGGGAGCCTTTCTCGGTATGTATTTTCTGGAGTATGCTTCTTATTACGCGCGGGAGAATAATGACGAGATCGAGCTCTTAAAGCTTTTGTTCCAGTCGATCCGGGCGATCGTCAAGGGAACGATCGATCTGCGGCTGATCCGGGCGGTGTATGAGCTGCGCATCCTTCAGGTAAACGGCGAATTCCCCGGTATCCCGGAGAACGCCGGGCTTTCCAAAGGGACAGTATACACGATCGGCCATATTGTCAATTCGCCGATCGAAAAGCTGTATACCTTCGCGGTTTCGGATACGGTACTGGCAGAGCTTACCGCCTTGTCGGACGACTACAGACGGCGCTTTACGGACCATCATTTTAAATCCTTGGATACGATCGACGCCATGAAATGAAGATAAAGAGAAAACAGAGAAACCATAAATTGAATACGAAGAGCTGCCCCGTAAGAGCGCTACTTGCCTGCCTGCTGCTTGTTTTCCTCTCTGCCTGCGGGAAGGAGGAGGAGTATCACGAGACCACCCTCCGGCTTCTGAAAAAAGGACAGATTGAAAATGAAATAGTTGAAAACTTCGGGCAGAATTATTATAATGCGGATGAACTGCGCACGATGCTCACCGAATCGGCCGAGGACTACGCGAAGCTGACGGGGAAGAAGGACGGCGCGGTTTTTAAGAGCCTTTCGGTTGAGAATAATGTGGCAAAAGCGGTTTTCCGTTTTAAGAGCGCGGCGGATTACGCGGCCTTTAATCAGACGGAATTCTTTGTCGGGACGCTTAACGAGGCGCGGGCGCAGTCCTATGATCTTGGCGTATCGCTGATCTCCCCGCTTGACGGCGGTATTTCGGAGCTTGCTTCGCTTCCGGCGGATACGCGTCTGATCATTGTGAAGGAGCCTGTGATGGTCGTTCCGGACGGTGATATCGCGTATGTATCCGCGAATGTGGAGTACGTGGACGACAGACATGCCCGGGTTTCCAGCGATT
>JAILQQ010000088.1 GCA_024698885.1 Lachnospiraceae bacterium | reverse complement strand
AGACTCGAGGCGGAGAATGCCGATCTGTCCTATAAGCTTGATAAAGTCAGAAAAAGCAAGCTCTGGAAGGCAATCTATCCTGTCAGGCTTCTCTGGAGCCATACGAAAAATCTGTTTATCCGGGTCAAAAGCTACGGCAATCTGAAAAATATCCTGAAAAAGCTGGAAAGCAAAAGGATCGAGCGAAGGGCTTACAAAAGCTACGGCACACTGAGCCTTCCGACTGAGGAGGAGCGTCAGAAGGAGAAGGAAACGAAATTTGAGAGAGTTATTCTGTTCAGTATCCTCGTGCCGGTTTATAATACACCGGAGCGCTATTTGCGGGAAATGATCGATTCCGTGCTCTGGCAGACCTATGAACGCTTTCAGCTCTGTATTGCGGACGGGTCGGATGCTTCTCACGCGGAGGTATCCCGGATCTGTCAGGAATATGCGGCAAAGGACAAAAGGATATGTTACCGCAAGCTTGAGAAAAACGAGGGGATATCCGGAAATACCAATGAATGCCTGAAGTTGGCTGAGGGGGATTATATCGGGCTGTTTGATCATGACGATATCCTGCACCCCTCGGCCCTGTATGAATATATGAAGGTCATCTGCAGGGAGGGAGCGGATTATATCTATTGTGACGAGGCGACCTTTAAGAGCGGCGACGCGGAAAAGGGATCGGCGATCGGGAAGAACGCGGAAATTGACCACATGGTCACTCTTCATTTCAAGCCGGATTTCGCGATCGACAATCTGAGAGCCAATAATTATATCTGTCATTTTTCTGTATTTTCACGGAATCTGATCGGGGAATCCGGAATTTTTCGCAGTGAGTATGACGGCAGCCAGGATCATGATATGATCCTGCGTCTGACTCAGAGGGCGAAAAAAATCGTTCATGTGCCGAAAATGCTTTATTACTGGAGAAGCCATGCGGCTTCCGTGGCCAGTGATATCAACGCGAAGACCTATGCGATCGACGCGGCAAAGAGAGCTGTCGCGGCCCATCTTTCCTCCTGCGGCTTTGAAGGCTTCGAGATTGAAAGCTCACGTGCTTTTCAGACGATCTTCCGTATACGGTACCGGCTGACGGAAAAACCCCTTATCTCGGTTATCATCCCTAACAGGGATCATGCGGAGGATCTGCGCCGCTGCGTTGAGTCGATCCTTCAGAAAACGTCCTACGAACAATACGAGATCATCATCGTTGAGAACAACAGTACCCTGCCGGACACCTTCGCGTATTATGAGAGTCTTAAGAACCTTCCACAGATTAAGATTGTCACCTACGAGGGTGGATTTAACTATTCAAAGATCAATAATCTAGGCGTCAGGCATGCGTCGGGGAAACATATCGTGCTTTTGAATAACGATACAGAGGTAGTAACCCGCACCTGGCTGGAAGAGCTCTTAATGTATTCACAGCGGGAGGACGTCGGTGCCGTCGGCTGCATGCTGTATTATGAAGACTATTCGATCCAGCACGCGGGGATCGTGCTCGGAATGGGGGCGCACAGGACAGCAGGGCATTCCCACTATAAGCTTCCGAAGGATAATCTCGGCTATATGGGTAGATTGTGCTATGCCCAGAATGTATCGGCGGTTACCGGCGCATGTTTGATGACAAAGAAGGCGCTGTATGAGGAAACGGGGGGGCTCGACGAAGAGCTGGCGGTTGCCCTGAATGATGTGGATTACTGCCTGAAGCTCCGGAAAAAGGGTCTGCTCAATGTGTTTACGCCGTACGCGGAGCTCTTTCATTATGAATCGCGCTCGCGGGGCAGCGATGTAAAGGCGGGGGATGAGACGGCAACAGAGCAGGAAAAGGAAAATGCCGGACGCTACGAGAAAGAATGCGACTATTTCCGGAAAAAATGGAAGGACGTACTGGAAAAGGGAGATCCGTATTTTAATCCGAATTTCTCACTGGATTACAGTAACTTTGTTCTGAAGGGGTCTCCGAAGGGGATGCTGGATTGATCATAAGATGTAGGGATCAAAAAAAAAGGAGGATAAGCAATGGGATATGAAGAGCAGTACAACGAGTGGCTGAACAATCCGTATTTTGATGAAAAGACAAAGGAGGAGCTGCGCGGACTTTCCGGTAACGACAAGGAGATCGAGGAGCGCTTCTACAAGGATCTGGAATTCGGAACCGGGGGACTGAGAGGCATCATCGGCGCCGGCACAAACCGTATGAATATCTATACGGTCAGGAAAGCGACACAGGGACTTGCCAACTATATCCTGAAGCAGGGTACGCAGGATAAGGGCGTTGCGATCGCCTATGATTCGAGAAGAATGTCTCCGGAATTCGCGGATGAGGCGGCTCTTTGCCTGAACGCAAACGGTATCCGAGCATATGTATTTGAGTCGCTGCGGCCTACGCCCATGCTGTCCTATGCCGTGAGGAAGCTTTCCTGTACCGCGGGGATCGTCGTGACAGCTTCGCATAATCCGCCGGAATACAACGGGTATAAGGCGTATTGGGAGGATGGCGCGCAGGTGGCATTTCCCCGGGATGAGGAGATCATCCGGGAAGTAAAGGCCGTCACCGACTACAATGAGGTAAAGACCATGGACCGGAAGGAGGCTGAAAAGGCCGGTCTTTACATAGTGATCGGAAAGGAAATCGATGATACATATATGGAGGAGCTGAAGAAGCAGATCATCCATCCCGAGGTGATAAAAGAGATGGCAGATGATATCCGTATCGTTTATTCGCCCTTTAACGGAACAGGGAACCTGCCGGTCAGACGAATCCTTTCGGAGCTTGGCTTCAAGCATGTATACGTGGTTCCGGAGCAGGAGCTGCCCGATCCCGACTTTACTACGTTGGAATATCCGAATCCCGAAGATCCGAAGGCTTTTACTCTGGCGCTTAAGCTTGCGAAGGAGAAGGATGCGGATATTGTACTCGCGACAGATCCGGACGCGGACCGTCTGGGGGTATACGCAAAGGACACAAAGACAGGAGAATATGTTTCTTTTACCGGGAACATGTCCGGCATGCTGATCTGTGAATATCTGTTCCGCGAAAGAAAGGCGACGGGGAAGCTCCCGAAGGATCCTGCCCTGGTGAAAACCATCGTTTCGACGAATCTGGCCGATCCTATCGCGGAAAAATACGGCGCAAAGCTGATCGAGGTGCTGACCGGTTTTAAATATATCGGCGAGCAGATCAAGCTTTTCGAGCAGAATCATACTTATAACTATGTGTTTGGATTCGAGGAAAGCTACGGTTGCCTGGCAGGAACGCACGCGCGGGACAAGGATGCCGTGGTGGCGGTGATGTGTCTCTGCGAAGTAGCCGCCTGGTGCAAGAAGCACGGGATCACCCTGTGGGATCAGATGCTGAACATATATGAAGAATACGGTTACTTTAAGGAAGGGATCCATACGCTGACGATGAAGGGGTTAGAGGGAGCTGCCGAGATCGCCGCTATCATGGACAGATTGAGAAAGAACCCGCCGCAGGAGTTTGCGGGCTTAAAGGTTCTTGAATTCAGAGACTATGATACCGACCGGAAGATCGACATGGCAACGGGGGAAGAGGCTAAGACCGGTCTGCCCAGATCAAACGTTCTTTATTTTGTTCTGGAGAATGATTCCTGGTGCTGCGCAAGACCGTCCGGAACGGAACCGAAGATCAAGTTCTACATGGGCGTTAAAGGGAAGAGCCTTGAAGATTCCGATGAGCGCCTTGCGGGATTGAAGGAGGCAGTGATCGCTGCGGTAGGAGTTTAAAAATTGTCTTTTAAGGGGAGCATGGAGCCGCTGATGCTCATTTATCGGCGGATCAGAGGGGACAGGCGCTGTCAGCGCGTTATACTGATCATTACGGGTATTCTTGCAGCCGTGTCATTGGTACAGGGCTGTAAGAATGCCATCCTTTTCAGCCAGGATTTTCAATGGGACGCGGCGAAGACCCTGGTACTGCGGATCAATCCCTATGATGTGTCGCTTGCACCGGAGGGGATACCGGATTTCTGTGATTTTTCACAATATTATCTGCAAATGGAGGCGAACCAGTTTCCCTCGCTTCTTTTCCTTCTGTTCCCCTATACGTTTTTACCGGCCCTTGCCGCCCGATATGCCTGGCTTATATCGAATCTTGTCTTTACGGCAGGCATTATCGTGCTGCTTCGCAAGACCTTCCTGCAGACGGCGGATGCGTTTACGTTCCGGTTTTTTATGCTTCTTATGATCGCGGGGACGCCTTACCGAAATCAGCTGGGCGTCGGACAGCATACGCTGTTTGCTGTTTGCTTTTTTCTGTTAGCGGTATACCTGACAGACCGTCAGGAAAGGGATCCTGCCGGGGCAGAAGGGAAACTGAACATCGGCGCGTCTCTTGCGCTGTGCGTCAGCTATTTTAAATACACGCTGACGGTGCCGCTTGCCTTATACTTTATTTACCGGAAAAAATACCGGGAGCTGATCCTTTCCGTCCTGCCGCATATTATACTGACCTTTTTTGCCGCGTGGTGGCTGAATGACAGCTTTATTCACATGATAACGAAGCCGCTTCTCGTTTCGTCGCGGCTGATGGGAGAGGGCGGCCTGGATTTCGGCGTTTTTTTAAGGCTCACGCAGCTTAGGGGTGAGTATGTACTTCTGGGGATCGTGCTGATCTATCTGTTTGTCCTGTCTCTTCGTTTCGGGCGAGGGAAAGAACGGGAGACGGCAGAGAAAAGCCTCTGTTTTTCAGGAAACAGCGGCACTGTGCCGGACGGTATTCTGATCTCGGTACTGACGCTTTGGTCGCTTATCATAACCTATCACAGAACCTATGATTTTTTTGTTCTGGTGATCGTTCTTTCCATGATGCTGTGGCCGGCGTGTCCCGGCCATATCAAAATATGGTATGGGGTGGTATTGCTTGGCGTCTTTTTTGTCCTGCGTCTGTTTTCGGAGAGTATGCCTTCCAAAATAGCGGTAGGGATCATTTACTACAGCTTCGTGCTGGCGGTGTCATGGCAGGCAGAGCGTTTTTTGAAGGGGTCAGATGGGATCGATAAACGAGGAGTATAGAATAAGGGGGATTGGTCATTTGAACAGGGAAGAAAAAAAAGCAAAGCTGATGAAGCAGATCTTGAAATTCGGTGTGGTAGGAGGCCTCTCCTTCCTCATTGATTACGTGGTCTATGCCATCGTATTAAAGCTCATCAACGCGGATTATGATTACATGATCGCGGGTATTGCGGGCTTTTCTGTTTCACTGGTCTTTAATTATCTGGCCAGTATGAAATTCGTCTTTGAATCCAAGGACGGTATGGACAAGCGAAAGGAGTTCATCATTTTTATGGTGCTGAGCCTGATCGGAATGGGCATAAACGCGCTGATCCTCTGGCTTTGGATAGACGTGCTCTATAAGGGGGTCGCCTTTATGGCACGGCTGAATGACGGCTTATTTGACCTTCTCGAGGATCTGGGCCTGCATGTGGCGGGGTCCGCGGCGGAATTGGCCGCGCTGATCGCAAAGCTGGTGGCGACGGCGATCGTAATGGTGTATAATTTTATTTCAAGGAAGATGGTTTTAGAAAAAAAAGAGTAACAGCTCAGAAGCCAGAGGGTTCTGAACAGATACAAAAGGATTAGGGAGATGAGGATGAAGAAAAACCGGAGACATATCAACCTGCCCGTGCTGCTCCTCTTGGGAAGCCTGATGCTTATGCTTACGGCCTGCACGGAGGACCAGAAGGAGCAGACCATAACGATCGAGATCCCTTCGAGCACGGAGCATGACATTAACCTGACGGAAACGAAGGAGGAGGATCCTTCGGAGACAGAGGAAACCACAGAACCGGAACCGGATGTAGAGGAGCCTGAAACGGTAAGCGGGAATATGCTTGCAGAGGAGACGGTTTCCGGAAATACCCTGCCCGAAGAGGAAGCCGAAAACGAACCGGATATCGTGAAGACAACGGAGGATGGCAAGATCATTGTTGACCTCGTTATGTTTATGGGACAGAGTAATATGTCCGGCACCGGGGGAAACGCGGCTTACGCGCCGACCGTTCCGGAAGGGCACGGCTACGAATTCCGCAGCATGTCTGATCCGACGAGACTGTACCCCATCGTGGAACCCTTCGGGATCAAGGAAAACAGCCTTAGGGGTATTATGGATTTTGCCGTGGCCAAAAAGGGGAGTCTGGTATCCTCGTTTGCCATACGGTATTATGAGGAAACCGGCGTTCCGATCGTTGCGGTATCGGCTTCCGAGGGAGGAACCGATACGGAATTCTGGCTGAAGTCCACCACGGTTTCGGATATCAAGGAGAGGCAGAAACGGGCGCAGGTCTGGCTGGAAAGCAATAATTATTATATCCGCAAGCAGTATGTCATCTGGCTGCAGGGTGAATCGGATGCTCTTGACAACGTGACGGCGGAAAGCTATCAGCAGAATATGGACAATATTATCAGGCCCCTGTTCATTGGCGGCCTGCATAAGGTTTTCTTCATTACGCCGGGCCGGATGATATCAAATAAGGATTTCTACAGCGCGATCATAAATGCCCAGATCGAACTGGGAAAAAAGAGCGGGTATTACGCGGTGGGAACAACGATCCTGTCCGCTGTGAGCACGGAGTATATGGTGGACGATCTGCATTACAATCAGTCGGTACTGAACCTGATCGGGGATCAGGCGGCCATCAGTGCGGCGTATTATACGGATAACGCAAAGGAAATGTGTCTTTATGACTATAAGAACAATGAAACATATATTCCGGAGGGATTTGACTATACCGGGGAAGAGAAGGTTGAACCGCTGGATGTGAATAATGAATGCGGTCTGGTGAGGTATTGATATGAAAGACAAGATATTGCTGTTTATTCCCGCCTATAATTGTGAGAAGCAGATCATCCGGGTCCTCGGGCAGTTAGATGAGGATGTGATGAAGTATATCCACAGGGTACTGGTCGTAAACAACCGCAGCAGCGATGAGACCGAGAATGTCGTAAAATCCTTTATGAAGCGGCACCCCGACATCCCGGTCACATTGCTTCGGAACAGGGAAAATTACGGGTTGGGCGGATCGCACAAGGTGGCTTTCCGGTACGCAGCTGACGGAGATTATCAGTATGTGATCGTGCTTCACGGAGACGATCAGGGAATGCTTTCGGATTTTATCCCGGTACTGTCCCATAAGATCTACCGCAAGCATGATGCGGTCCTCGGGGCCAGATTCATGCGGGAATCCAGACTGAAGGGATATTCGCGTTTCCGGACCTTCGGAAACCTGATCTATGATTTTCTTTTCGCCTTTGTGATCCGTAAGAAAGTATACGATCTGGGCTCCGGTCTTAACATGTATAAGGTGGAGAGCCTGAAAAGCGAGTACTATCTGAAGTTTCCGGATAATCTGATGTTTAATTGCACGATGCTGTTCGCGACGGAATACTACGCGCAGGATATTTGTTTTTACCCCATATCCTGGCGGGAGGATGATCAGGTCAGCAATGTGAAAATGGCCAGGCAGGCGTGTGAGACGCTTAAGATGCTTTTCGCCTATTATCACGATCCAACGGTGATCACCGGGGAATACAGAGAGGATCCCGCCCGCTGTTACGAGGCGGATATCATAGACCAGACGGTATGATCATGAGTATAATCGGCCGCATATCCAAAAATCTGAATGAACAGAATAAAAAAAGGCTGCTCAGCTATCTGAAGCGTAACGGGTTCAGTGCGACCTATTATAAGGTCATAGAAAAGCTGGCCGGAGAGAAAGCGGAAACCTCCTATCATCATCTGTCGGTCAAAACGGCAGCGGACGAGGGAGAACGAAGCAGACAGCGGGAGACTGCCTTTCCCCATACATACCGGATCAGCCTGGTGGTGCCGGCTTATGAGACCAATGCGGTTTTCCTGGACCAGATGCTGCATTCCGTTATCCATCAGACCTATACGGACTGGGAACTGTGTATCGCTGATGGCAGTAAGACCGATACGGTACAGAACGTTGTTATGGAGGCGATCGGAAGCTGCGGGGATCCGCTGATCGGCGGTAAGATCAAATATCAGCGCCTCCGGGAGAACAAAGGGATAGCAGGCAATACAAACGCGGCTCTGACGATGGCGACCGGTGATTACATTGGGTTCCTCGACCACGACGATATCCTCACGGAGGATGCGCTTTATGAGGTAATGAGAGCGCTGAATGAAACGGCTTATCGCAGCGGAAATATTATCCAGAATACCACCTGGATGCTTTATTCGGATGAGGACAAGGTCAATGAGGACATGTCCCGGTACTTCGATTATCACAGTAAACCGGATTTTGACATTGATCTGCTGCGTAGCAATAATTATATCTGCCACTTTCTGGTGGTGCGGCGGGATGTGGTGGAGAAGACCGGCGGTTTTCTGAAGGAATATGACGGAGCCCAGGATCATGATTTTATCTTTCGCTGTGCCGAGCTTATGGATCCGGCTCATATCCGCCACATTTCGAAAGTGCTATATCATTGGCGGGCACATGATATTTCCACCGCATTAAGTCCGGATAACAAGCTTTATGCATATGAAGCCGGTAAACGGGCGATCGAGGATCATCTGAAACGGATGAACCTGAAGGCCAGAGTCATGTATACGGAGCATCTGGGTTTCTTCCGGGTAAGATACGAAGCGAAGGGGCTCCGTTTTGTTTCCATGACGCCGGGAGAATTAGGCCTTTACACGGCCGATATGTTGAAGGATATTCCGGCCGATGCGATCATGGTGATGGATAACAATCATGTAAAGCCGATCAATAAGGATTATCCGGATGAGCTGTTAGGACATATGGCCCGCGAAGAAGTGGGCGCTGTGGGTGGCAAGATCCTTTCGAAGGAGGGAAGGATCGACAATGCCGGCTTCAGTGCGGATGAGAACGGGAAGCTGAAGCCGAGATTCCGCGGCATGAACGGACACTTTTCCGGTTATATGCACCGGGCTTCGATCCAAAACAGAGTGGATGCGCTGGATCAAAACTGTGTGATGATCAGAAAGAAGGCACTGATCGACTGGCTGACAGAGCAGGGAACGGAATATCCTGTGCCGGAGAATGGTGTGATCAAAATGCCGAAGCCGTATATCTGTGTATACGATCCCTTTGCAAAGTTCAGGAGGATTTAAATAAAAATTAAACCATGCATTAACTAAAGCAAAAACCGGGTATGAGCGACAAAAACAGGGAACAATCGAATATAAGAACGACCGTTATTATACCGAACTACAATGGCGGGGAATACCTGCCAGATTGCTTGCATGCTTTGCGGCAGCAAACGGTTTCAGATTTTCAGGTCTGCGTGGTGGACAACGGTTCGACAGACGGAAGCATGGAATTGGATCCGGCGGATTATCCCGAATTCCGGCTGACGGTCATCCCCCTGAAAGAGAATATCGGATTTGCCGGGGCCGTCAACGAGGGTATCCGAAAAACGGAATCTCCCTATGTTATTCTGCTGAATAACGATACGGCTGTTAAGAAAAATTTTATTGAAAACCTCGTAGAAGCAATAGATAATAAAAAGGATGTGTTTGCGTGTCAGGCAAAGATGATCTCCATGAAGGATCCGGAGAGGCTTGATTCTGCCGGTGATCTGTTCTGTGCGCTCGGATGGGCGTTTTCCCTTGGCAGGGATAAACCGGTGGGGATGTACCGCCGGAATGTAAAAATCTTCTCGGCCTGCGCCGGCGCGGCAGTTTACAGACGAGACCTTTTGGAGAAGGTTGGCCTGTTTGACGAGCGCCATTTCTGCTACCTCGAGGACGTTGATCTGTCCTACCGGGCGGCGCTTTGCGGCTACAGCTGCCGGTTTGTGCCGGAGGCGGTTGTGGAACACGCCGGGAGCGCTTCCTCCGGCTCCAGACACAATGCTTTTAAAGTGAGACTGAGTGCCCGTAATACGATTTTTCTGATATATAAGAATATGCCGCCCGTTCAGATCCTTCTTA
>JAILQQ010000243.1 GCA_024698885.1 Lachnospiraceae bacterium | reverse complement strand
TAAAAGGTGCAGCAGGCCGGCGGTGACAAGCGGTATAAAAATATAGGAGATCCCATTTCCCAAAACAGCACCGTTATCGGTTTCCGCATGAGCAAAGGAGGGAGAAAGCAGGTAAAGCGCAACCGACAGCGCTGCACTAAGGCTGGAAACATGCAGCTTCCGCAACGCATAATACATGACAGAAACCACAGCAGCTGCTGTACAGAAAATTGTAACATTATAGGCGGTAAGCAGGGAAACATGGCATATGCGCAAGACAGCCGGAAATACCAGGAACATATAAGGATACATGACGCCGAGCTCACCGTACTCATTTACGGTTCGGGGAAATAAGATGGCCGGGAACTGCCGGTCTAGGATCGCATCCTTAACGCCCTCTATCCGGATCAGCTGCCCGCCCAGATCATTTCCATAATATAAATAGGATGAAAAATGAGGGGATACGACTATAATCACCGAAAAAAGCATCAACAGGAAAGCGACCGCCTGTTCTGCCGATAGCCTGCGATACCATTTTTTTTCCAGCACAAAAAACAGTAAGATCAGAAGACCGGCAGTAAGCACCGCAAAAAACAGAGCATCCGCATACAGCGGCCTTTCGCTTGAGATCATGATCTCCGCTACATAAAAAATACCGCCCTGCGGGACCTCAAATCTGAGCTTTGCTCCCTGCGCGTCCTTACTCAGGCTGTAGTCAGCCTCGTAATTACCTCCGTACATATTCGCCGGAAGCGTTGTAATATAATTATCATCGGACGTTCCGAAGAAATCCATCCGGATATCCACGTCCGCCGCGTAAAACACATGAATATGGTAATCGCCCTTTCTTAAAAGAATACCGGGTGTATAAGCCGTCGTCTGCGATTCATGAATGTCGAGATCCTCTGTCGTATAGGTAACGGAAAAATCCTTCCGGCCTAAGAGGATGATCACGGAAAGAAGCGCTGTTGAAAGAAGAAAATACAAAAATCTTTGATAGTTTTTCATATTTTACTCATTAGAAAAACCCGGCGGTTTACCCGCCGGGATTATTGACAGTTATTCAGCAGATGCCAAAATAACAAATTTCATCAGGGTAAACTGATAAAAGACTTTGCTTAGAATTTTCCGGCTTTGGCTGCCTCTTCGATAGAAACCGCAACGGAAACCGTCATTCCTACCATAGGGTTATTTCCCGCACCGATCAGTCCCATCATTTCCACATGAGCCGGAACCGAAGAAGAACCCGCAAACTGTGCGTCCGAATGCATACGACCCATCGTATCGGTCATGCCGTAGGAAGCAGGGCCTGCTGCCATGTTATCCGGATGAAGCGTACGTCCTGTGCCGCCGCCTGAAGCTACCGAGAAGTACTTCTTGCCGGCATCCACGCGCTCCTTCTTATAAGTACCTGCCACAGGATGCTGGAATCTGGTGGGATTCGTCGAATTTCCGGTAATGGAAACATCCACGTTTTCATGCCACATGATCGCAACACCTTCCTGCACATCGTTGGCACCGTAGCAGTTGACCTGCGCCCTGGAGCTGTTAGGATCCTTGGAATAGCACTTTCTGGATACTTCCTTCAGCTCTCCTGTAAAATAATCATACTCGGTTTCCACGTGGGTAAAACCGTTGATACGGGAAATGATCTGTGCCGCATCCTTGCCGAGACCGTTCAGGATAACCCTTAAGGGCTTCTGACGGACCTTATTGGCCTTTTCCGCGATACCGATAGCACCTTCCGCCGCAGCGAAGGATTCATGACCCGCTAAGAATGCGAAGCATTCCGTATCTTCCTCCAGCAGCATCTTGCCCAGGTTACCGTGACCAAGACCTACCTTACGGCGATCGGCAACGGAGCCGGGGATACAGAAGGCCTGAAGGCCCTCTCCGATCGCCGCTGCAGCCTCGGAAGCCTTTCTGCAGTTCTTCTTGATGGCGATCGCGGCACCTACCGTATATGCCCATTTTGCGTTTTCAAAACAGATCGGCTGGATATTCTCTACCATATGATAAACATCTAAGCCCGCATCCTTCGTGACCTTTTCCGCTTCATCGATCGATCCGATCCCGTATTCTGCCAGTTTGGAAAGGATCTGTTTTTCTCTTCTTTCATAAGATTCAAATTTTGCCATTTTTCTTTCCTCCCTGTATTATTGTTTCCGAGGGTCAATCATCTTGACCGCATCCGCCACGCGTCCGTACTGCCCGGAAGCCTTCTCAACCGCTTTAACGGCATCATCCCCTGCCTTGATGAAGTCCATCATTTTTCCGAAGTTTACATACTTATAACCGATGATCTCATCGTTTTCATCCAGGGCAAGTTCCGTGATATATCCTTCTGTCAGCTCGAGGTAACGGGGGCCCTTTTCAAGAGTACCGTAAGTTGTTCCTACCATAGATCTGGTTCCCTTGCCGAGATCCTCAAGGCCTGCACCGATCTGAAGACCATCCTCTGAGAATGCGCTCTGAGAGCGGCCGTAAACGATCTGAAGGAAGAGCTCTCTCATAGCGGTATTAATAGCATCGCATACGAGGTCGGTATTCAGCGCCTCCAGTATGGTAAGTCCGGGAAGGATCTCCGATGCCATCGCCGCGGAATGTGTCATACCTGAGCAGCCTAATGTTTCCACTAATGCTTCCTGAATGATCCCATCCTTCACGTTTAAGGACAGCTTGCAGCAGCCCTGCTGCGGAGCGCACCATCCGATACCATGGGTATAGCCGGATATATCCTTTACTTCCTTTGCCTTGACCCATTTTGCTTCTTCCGGTATCGGTGCGGCGCCATGATGCACGCCCTGATGAACCGGACACATTGCTTTTACTTCTGTTGAATAAATCATGTAGCAGACCTCCTTGTGAGTAATTAGAATAGAAACCTGACTGAATATTTATTATACATTATAACGTCCGTCCCTGTATAGTGGAAATTTAAGGTCTTCCTATGTTTCTATGTATTGTATGCGGTTTTCGTGGTGCTTATCAATATTTTTGATCCACAGGTATCCGGTCATATCAGAGCAGTGCTGAAGTATCTTTCGGCACGATCCGGCAGTATGGTCGTGATGACCTGGTTTTTTCCGTATTTATCCGTCATTCTTTTTGCGGCCCATACATTGGCACCGGATGATGTTCCCACAAGAAGCCCTTGTATTTTTGCCAGTTCCCGCGCGGTATTTATCGCATCCTCATCCGAAACCTCCACGATATCCGTTATGATCGAAGTATCGAGGATATCCGGGATAAAGCCGTCCCCGATCCCCTGGATCTGATGCAGGCCCGGTTCGTCCCCAAGCAGAGCGGATACATTTTTAGGCTCTACGGCAACGATCTTACAATCCGGATTTTTCTCCAGAAGATATTTCGCCACGCCCTGCAGTGTTCCGCCGCTGCCTATCCCGGATACGTAGATATCGATCTTTTTTCCGAGCTGCCTGACCAGTTCTACGGCTGTTGTTCTGTAGTGCATTTCCGGATTGGCCGGGTTCTGAAACTGCTGGGGGACAAAATAGTCATCGGAGGCAGCGGCAATTTCCATGGCCTTATCCACAGAGCCGCCGATACTCAGCTTCGGATCTGTCAGTACCAGTTCCGCACCAAGCGCGCGTATGATCTTTTTTCGCTCTTCGCTCATATTTTCGGGCATAACGATGATCACGCGGTATCCTTTGCGAACGCCGCACAGCGCAAGTCCGATCCCGGTATTGCCGGAGGTGGGTTCAATGATCGTCATGCCGGGCTTTAAACGGCCGTCTTTCTCCGCGGCCTCTATCATATTTAAGGCTATTCGGTCCTTTATACTGCCGCCGGGATTCAGGAATTCTGCCTTGGCGTAAAGCTCAAGTCCGGTTGTTTGCTCCAGGCTGATCAGGGGAGTATTCCCGATCAGATCTAACACATTCGTAACATACTTATTGTCCATTACCCTGTTCCTCCCTACCTATGGGCACATTTATGTCTCAGCCCGGAATCCCATAATACTATTTTTCCGGCGGAAAATCAATGATCATATGCCTGGAGACCGCTGTCAGCCGGGCGTTTCGTTTAAAACGTAAAGGCAGCCGGCATCATTAAAGTAAAGGCAGTGATATTTCTCCATCAGAACATCGTAAAGAACGGGAAGATACTGATCAAGGGTCTGGCTGACGACCATCCATTTCGGAGGCGTTTCGTCGAAATACTGCAGAAGCTCATCCTGAATAGCCGGATTCAGGGCAATGAAGAACTGCAGGTTGATCTGGTAGCGGTAGCAGGGCATGATCTGGGTTGCCTCGAAAAAGGTCATATCAATATCGAGAGAGTAAACGCTGTTCCTCTCCATTTCGGGGATCAGCAGGGCGATATCCTGCGCATTCTGATAGTATTGTTCATAATACGGATTGTCTTTGTCGTATATAAAGGTTTGAATCGTATCCATGGTCGAGCCGCCGAAATAAAAGATATAAATGAAAAGGGTGATCAGGCAGACCGCCTCCCTGACGGAGGAAAACAGAATGAGCGGCTGATACAGAAAGAGGAGCAGAACGGTCGCCAGTACCAAGATTGGTTCTGTCGTCATGAAATAGTAGATCCATGGGTTTCCGAGATGAAGCAGGATATAGGAAAACAAAGACATAAAGACAAGAATCAGGCAGAGTTCCACGGGAAGGGCAGGGCGCGTGCCCTCCTTCCCCGCATATAAGCGGCGGACAAATCTGCTAAAACGCCTTAATCCGTACTTGAAAGCATATTCCGGTTCCGGCATATCATTTTTTACTGCGTCAACAGGATCCTTTCCATCGTGTCGATCGCTGTTTTTGGCAGGCCGCAAAGGAATATGAAAGATTGCCGTAAAAAGACCTAAGAAGCAGGCTGTCAGCTTCAGCTCCCATTTGATCGTAAAGGGATCCGAGAAATCTACGGAACGAAGATAGGCAAACTCGAAAACGCAGTAAAGCATTGTCTGGAGCGTGCCGTGATAAGCAAAATAAATAAAAACCGGCACAGCCGCCAGGAAGACACCCAGTAAAAAAAACAGAATAAAGGAAAACAGTACCTTGTAACGCCGGTATGCTAACAGGGAGATGCCAAGCGCCGCACAGATCCCCATGATCGGCGCCGCGACCGTAACCTTGGCAAAGAGCATGATGCCAAAGCAGATGCCGGTAATAAACGGAAGCCAGCCCGGTACCGGATCGTTTTTCAGAGAGTGTACTTTCAGAAATTTGACCGTTAAAAAAATAACAAGCAGGTTCAGGGGAAGCATATATTCTTCCAGCGTATTTCCTCCCCAGAGAATGGAAATATGTCCGAAAAGAAAGACAAGGACAACGAAAACGGTCCGGCCTTTTGAGAGATAGAGCCGTGACAGCTTTACGATCAATAACAGGGAAACCCACAGAAAGGGGATCTGCGTAAGGTAAACGCCCAGCCTGTCCTTATGAAGAAACTGGCCCAGAGCTTCAATGAAAAAGAAATACGGGCCCTTCAGATCGAAGAAATCACGATAGGGTACGAGCCCCTGCGTGATCCCCCGGCCGACCATGGAGAAAAAGCTACAGTCGCAGCCATACCAATGAACATAAAAGGGGCTGGTCCAGAGCGAAAAAAACAGGAGAAACAGGGCCGAAACAATGAGCAGAAAGATACCGGGAAGCCATTTTCTGAGGAAACTCTGATCATTCGACGTTTCATGGATATTATTCGAGATGTCTGACTGTGATGCTGGTTCCACCGGATCCTCCCCCATTATCTCCTATTACTGTATCTGTTCAGAACCCTCTGACTTCTGAACAGATACGCGGCCCGTCATTGAAAGTTTTGCTTCGCAAAAGGACGGGCCGCATCGCAAAACCCACATTTTGGTACGCCCCAAACAGCAAGTGCTTCGGGTGCGCAACCCCTGATTGCGTAGCAATCAACGGGGCTGTCCTAAACAGTTGCCTATTACTTTACATTAATTCGTTCATCTATTATAATGGATTGGATCATCTTTATCAAGATACTGTGGTTTTCATGGGATTCAGTTATAGATATGGTAGAAAAAGCAGGACGGATTTGCTATAATGTGCAGAGGAGAGACTGTAGCCTGCGTATGAAACGGTACAGAGGGCGGTAAGAGGAGAGTTATGTACGGACAGGAAGAAAAAACCAGCGAAAAGGTCAGAAATCAGTATATGCGGGATGTAGAACGGATCGTCCGCTTCCTTCCCTGGTTTGACAAGGTACAGGGAAAGTCGGTGTCGCATTTCTATGACGGCAACGGGGAGTATAAACTGATCCAGATCCCGGTGTTTGATTCCAATCTGCTGGAATTTGTCAAGGAGGCCGGAAAAACGGAGCTGATGTTCCGCAATTATCCCTATGTATATACCCGCTATCATCTGAAGACGGCAGAGGATGAGATCAAGGCCGTACAGAACGCTCATCTGAAGGATATCGATGTGCTGCGGAGCGTATTGAGCAAATACGTGTTGGGCGGTCGCTCAAAAGCCTCCATGTGGCGGGAAGCCGTGGACAACGGTGTTTTCCAGGAGGTATTAAAACGCCTGAAATATCTGTTTTACGCAACGAACGTGGAATAAGCATGAAAAAAGTACTGATCGTAACGAACCAGCCGGCTCCCTACCGGGTTGATTTTTTTGCTTATCTTCAGAAGCACTTTTCACAGGAGTATACGTTTTATATCCTGTTTTCAACGACAAACCGGAAAACGCTCCGCAGCTGGCATGCCGGCACGGAGAAGCTTAAGAACACGGTCTTTTTGAAATCAAAGATAGTTCGCCTGAAGAAGGAACTGGATGTGCGGGAGATCATCATTTCATACGGTGCTTCGAGGGCACTTTCGGAAATCCGGCCGGATGTGATCGTCTGTTCCGAATATAACAGTACCTCCCTGATCGTAAAGCATTACAGCAGGACACACGGGATTCCCTTCATTTCCTGGTCGGACGGGACGCGTTTTAGTGAACGCAATATTTCGGGGCTGCAGAAGCTTTTCAGAAAATATATCGTGAGAGGAAGCAGTGCGTTTATCGCAAGCTCCACGAAAACGAAGGAAAATCAGATCTATCTGGGAGCCCGGGCGGAGCAGGTCTATATCAGTGAGCTTTCCATCGACCGGGATCGGTTTATACAAAACGGAACAAATAAAAGAGACTCAATTGTTTCACACATATCCGGCCAGAACCGCATCATCTATGTCGGCAGCCTGATCCCCCGAAAAGGAGTGGATCTTTTGCTGCAGGCGGTAAAGCTGCTTGAAGACGTGGCATGGGAGCTTTATCTGGTGGGGGACGGGAGTGAACGGCAGGCCCTTTCTTTAATGGCCCAGGAACTCGGTATTTCCGAAAGAGTTCATTTTACAGGGTTTTTAGAGGGGGATGCGTTAACGGAGCTCTATGCCGAAAGCGCCTTCTTTATTTTGCCGACCAGAGAGGATTGCTTCGGACTGGTGACGTTAGAAGCGATGAACTGCGGGCTTCCTGTGATCAGCTCAAAATACGCGGACAGCGCCTATGATCTGATCGAAGAGGACGTCAACGGTTTTATCGTGGATCCTTATGATCCGGAAATGATGGCATCCCGTATGAGGGAGCTTTTGTCGGATCCTGCGCTTCGCAGGCGTATGGGGGATGAAAGCCTGAGGATCGCGGAGAAATTCGACTTCAGGCATACTGCCGCCGCTTTCATGCGGGCGATCCGGGATACGTTTGATAAGACATATGGAAAAACAGATGTTTTGTATGCATCGTTTCAATGTTCCGAGCACATGTTCTCTGTGCTGTTCGGCTCGTCGGAGAAAAAACCGGGACAGGCTGTGCAGAAATATAACCGGCTGTTGAGCGAGGGACTTGCCGCTTCGGAACGGGTTTCGCTGACAGCACTTTCGGAGCTGCCGATCACGGAGCAGAATTACAGGCCTTTTTTCTGGAAGCGCAAAACCGAAAAGGTGCATCAGGTCAATTATGTATATATACCGCTTATCAACCGTCACGGGTGGAAGGATATTTTTGCCTTCTTCACGTCGTTTCGGTATTGTCTGGCCCTGATGCGGAAGAAAAAAACGGCAGTTATTGCCGATATTTTAAATGCACCTGTTGCGCTTGGCTCCTATTTTGCGTCACGTTTGGGGAAATGCCCGTATATTGCTGTCGTTACGGATCTTCCGGAGTATGTATATTCCGAGCACGACAGGAAATACCGGGCTGTGAGCCGCTTTTTGCTGATGCATGCCGACCGTTATGTTTTTCTGACGGAACAGATGAACGATCGCTATAACAAAGGAAAACGGCCATATATCGTTATTGAGGGTATGGCTGACAGCCGGGAAAACAGAAAGGCTCCCGTCGCATCAAAGGGAAATACAAAAAAAATAGTTTATACCGGTTCCGTTGACAGGATATACGGAATAGGGAACCTGACGGAAGGATTTCTGCAGGCGAAGCTTGCGGATACGGAGCTCCATATTTATGGAGACGGAGATATGCGGGAGTCTCTGGAGAGAACCATGCGCGAACACCCGCAGATCATATACCATGGAAGCGTTCTGATAGAGGAAGCGATCAAGGCGCAGCGGGAAGCGGATCTTCTGGTGAACCCCCGGCCGACAGCCGATGATTATACGAAATACTCCTTCCCGTCCAAAACCATGGAATATCTGGCTTCGGGAACGCCCGTGCTGATGACAGGGCTGCCCGGTATGCCAAAGGAGTACAAAGAGCATATCTATCTGATCCGGAAAGAAGACGCTTCCGGCATCGCCGATGCCCTGCAGGCAGTCTTTGCGGAAGGACCCAAGGCGATGGCGGAAAAGGGTGCGCAGGCACGGCGTTTTGTATTGCAGGGAAAAAACAATATTGTTCAGGCAGAACGCCTGATCAGAGAATTGGGACTTTAGATCGATCCATGGAACTGATACGGAAGTTAAACTATCTTGTCGGAAAAAAATTCAGGAAGGAGATCATTCTGGCGTGTTTGGTCGTGATCACGGCTGCGGCCATAGAGCTGCTCGCCATCTCTGTTTTTATGCCGATCTTAGATCTGGCACTCGGCGCAAAGGAGGGGAATGAGCTTTTCACCTACCGTATGATCTCATACATTACGGGTTTTACGGATTTTGACCATGTATTTATCTCGCTGCTTGTTTTTACGATCCTCGTATATATCGTCAAGAATGCTTATTTATCCTGGAAGGAAGGCTATATTGCGAGCTTTTCGATGAAGGTGCGGCAGTACCTTTCGATCCGGGTCATGGAGGTTTACCTGGGAGAGCCGTATACGTTTTTTCTGGACAGGAATACGGCGGAGATCATCCGGAGGATCAATGGGGACTCCGCGAGTATTCATGAGGTTGTCTGGAATCTGATCACGATCGTCTCCTTAGCGGTAACATCTGTTTCGATCCTTGTTTATCTGGCAGTGACCAATATTACGCTTTCCCTGGTGCTTGCCGCCTCTGTCGGGTTGTGTGCCGTGACGATCCTTCTGAGCGTCCGGAAGCGTACCAGAAGATACGGGAGCGAAAACCTTGAGCTGAACGGAAAACTGATCCAGTATGTCAAGCAGGCCTTTGAGGGCATCAAGGAGATAAAGATCCTGAATACGGAGCCGTTTTTTCTGAACGAATACAAACGGACCTTTCAACGCCAGGCGGACATTACCATGCGTTACAAGCTGGTTAACGCGCTGCCGAA
>JAILQQ010000197.1 GCA_024698885.1 Lachnospiraceae bacterium | reverse complement strand
ACTGTACTGGGACAAGCTACTCAATATGATGATCGTCGCAGAGGAGAAGGAACTGACGGCGGTCTTTATTGGAGGGTATAGCGTTAAGATATGATGATTTTTACGCTCGTGATAATATACACGGGCGTATTATTTTATGTTAACTCTATACCCTCCAATAAAGACTGCCGTCAGTTCCTTCCCCTCATCGACGATCATCTTATCGAGGAGCTTGTCCCAGTACAGTTCATTGAACTTCTTGATGGGACCCGACATCTCCGTAAAGTACCGCAGGAACTCTTCTCCGGCAGCAACATCGCTCTTTGTCTGCTTAAGTTCCTCCAGAACAGCTTCATACCGGGCATTGATCTCACCGTGCTGTCTATACAGTTCCTCGTTCTCCGCTTTGTACTGATATCTGTCTAATACTACGGTCATTTCTATGACAGATACTGTTCAATCATTGACCTGATCACATAGGAGCTTATAGCATGCTGTGATGTCTCAAATGTCATTATCAGACTTTTCCCAGGAAAAAAACCATTCTGCTCATATGCATCTATTTTTGCAATGTTCTTACCAGCATATGAGATGTTGTCCATCATGCCGAAATGCTCCCATATAAACTCTTCCCTGGTCCGTACATTCAAACAGATGAAATCAGGCCGAATGCTCCCCAATCCCCTTAGCTTTATCGGGCATTCGTATCTGTATGGGATCTTAAAACGCTCAAGCATGCCGGCTATAATGAGTTCCGACTTTGAACGGACTCTGACCCCGTCTTCAGTGACCCATTCTACAGAATCTTCGTCAAATCTCATCGGCTCATACTTATACGCCTTCCACCTCTCTATGTATTGGCTGTCAGAATACTCCACAGGCTCAATCAGCTCCCGCCTTTCCGGACTGTGTTTCTCAAACACTACAGTAATTGAGTTTTTCTTTAAAAAAGCTTCATATTCTGAAACAAGTTCCAATTCAGCCTCTGCAGAGCGAAGGATCTTGCTGTCATAACCCTTCTGGGCAAGTCGCTTTGCTATGTTAATATCCTTATTCGCTATGTACGCTCCATTTGTTTCCTTAGGATCAGCCCTCCAATAGTATTGGCAATAGTTCTTCCTCTTACTCACCCGCAATGTTCCTTCAGGGGCGCATTCTAATTCCTGCTGCTTTCTTGCTATTAGCGACTCAAGAAACGCCTTTCTGTGTGCTATGCATTCTACCATCTTTCTTTCCAGTCTAAAGCTTGATTCCATGTTATTTTCCATATCTGCTCCTATCTGCTATGCAGCTAAAAAAAATGTGTGGTTACTTTTTATCTGCCTTTCCCGCCTCCTCCGCTCCCCCAGCGCGTATAAAGCAAGCTCGTCCGGTGGCTTTTATCTGCCTTTCCCGCCTCCTCTCCCTCCCCCGCGCGTATAAAATAAGCTCTTCTGACGGCTTTTATCTGCCTTTCCCGCCTCCTTCCCGTCCCCGGCACGTATAAAGCAAGCTCTTCCGGCGGTTTTTATCTGCCTTTCCCGCCATCTCTGCTCCCCCGTCGGCCCCCCTCCCCCTTCGCACATTTATCCCACGTCTGTCGGTTTGATCAATAGTTCATGCAGGAACCTTGACTCCTTCTTCCCGAAGTCGTCCTTCTTAAGCCCGCATATATAGAGGCGCTCCCTCGCCCTGGTCATGGCGACGTAGAAAAGCCTTCTCTCCTCCTCCGTCTCCGCCCTCGTCACTGCCTTCTTATGGGGGAACATCCCCTCCTGCAGGCCGATCACGAACACTGCGTCATATTCGAGCCCCTTTGAGGCATGGACGGTCTGGAGCACAGTATTCCCGGCGGGGTCTGTCCTTCCCTTTGAGGCCTTTTCCTCCTGTTCCGAAAAGGCCTCGTTAGCGCTATCAACATGATCCAGGAATTCCTCTGTATAGACAGCCCCCCCAAGGCTGTCAAAAAGCTCCGCTTCCAGCTCCATGGCATCATCCTCATTTCCCCGGCTCCTTTTTTTGAGTTCCTTCTCATACAAGAAGCCCTTTAGAACGTAGTTTACTGCTCCCCTTACCGGAAGCCCCTTTATGAACAGAAGCCCCTTCTCTAATCCTTTAACAGCGCAGAGCTTCTCCTCATCATCACAATAGTACTCATAAAGGGGCGCAAGGATTCCACAGGGCTCCCTCCCGCAAATATCCCCGGAGAAGGCCCCGATCCTTAATGAGTTAAAGGCCTCCCTGCTAAGGCCCCGGTCAGGCCTGTTAAGGATCCTTAAGATATCCTTGAGATCACCTCTGCCGGCAGAAAGCCTGAGATACGAAAGCACATCCTTTACCCATTCCTCCTCATAAAAATTCCTTCGTTTTTCATTCCTGTAAAAGGCCATGCCCTGCCTTTTAAGCTCGTTCTCCAAAAGCTCCGGCGCTTTCCCCGTCCTGTAGAGCACGCCAATGCTCATGCCGGGTTTTTCGATCCTGAGCGCCCTTATTCTTTCCGCCACAAACAAAGCCTCCTTAAGGCCGGAGTTAAAGACCCTGAGCTCTATAAAGCCCCCGTCCCCCTTCTCTGCCCTCTGTTCCTTGGGAAGCCTCTCCGAATTGTTTTTTATCAGATGTATGGCGTTATCGACTATCTCCCTTCGGCTTCGGTAATTGCTCTTCAGGTTTACAACCTTTATCCCTGCGTAATCCTCCTTAAAGCGCTGCATGATCCCCGGGGCGGCGCCGCGGAAGCCGTAGATCGACTGGTCGTCGTCCCCCACCGCGAAGATATTCTTCTTCTCTCCCGCAAGGAGCCTTAATACCTCATACTGTTTCTTATCAATATCCTGAAATTCATCCACCAGAAAATAATCAAACCGGTCCTGCCACTTCTTCAGCACTTTAGGGATCTCTGTCAGAAGGCGGATACATTCCGTGATCATATCATCAAAATCGAGTCTTCTTTCTTTCCGGCATTTTTCGCTATATTCCGTAAAGATCCGCTCAAACGCCTCCCGGTCTTTTTCCTCGTCAAAATCCGGCGATTTTCCGTTTTTCTGCGCGGATATGCGCTGCAGCATCTCCTCCTGCCAGTTCTGATCATAATATCCGGCGATCTGAAGCTTTTTCCCGACAAAGCGAATATATTCCTTTTTGGTGCGTGTATCCAGAATACTGTTTTCGTGATAAAGGCCCTGTTTTCTGAGAATATGATAAAACACAGCGTGAAAGGTCCCGAAATGCACCGGACAGGGGATCCCGCCAAGTTCCCGTTTAAAGCGCTGCTGCATTTCCTCCGCCGCTTCCTTCGAAAAGGTCAGCACCAGTATCCGTTCGGGCGCCGCGATCTTTTCCCTGACCAGGCGGCACAGGCGCCCGGTCAGTACCGCGGTCTTGCCGGAGCCCGGTCCCGCAAGAACTAACATCGGCCCCGATCCGTGTAAAACAGCCATCTCCTGTTCCCTGTTAAATTGTGTCACTTCTGCATTTCACCTCTTTCTTTCTCTTCTTGACGCTGCTCCCCCTGTTGATATACAATAAATTTAGTTGTATTGTGCCGGATTTTGGCCGCTGAAAGTGGCATAATTCCTCACAAAATCCGTGCGCATCCTCGCGGAGCGTTATAGTGAACGGCAGCTTTATCTGACGTTCACTATAACTGGTGCAAAATTCAGGGAGAAACCTATGGAACCGTTGAAAGATATCGATAATAACGAGCTGTTAAACGGCATCATGCCGGTGGCGCCGTTAAAGCTGATCTGTCACGAGAGCTCAAAGGAGCTCGGAAAGCTTGTGGACTATCATCTGAAGGAATACCGTCATGTGACAAATACCTCCTTCAGGGATTCCATCGCCTTTCCCGATTATGAGCCGGAATCCTTCCTGACGGATTTTGAATGCTCCCGTTTTACCACAGGTGAGGGAAAGGCTACGCTGAATGAGTCGATCCGGGGCAGAGACGTCTTTATTCTGGCTGATGTGACAAACCACAGCCTGACCTACCGCATGAACCATCTGATCAATCATGCCTCTCCCGATGATATCTATCAGGATGTGAAAAGGGTGATCGCCGCCATCGCGGGCAAGGCGCACCGGGTGACAGTCGTCATGCCCTTTCTCTATGAGAGCCGTCAGCATAAGCGGCATTTCCGCGAATCCTTAGACTGCGCTCTTGCTCTTGAGGAGCTTGCGAATATGGGGGTGCACAATGTGGTGACCTTTGACGCCCATGACCCCCGCGTACAGAATGCCACGCCGCTTAACGGCTTTGATAATTTTTTACCGCCCTATCAGTTTATTAAATCCCTGATCCACTATGAGAAGGATCTGATCATTGATAAGGAGCATCTGGTGGTGATATCGCCGGATGAAGGAGCGCTTGACCGGGCTGTGTATTTTGCCGGCGTGCTTGGCGTGGATACGGGTATGTTTTATAAAAGACGGGATTATTCCAGGATCGTGAACGGCAAAAATCCCATAGTCGCGCATGAGTTTCTCGGTGAAAATATAGACGGCAAGGACGTGATCGTCATAGACGATATGATCTCCTCGGGGGGCAGCATGATCGATACCGCAAAACAGCTGAAGGAGATGAACGCAAAGCGTGTCTTTATCTGCTGTACCTTCGGTCTGTTTACGGAGGGTCTGGAAATATTTGATGAAGCCTACGAGAAATGCTATTTTGACAAGATCATCACGACGAACCTGATCTACCATCCGCCGGGGCTTTCGGGAAAGCCCTACTATATCGAGGCGGACATGAGCAAGTTCCTCGCGTCGATCATAGATTTTCTGAACCACGATATGGCGCTGTCGCAGGTGCATACGCCAACGGCGAAGATCCAGACGATCCTCAGAAAATACAATGCGAGGGAAGAAACCGGCGTCTGAGGAACAGTCAATCCGGTTCGAGGCGCAGGAAGCCGGCCAGGTTCCCTCTGTTACCGCCGCTTGCGCGGTGCGAGAAAAGCTGCTTTGGATTACAGCAGGTGCAGATATCTGTTACTTCGATCTGAGAAGCGGGGATCCCCGCTTCTTTTAATATGAGCTCATTCGCCCGCCAGAGATCCAGCCGGTATTTCCCCGCAGAAGCCGGGAAAAGGATCTCAGGCAGGACGTTTCCGGCAAAGGCCTCCCGGAACTGAACGGCCACGTCCTCGGAAATCTCATAGCAGTCCGCGCAGATGCCGGGGCCGATGGCGGCATAGATATCCTTTGGATCGGAGCCGAATTCCTTTTGCATTAATGTGACCGTTTTAAGTCCTATTTTACCGACGGTGCCGCGCCAGCCGGAATGCGACAGACCGATCGCGCGCCGCACAGGATCGATGAAAAACAAGGGAATGCAGTCCGCGTAAAAGGTCATCAGGGTCAGGTCCGGCACATCTGTGACCATGCCGTCCACATCCTGCCAGGTCCTGTCCTTCGTCAGACCGCCGCCGCGGTCCTCCCTCGTCATCACCCGGACATTGGTAGTATGGGTCTGATGCGAGCAGGTCACCGAATCGAGGGAAAAGCCGGCCGCATCGCTGAGGCGCCTGAAATTCTCCCATACGTTTTCTCTGCTGTCCCCGCGGTTTGTCGTCAGGTTCATGCTCGAAAAGATACCGGTGCTCACGCCGCCCGCCCTTGTGGAAAAGCCATGGGTAAAGCCCGTAAGCGCGTCAAAAACAGGGAATGTCAGATAGCAGACATCCCCTTTTTTATTCTCCCGGACGCGGTAAGCGCCCGGTTCTCTGTTCTTTCGTAGCAGCGTAACGGAATCCATATTGATCAATATTTAATGGTATTCAGATAGTGGATATCCACCAAAAAGACATAATACACGAGACCATAGTTGCGGTCATGCACCAGATGGCCGTAATCATCCACTTCCTTGACGACACCGTCCTTGCATTTGATATGATAGCGGCAGTAATCGATCTTATCGATATTCTGCGGCGTTTCAAACTGCTGTTTATTGATGATCTGCTGGATCCTCTCGTAATCCTCGGGCGCAACGATCCCCTTAAAGGAATTCCCGACATAGGCACGGAAGTCACTGATCGAATCACAGTGGAAAAGCTTCGCCATGGAATGGCTCGCATATAACAGCCTTTCCTCCTCATTGGCCTCGTAGACAAAGAAGCCGCCCGGCATGCCACGGGAAAATTCCTCGATATCAAACATGAACTGTTCCCGATGCGCCATCGTCATCCCTTCGGTATTAAAGCGGTAACAGTTACGGCCCTCATATTTCGCCGTATAAAGCGCGTCGTCCGCCTGCTTCATTAATGACTCGAAATCCTTCCCGTATTTCGGGAACATGGAAACCCCGACCGAAAATGTAAACGAGACCGTCTTCCCGTCGTTCATCACGGCCCTGTTTTCTTCCATAGTCAGCTCTCTGAGCTTCGAGCTGATCTCATTGATATCGGTATTGGTATAAAAAACCACAAACTCATCACCGCCGAAACGAAGAATGATCCCCTTGTCGGCAAACTTCTCCGTTAACAGCTTCGCGTTCTGGATGATCACGTCATCGCCGCAGGAATGGCCGTAGCTGTCATTGATCTTT
Organism: Lachnospiraceae bacterium; assembly: GCA_024698885.1. Taxonomy (GTDB): domain Bacteria; phylum Bacillota; class Clostridia; order Lachnospirales; family Lachnospiraceae; genus UBA2868. The sequence goes on along the minus strand of JAILQQ010000197.1, from coordinate 14,716 downwards.
TTGAAATTATCCCCGTCAAAGATCATAAATGCGCATTGCATATCCGGATTTTTTTCAATAAAGCGGTTTATTTTCTGCGTTCCTGCCTGACGGGTCAGGACGCCCGTCATCACATCCTCATCCTTACGGCCCGCAAGCTTCTCCATTAATCCAGCCATTTCAAACCTCACATTTCAAAACAAAAACCCCAAAACTCCTTGTTTATCTTACTCTATCGGAAAAAATAAATCAACGGATTTTTTACCGGTAATAACGCTGATACGGGAAAGCATTCCGGTACCAGGAAAGCTCCTCTCCAAGGATCGCCACCACATCAAAACGAAAGGACAGGGCGTCCTCCGTCACGTAACAGCTGCGGTAATAATCCGCCACCCGGCAGATCGTCTTCTGCTTGGCCCTCGTCACCGCTTCGGCCGGCATGCCGGCATAAGAGGTTTTTCGATATTTTACCTCTACAAAAACCACCGTACGCTCCGCTCTGTCATACGCGATCAGGTCGATCTCCCCCTGTCTGCAGCGGAAATTGCGAAAGAGGATCTGAAGCCCCTGCTGTTCAAGAAATGCGGCCGCTTTCTCCTCATAACGGCCGCCTACCCTTCGTTTATTCATATATTACATTAACGGATGGATCTTTGAGACCTTGCCCTTCATCTTTTCCATTTCATCCACAAAGACAAGGATCTCCGCCACCACCTCATAGAGCTCCGGCGGAATATAGTCGCCGATCTCTAACTTCGCCAGCGTATCAGCTAATTTACTGTCCTCATGAAGGGGGACATCCGCCTCCTTTGCGGCCTCAATGATCTTTTCCGCCACGGCACCTCGTCCGGACGCTATGACCCGGGGCGCCGCGTCTGTCGGATCATATTCGATCGCTACCGCGGTTTTGATCTTCTGTTTTTCCTGCTTCCGTTCTGCCATACGCGATACTTACGCCCTTACGTATCTGTTCAGAACCCTCTGGCTTCTGAACAGATACGCGGCCCGTTATTGAAAGTTTTGCTACGCAAAAGGACGGGCCGCATCCCAAAACTTACACTTTGGTACGCCCTCAGCAGCAAGTGCTTCGGGCTGTCCTAAACAATTACGCCCTTACATCGAAGGAATACCTGGACACCTTCGACCGCACACTTCCTTCCGAGGAAGCAGTCTGCAGAAAGGCGTCCACGATCCCCCGATCCTCTTTGATATCCTTTGTCGTTACGGTAGTATGCATCTGATAGCCTCTGGCTTTCAGCCGCTCATCCAGTTTGTCGATGTGCGCCATGATAAAATCAAGGGTTTCCTCATCCTGTAAATAAAAGTGGGTATTGACGCGATTTGCCTGCATCGCCACGTATACGTCCATGGGGCCCAGGGTCTCCATATCCAGATGTAACAGCGCGCTGACCTTGCCGTCCTTTCCGATCTGCTTTTTGTTCTTCGCGTATACATAGAGATCCCCGTGCGCATTTTCCTGCGCCATCTGCAGGGGCAGCTGTACATACTGCATCATCTGGTTCAGATCATTGATGAAATGAACGTTTTCCCTGATATTCTGCGCGCTCTGGAAGGCAGGGGAATCCGCCTTTCCCGCGTGCTGCAGGATTTCCATGGCTTTCGCGGACTGTTCATTGAGCTTCTGGTAAAGCTCCTCAACCTTTTCTTTGCTTGCAACCTCCTTCGGCGAAAGCGTCATCTTTTTCATGAGCTCGTCCCGGACTATCCCCTTAAGATCATCCGAAGCAAAGAGCTTTTCAAGCGATTCCTTAAGGGGCAGTAAAGAGCTGCCGCCTTTCTGTGCCTGTTCATAGGCTTTGCCAAGCGTTGTCAGCATTTCTTCCGGCGTCAGCTTCCCATCAAGGAGCGTCTGTACCTGCTCTTTCGGCAGGCCCTTTTCTTCCAGTAACCTGGCCGTATCCGAAAGAAGTGCTTCAAAGCTTTCCGCGGGCTTTTCGTTTAGAACGGGGCCAGACGGAACGGCAACCTCTCCCTTTTTAAGCGTTTCCGTCTCCGGCAGAACGTCCGGTCCGCTCATCTGTTGTGGCGCCTGCGTGGCGGTTTCCTTTACCGTCTGCTGCAGGACACCTTTTTCCGCTTCCGGCGCGCCTTCCTCCGAAAAAACGGTCTTTGCCGCCTCGTTCTGCGGTGAAAGCAAGGTGGGCGAAGCCTCCGCCTCCTTCTCTGTTCCCAGCTGTTCAAGCGCCGACAGCATATCCTTTAATTCCCCGGAAAAGGCGGAAGGCTCTTCCGAAACAAGGGACAGGAGCTCTCCCGTGATCCTTGCATCGGTCTTTCCGAACAGCTCGGTGAGGCCGTCCGTCAGCGTCTCGGCATCTCCTAAGATCTGGTGCTCCAGATTTTTATAGTTTTCCAGCTGATTGATATTCTGTTCGGTGACAGGAAGCTCAAGCTTTCTTAACTGTACAATGGTCGCAGGATCCGCGGTGGGGTTTGATGCCACATTCCTTGCCATCTCCCGGAGCACGTCCCTGTTTACCGGCATGCCCTCTTCCATCATGGCATTGACCATATTGATGTTTTGGGGCGTCTCCGGAAGGCCGGCCTGATCAAGGGCTGCGGTCGTTGCCGCCGATGCGGTCAGATTGGCATATAACGGCCGTAACGTGATCTGGCTGCCGTCCGTCCTGACCTCAAAGGACATGTTCTGCCCCTGTTCGATGTTAACCGAGGATTCCAGTTTCGCATTGATCACCTGGTCACCGGAGAGCTTAATGCGCACGGTATCATCCTGCGTCTCCATGATCTCGCCGGAAACCACCTGTCCGGGCTGCAGCTCACCGGAGGAGCCGGGCTGCTGTCCCTCGGGCTTCACGGGCTGGGGTGCGGAAACAGGACTTACGTTAAAATTTGCTGCTGCTTGCGTCTGACCGGAAAGGTTCATGCCGCCAAAATTAAAGAATGACATGGAAATCACCATCCACTGTTAAACAAAATTCCCGATAAAGCTCTTTCGGTGCAGCGGGGTCGGTCCGAACTGTTTGATCGCTTCGATATGTTTCGCGGCGCCGTACCCCTTGTTCTGCCTAAACCCATATTCCGGGTACTGGGCGTCATATTTTACCATCAGGCGGTCTCTCGTCACTTTGGCCACGATACTGGCGGCTGCGATGGAAATGCTTTTGGCGTCTCCCTTGATGATGGGGACCTGTCTGATCGCAACGTCCGGAATCGTCACTGCATCGTTTAATAATATATCGGGTTTTTCGGAGAGATTCTGAATAGCTTCCCGCATGGCTTCGTAGGTGGCCTGCAGGATATTGATCTCGTCGATCCGGTGATTGTCCGCGGAGCCAAGTCCTACGGCAATGGCCTTTTCCATGATCTCCTCATAGAGCTGTTCCCGTTTGGCCGCGGTAAGCTGCTTCGAATCGTTCAGATAGAGGATCTCCTTATCGGGATCTAGGATCACGGCACAGGCTACGACCGGACCGGCCAAGGGGCCCCTTCCCACTTCGTCGATGCCGGCGATCAGCGGACAGGTTTCCCGGTATTTCCGCTCATAGACGCTCATCTGAAAGGTCCGCGCAAGCTCCGCTTCATATTTTTGGAACCTTTGTGCCGCGCTTTTGACAACGGCTTGCACGCTGCTTCTTTGATCATCTTCATAGGCAGCGATAAAAGCCGGCAGCTCCTTATCCGGACAGTTTTTTGCCTGTTTCCTTATCTCCTCTGCTGTCATCCCCATAAACTCCTTCCGCGCCTCTGCGCGAGGTAAGAGGGATGAGGCAAAAGGGGGGTGAGGCAGAAGGGGGGGTAACTCACCGAACCGTCCCTCTTGCCTCATCCCTTCGCCTCATCTCCTCTAATTTATCACCCGTATCCGCGAAAAAGGATAAAAGACAAAACCCGCTCTGCCCATTATCTCCTTCTTTTTCACGTTTCCGATCTGCTCGTAGCGGGAATCGATGCTCTCCATCCGGTTATCCCCGAGCACAAAGTATTCGTCCGGCCCGAGGGTCACCCCCTCCTCCGCGCGTCCCGCGAAGGAAATACCGCCGTAGTAATCGTTTAGCGGCTCGTCGTCCACATAGATCGTGCCGCCGGAGATCCGGATCGTCTCACCGGGCAGTCCGATCACGCGCTTGATCAGGTTTTCCTTTGCTTCTCCGGCGTAAAAGCAGATCACGTCAAAGCGCTCAACCTCCCGGAAGCGGTAGGAAAGCTTGTCCATCATAATATTGTCACCGTCATAGAGGGTATTTTCCATAGATACGCCGTTAACCCTCGTCCGTTCTCCGACAAAGGTCACGATCAGATAGGCTGCCAGTAAAACAACCAGGATGAAAATGCTGATATCGACTGTTTTTTTCATAGCTCCTCTGGCGCGTCAAGCGTCAAAGCGCCCAGGCGTCCCGCCCGGAAATCATCCAAAAGAGCGCTCGCGGCCTTATCGGGGTCGAGTTCTCCTCCCTTTAAAAGAGCGCCTCTTTTGCGGGCGATCTCACAGAGGATTTCATAAAGCGCTTTTTCATCGGACAGATCCGTCCCGTCCGTCATGATCCCGTAACGCTCCGAAAGGATCTGTGGATTTCCGGAAAGCAGTACGCGAAGCAGACTAAGCGCCAGCTCCCTTCTGTCTATAATATCATCGTTGATCGTCCCAAGCAGCGCCAGTCTCTCCCCGACCCGTTCGTCCTCGAACTTGGGCCAGAGAACCCCCGGCGTATCCAAAAGCTCCACCTGGGCGTTTAGCCGGATCCACTGTTTTCCCTTCGTGACGCCCGGTTTGTTGCCGGTTTTCGCGCTGGCCTTCCCTGCCAGTGTATTGATCAGCGTTGATTTTCCCACATTGGGGATCCCCGTCACCATCGCCCGCAGGGGACGGTTCAGGATACCCTTTTTCTGATTCTGCAGGATCTTTTTTTCGCAGGCCTTTTCAATGGATGCCTGCAGGGCCTTTACGGTGCCGGATTTTCTGGCGTCAAGCGAAAGGACGGTAAAGCCCCGCTTTTCAAAGGCTGCTTTGAAGGCTGCCGTCGTCTCCTTATCCGCCAGATCCGCTTTGTTTAAGATCAAAAGCCTGGCCCTGTTCTTTGCCAGGGAATCAATATCCGGGTTGCGGCTCGAAAGCGGCGCCCGCGCATCCAGGACCTCGATCACGAGATCGATCAGTTTGATATTTTCCTGCATCATCCGCATGGCCTTTGTCATATGGCCCGGATACCATTGCACCTTCATCTATTTCACGAACCTTATCTTGCTGGAAGGCGTTCCTAACTGAAGCCAGACACGTCCTTCGATCATTTCCGAGGTGATGTTGCCGATATTAGCGCTGCGGGAATCCTCCGTATTGCTGCGATTGTCGCCGAGAACAAAATATTCGTCGACCCCGAGAGCGATCTCATTTTCCGCGATCCCCGCTTCCCTGGTTATTTCCGCCGTATCCAGGAAATAGCGCGAATCATTGATATAGACATAGCCGTCCTGGATTTTGATCCGCTCGCCCGGCAGCCCGATCACCCGCTTGATATAGATATGGGTTTTCGTATTGCCGTTTGGATAAAACGCGACGACATCGCCGCGCTTCGGGGAGGTAAACTGATAGGAGACGCGGTTTAAAAGCACTTGTTCGCCATGATGCAGCGTTGGTTCCATCGAGGTGCCGACCACGTTCGTTTTCAGGCCGAAGAACCATGTTAACGCCGCACCGAGCACCACGGCCGCCAGGATACCGCCAAGCCAGGTCAGGACCTCATATACGATCGTAAAATCGATCCTCTTTTTTTCTTTGCGTTTAAACGTCAGGGAGCCGTAGGACACGGCTTTGGGCTTTGGTCCGATCCGCATCGTATGCCTACCTGAGATCTGCCAGTGCCAGCACTAACTTTTCTGTCTTTTCCCAGCCCAGGCAGGGATCCGTAATGGATTTTCCATAAATACCGCCTTCGGGCTTCTGGCAGCCATCCTCCAGATAGGACTCGATCATCAGTCCCTTTACGAGCCGCCTGATATCCGCCGAATGTCTGGTGGAATGCAGGATCTCCTTCGCGATGCGCTCCTGTTCCAGATACTGCTTGCCGGAATTGCTGTGGTTGGTATCCACGATCACGGCGGGATTCAACAGTCCGCTCTGGGCATAGGCCTCCGAGAGCAGCATCAGGTCCTCATAATGATAATTCGGGATCGAGCGCCCGTATTTATTGACAGAGCCGCGTAAGATCGCGTGCGCTAACGGATTCCCGTGGGTATGCACCTCCCAGCCGGTATACACAAAGGTATGCGAATGCTGGGCCGCATTAATGGAATTCATCATAACGGAAATATCCCCGCTCGTCGGGTTCTTCATGCCGACGGGAATATCCACGCCGCTGGCGGTCAGCCTGTGCTGCTGATCCTCCACGGATCTGGCCCCGACGGCAACATACGCCAGGATATCATCGAGATAATGATGGTTTTCCGGATACAGCATTTCATCCGCGCAGGAAAACCCGGTCTCCTGGATGGCGCGAAGATGCATCTTGCGGATCGCGATCAGGCCCTTTAACATATCCGGGCGGCTGTGGGGATCCGGCTGGTGCAACATGCCCTTATAACCCTCTCCCGTGGTCCGCGGCTTGTTGGTATACATGCGCGGGATCAGGATAAGCTTATCCTGCACCCTTTCATAGAGCCCCCGGAGCCTCGTAATATACTCAAGCACCGCGTCTTCTCTGTCCGCGGAGCAGGGGCCGATCACTAAGATCAGCTTATCGCTCTCCCCGATCAATACCCTTTTGATCTCTTCATCCGTTTCCTTTTTTTTCGCCGCAAGTTCCTCCGAAAGCGGATACATTGCCTTTACGTCCTGCGGCGCGGGCAGGTGCCGCTTATATTCCATGTTCGCCATATGCCTACTCCTTAAAATAACCTCTTCTTTCCGTCGAAAGTTTCATCATTTCCCGCATGCCGGACCGGTCCTCCTCCTCGATCATCCGGCGCAGCTCCCCGAATTTCTCCGAAAACAGATCCATCTGCGAAAGCAGCTCCTTTTTATTTAACAGGAACAGTTCGCTCCACATCTCATCATTTATATTCGCGATCCGCGTCAGGTCACGGAAGGAATCCCCCGTATAGGCCACGAGTTCGCGGGAATCCTTGCAGACCATTAAAGAAACCGCGATACAGTGCGTCAGCTGGGACAAAAAGCCGATCATCTCGTCATGCTCTTTTGGCGAAAGCTCCATGATCCGCTTAAAGCCGAGGATCCGGCCAAGCTCCTTGCAGCTTTCGATCGCTTCCTTCGTATTGCGCGAAGTCGGCGTCACAATATAATTGGCGCCCTTAAAGATCTCCCGCGTCGCATATTCTACGCCGCTCGTCTCCCGTCCGGCCATGGGATGCGCGCCGATAAATTCCAGATCCTCTCTAAGCATCTCCTGGACCGGATAAACAACGCTTTCCTTGACGCCGGTCACATCGGTCAGAAGCGCCCCTCTTTTGATATAGTCCTGGTAGGAACGCAGCCACTCCAGAAACACATGGGGATAAAGCGCGAAAACGATCAGGTCAAACCGGCCGATATATTCAGGCGTCACCTCTGTCGTGCCATGGGCGATCAGCCCGCGATCAAGCGCATAATCGATCGTTTCCCTGCGGCGCGTCACCGCCCCGACTTCATAGCCGAGCGTCGTCAGCGCCTCCGCGTAGCTCCCGCCGATAAGGCCGAGCCCGACGATCAGTATTTTCGTATCCTTACTCAGTGTCATCCTCTATCTCCAAAGAAAGCTTTAACCGCCGCATTTCCTCAAAAAATAACGGCCATGTCTTGTTTACCGCTTCGCACCCTTTGATCTCTCCTCCGGTGACACAGGAAAGAACCGTCAGTGCCATCACGATCCGGTGGTCGTTATGCCCGGAGAACGGCTCCTTCGGCTTCCCGACCGCAACGTCCGGGATCAGGACCTCGTTTTCGAGAACAGTCATCGGGACGTTACATTTTAAAAGCTCCTCTTTCATGACGGCCGCCCGGTCGCTCTCCTTGATCCGGAGCCGCCTTGTTCCCGTTATCTTCGCGCCGTGCTTTAAGGCCGCGATCACAAAGAGAACAGGTCCCAAATCCGGACATCCGGAAATATCAAGCAAGGGATCCGGCTCATCAAGCTGCCTGAAATAGTTAACGCATACCCGGTCTCCCTGCAGGCTTTCTTCCGAGAGCCCCGTGATCGAAAGGTCCGCGCCGAGCGCTTTAAACGCATGCAGGAAGGCCGCGTTTGACCAATCGCCTTCGACCGTGTATTCACCTGCCTGATAACGCTGTCCGCCCCGGATCAGAAAATGGTCTCTTTCAGGCTCCTCAATGCGGATCCCGAAATCCGCAAGCAGCGCAAGGGTCATATCGATATAGGTCCTGCTTTCCACGGGCGGCAGTACCGTCAGGGTGCTGTCCCCATCAAGAAGCGGCAGCGCATAGAGTAATCCCGTCACAAACTGGCTGCTGATATCCCCCCGTAGCGTATACGGACCAGGCTTTAACATCCCTTCGATCCGGACGCCCGGCTTTTCCCCGTCTAAGTAACGTATGGTTACGTTCCTGTCCCGAAAAAGCTCCTCATAAACGGAGATCCCCCGTTCCATCAGGCGTTTGCTGCCATAAAAAACAGAAACGGGAAAGTAAGTCATCGAAACAGGGATAAAAAACCGGAGCGTATTCCCGCTCTCGCGGCAGGGAAAAGAGACAAAAGGCTCTTTTCCTTCCTTCTCAGAAAAAGCCCCCGTTTTTCCGGTTATGACAAGGTTGTTACCCTGTCGCTTATAAGACGCACCGAGTGCGCGGATACAGTCAAGCGCCGCCCGGATATCCTCACTGTCGGCTACGCCCCTGATCACGCTTTTTCCCTGCGCAAGCGCCGCCGCGAGCAGATACCGCTGCGTATAGCTTTTGGACGGAGGCGCCGGGATCTGCCCCTGCGGCAGGCCCTTTTGTATCCTTGCGATCATGCGTCGTCTCTCCGCTCAGAAATATAGGTCTTCAGAAAATCCATCGCATGCAGATAGCCGGCAGGCCCTTCCCCGATCACGGAGGAAACGCAGACCGCCCGGATATAGCTCACCTGTCTGAAATCCTCTCTTTCCGACAGATCAGAGATATGCACCTCTACCGTCGGGATCATGATGCTCTTTACCGCGTCAAGCAGCGCGATACTCGTATGGGTATAACCGCCCGGATTAAAGACGATACCGTCAACGCCTTCAAAATATGCCTGCTGCAGGCGGTCGATCAGGGCGCCTTCACTGTTTGACTGATAGCATTCCGCCGTAACGCCGATCTGCTCCGCGTGGGAAGCGATCATGGCAAGGAGAGCGGCGTAATCCGTTTTCCCGTATATCGCCGGCTCTCTGATGCCGAGCATATTGATATTGGGACCGTTTATGATCAGAAATTTCATCTTTCGTTCCTTAATCCATGTAAACGCCGACAAGCTTTAACTTAGCGCACAGAACGGACAGCTCCCGCAGCATATCCTTTCCGTTCTGGGTATTGATATTGCCCTCGGCCTCCACATAGAAATAATAGTTCCACATCAGATCCTTCATCGGGCGGCTCCGCAGGCTGATCATATTAAAGCCGTGGGCACCGATGATATTTAAGGTCTGCGCTAAAGACCCCGCCTCGTTCTGTACTGTATAGACCAGGATAAAGCGCTCGTTGTCATGCTTTCCCGTCACCACGGGCTTATTCTGGCAGCGGGAAAAGACGGCAAACCGGGTCCGGTTATTGCTGCTCGTATTGATGCCCTGCTCAAGCATGCTCAGGCCGAAAAGCTCCGCTGTCTCGGCGGAAGCGATGGCCGCGATGCTCTTATCGTTCCTTTCCTTTACATATTTGGCGGCCAGGGCGGTATTCGAATAGGTCTGGCTCTCGAATTCATGCCGCCGGATATAGGCATCGCACTGTTCAAGCGCCTGCGGATGGCTCACCACCGTCTTGATCGTGTTCAGGGTCGCCCCCTCCACCGACATCAGATTATGAATGACATCCACGCCGATGACCTGATTGATATAAAGATCGCCGGAAAACATCAGATCCATAACGGTTCCCACGTCCCCCGCGAAGCTGTTTTCAATGGGCAGGACCGCACAGTCCGCCTCCCCCTTTTCCGTCATGCGGTAGGCCTCATAGAAATCCGTACAGGCCTTAAGCTCCCCTTCCGGGAAAAGCTTCTTCGCGGCGATATAGCTGAAGGCGCCCTCGACGCCGCTGTAGGCGATCTTCATCCCGTCGATCAGCTTGCTCTGGTAATCACAGGACAGGCCGATGATGCTTTTCAGGAAATCCACGTAATAGCCTTCTATGGCTTTGTTTTCGACCTTGTTTCTGTTCTTGCGGATCAGCTCCCCCTCCCTGTCCCTGTCGCGGATCGGGAGAGAATGCTCCTTTTTATATGCGGCGATCTTCTGCGAGCAGGCCATTCTTTCCTCGAAAAGCCTGAGCATCTCCTCGTCGATTCGGTTAATCTCTTTTCTGGTATTTTCCAGCGCGTTCATCTGCGGACACTCCTCGTATCATTCCACCCAAAACATCCAAATACAGCGCGACTTCATGTTCCGAAACCGCGCTGTCTTCATTTCTGTTACCTTATTTTTTCCTTGACCTTCGCTCTCTTGCCGACACGCTCTCTCAGGTAGAACAGCTTTGCTCTTCTGACCTTACCTTCTCTTACCACCTCGATCTTGTCGATCGTGGGAGAATGAAGCGGCCATGTCTTCTCAACGCCTACGCCGTTACTGTTCTTACGGACGGTGAAGGTCTCCCGGTTGCTTCCGTTCTGTCTCTTTAATACTGTTCCTTCGAAAACCTGGATCCTTTCTCTGTTTCCTTCCTTGATCTTGGCATGGACCCTGACGGTATCTCCTACGTGAAACTGCGGAACGTTCTCCTTGAGCTGCTCCGCCTCAATGCTTTTAATGATGTCGTTCATTTCGACAAATCCTCCTTTTCCTTCGGACGTTCATAGGTCTTCCGGTTTCGTTACCGTCATTTACCAAGCGGACCGTCTCTTCTTCTTAGCTGCTTTTATTCGCAACAAATCATATTCTATCATGGGTTTCAGGGAAAATCAATTATTTTGTTCGTTTTTGACCAATAAGTCGGGTCTTCTTTCCCTGGTCCGTATCAATGACTGCTCATAACGCCATTTTTCCACATTCTCGTGGTGCCCCGAAAGCAGGATTTCCGGCACTTTCTTATCATGCCATACTTCCGGTCTCGAATACTGGGGATATTCCAGGAGATTTTCCTGAAAGCTCTCCGTTTCCCCGGAAGCATCGTTATTCAGAACGCCGGGCACCAGACGGGCCACGGCGTCCACCACGACCATGGCGGCCAGTTCACCGCCAGTCAGCACGTAATCGCCGATCGAGATATGATCGGTAACGATCTCCTCGAGCACTCTCTCATCCACGCCCTCATAATGGCCGCATAAGAGAATCAGCTCCTCTTCTTTTGCAAGCGACCGTGCCATTTCCTGACGGAAAACAGTTCCCTGGGGCGTCAAATAAATGCATCTGACCGGTTTGTCCTGTCCCTTTTCCCGGATCCTCTGCAAAATGGCCTGATAACACTGATAAATGGGCTCCGCCTGCATGAGCATCCCGGCGCCGCCGCCGTATGGGTAATCATCCACCTTGTGATGCTTGTTAAAGGCGTAATCACGGATATTGACCGCTTCCACCTCGACATAGCCTCTTTCGATCCCCCTGCCGATGATACTGGTCTGAAGGCCGTTTAACACCATATCCGGAAACAGCGTCATGATATGAAATCCGATCACAAAAGACCCTCCATCACATGTACCGTCATCAGCATCTTTTCAGGCTCCACCTTCAGGATGCACTGTCTGATCGCCGGCAGCAGGAGCTCCCTTTTGTCCGTCATTTCCACGATATAAACATCGTTGGCTTTATTATCCATCACGTCCTTTAAGATCCCCAGAGGCTTTCCCTCTTCATCCACCACCTGCATGCCGATCAGATCGGCGATATAGTATTCATCCTCGGCAAGCGGAACCGCGTTTTCCCGGGTAACATAGAGGCTCTTTCCCTTCAGCTTTTCCACGCCGGTCAGGTCATGATACTCTTTAAACTTTAGGATCACCATCTGCTTAAAGAATCTGACGCCTTCGATCGTAAGGGTCTGCTTCGGTTCTTCTCCCTCAAGCAGCACCTCTTTCAGCTTTTTAAAGCGCGCCGGATCATCCGTTGTCGGAAAGACCTTCACCTCTCCGTGCACGCCGTGGGTTGAAGCTATGATCCCCACCTTCAGAATATCTTCCATGGCTGTTTCTCAGTCCTGCACGATATCCACCAGGACCTTTTTGGTTTCCTTTGCGGACGCAGCCTTTACAACGGAACGGATCGCCTTCGCGATACGTCCCTGTTTCCCGATCACCTTTCCCATATCCGATTGTGCAACGTGTAATTCGATGATGATCGCTCTGTCCTCTTCCCGCTTTGTCACCGTCACAGCGTCAGGATTCTCAACGAGAGACTTCGCGATCACTTCCACTAATTCCTTCATCCTTTTACCTCCGCTGCCGATTATTTTTCAATACCTGCGATCTTTAACAGCTTCGCAACGGTCTCGGTAGGCTGTGCGCCGTTCTGGAGCCATTTCTTGGCGGATTCCGCATCAATCTTGATCGTGCTGGGTTCGGTCCTGGGATCATAGGTTCCGATCTCCTCGATGAAACGACCGTCACGCGGGGATCTCGCATCCGCTACGATCACTCTGTAAAAGGGAGATTTCTTCTGTCCCATTCTTCTTAACCTGATTTTTACTGCCATTTTCTGTTCCTCCGTATAAAATTTGATTAATCTATTCCGGTCCCGGCAAAAGCCCTGCTTCACAGGGAACCGTTTAAAAGGGAAGTTTGAATTTCCCTTTTTTTCCTCCGCCCATCATCCCCGGAAGCTGTTTCATCATCTTCCGTGACTGTTCAAACTGTTTCACGAAGCGGTTCACTTCGGAAATATCAACCCCCGCGCCCTTGGCGATCCGATGCTTGCGGGAGGGGTTCAAAAGATCCGGATTGCGTCTCTCCGCCTTTGTCATCGAAAGCACGATGGCTTCCATCCGGTTGATCTTCGTATCATCCACGGCGGCCTCGAGGTCACTGCTTTTCACGCCGCCAAGCCCAAGCGAGGGAAGCATCCCGAGGATCCCGTTTAAGCCGCCCATTTTCCGCATCTGGGTCATGCTGTCCAGATAATCCTCAAAATCGAATTTCCCTTTTTTCAGCTTCTGATAGGCTTCCTTCTCCTTCTCCTCGTCTATTTCCAGATTTTCCTGCGCCTTTTCGATCAGCGTCAGGATATCTCCCATGCCGAGGATCCGGTTGGCCATACGGTCCGGGTAAAACTGTTCGAGATCCGAAAGCTTCTCCCCCATACCAACGTACAGGATCGGCTTGCCGGTGACGGCCTTGATCGAAAGTGCCGCGCCGCCTCTGGCGTCTCCGTCGAGCTTCGAAAGGATGATCCCGTCAATACCGGTCTGCTCGTCGAAGGTCTTTGCCACGTTCACCGCTTCCTGGCCGGTCATCGCATCCACCACGAGCAGCGTCTGATGCACCGTCGTCGTTTCCTTGATATCCGAAAGCTCCCGCATCATATCTTCATCGATCTGCAGCCGGCCGGCCGTATCGATGATCACCACGTTATGACCGTTCTTATCCGCAAAGCCCATGGCCCCGTCCACGATCTCCCGGACGTTTTTACAATCAGGCAGGGAGAAAACATCGACCTCCTGCTTCTGTCCGTTGATCTCAAGCTGGGTGATCGCGGCCGGACGATAGATATCGCAGGCCACTAACAGACATTTCTTTCCCTTTTGCTTAAGCTTTCCGGCGATCTTCGCGGCCGTCGTCGTTTTACCGGCGCCCTGTAACCCGCACATCATGATGACAGTCGTTGCCTTGCCGGGCTGCAGCGTGATCTCGGTGGTCTCCGAACCCATTAGCGCGACCATCTCTTCGTTAACGATCTTGATCACCATCTGGCCCGGGTTCAGGCCGTTCATCACATCCTGCCCGATGGCCCGCTCGGTCACTGCGTTCGTGAACTGCTTCACGACCTTGAAATTTACATCCGCTTCCAGTAAAGCTAACTTTACTTCTTTCAGCGCCACCTTCACGTCTTCTTCGGTCAGACGTCCCTTGCCGCGAAGCTTTTTAAATACATTCTGCAGTTTTTCGGTCAGGCTTTCAAATGCCATCTATGATCCTTTCCGTCAGCGCAAGGGCTTCCTGTAAGGCATTCTGTTTCTTTTCTGCGTCGTCCGTTTCCTGACAGGCGCTGCATACGGAAAGCACCTGCTTTAATTCCTCCGCGTATTCCCGGAGCGTCCCGAATCGTTCGACGAGGTGGAGCTTGCTTTCGTAATTTTCAAGCATCTTATCGACGCGCCTGATCACATCATGCGCCCCCTGCCTGGTAATACCGTAGCTCTCCGCGATTTCCGACAGGGACAGATCGTCGAAGATCGCGTCCTCATAGATCCGCTTCTGATGCTCCGTCAGAAGCTCTCCGTAGAAATCATATAGCAGATTCTGCTTGACGATCCGTTCCACATCCCTACCTCCGCATTCCGGTTTTTAGGGCATAATCCTCTCAAAACCGTCAGCCGCTTTAGTATATAGAAAAAAGGGCGGGGTGTCAAGCAAAAAATCTTGACACCCCAGTCACGTAAAAAATCTTGACACCCCAGTCACGCTTCTTTTTCTACATAGAGGGCAAA
>JAILQQ010000157.1 GCA_024698885.1 Lachnospiraceae bacterium | reverse complement strand
GGAGAGGCGTTCGTTTTATTATTATTCAAAGAAGAACCAGGAACTTGTCCGGGATATTCTGGAGGGAAGAGGGGAGCTTGCCGATCTGAACCGGAAGATCGACTATGTTCTTTTGCATCATGCTTTATATCCGGCACTTACGTTTCCCGGTGCCGAGACAGTATATGAAAATGAAGAAGTCAGAATTTTGCGGATACCGTAAAGACAGGTATTGCCATAACTGCTTTAAAAGGAGAAATTCATGAAAGTCGTTTTACTCGCCGGCGGTGCCGGAACCAGAATCAGTGAGGAGAGCCAGTACAGACCAAAGCCTATGATCGAGATCGGCGGCATGCCGATCTTATGGCATATCATGAAGGAGTACAGCTACTTCGGTCACAATGACTTTATCATCTGCGCCGGATATAAACAGCATATGATCAAGGAGTGGTTTGCCGATTATTTTCTGTATACCTCCGATATTACCTTTGACTTTACGCAGGAAAACCGGATGATCGTGCATAATATGCATACCGAACCCTGGAAGGTGACGATCGTGGATACAGGGGTCAATACGATGACAGGCGGACGTCTGAAACGGATCCAGCCCTATATCGGCGATGAAACCTTTATGCTGACTTATGGCGACGGTGTGTGTGACGTGGATATCAATAAGCTTTTGGACTTTCACAGGGGACACGGGAAATATGCGACGCTGACGGCGGTGATGTTAGAGCAGCAGAAGGGTGTTCTGGATATTGACTATGAGGGCTACGGCGCGGTACGTTCCTTCCGGGAGAAAAAGAGCGATGACAACGTTCCGATCAACGCCGGCTATATGGTTTTTGAGCCGAAGATCTTTGATTATCTGCAGTATGGTGATAAAACTGTTCTGGAAAGGAGACCTTTGCAGCAGCTGGCGGATGAGGGGCAGCTTATGTCTTATGTCCATAAGGGCTTCTGGAAGTGCATGGACAACATCAAGGAAAAGAGTGAGCTGGAGGAACTTTGGACGTCCGGGGAGGCACCCTGGAGAAGGTGGTAGGCATGAAAAAAATCAGTATCATGATCCCATGCTATAACGAAGCGGAAAATGCGGCGCCTATCTGCCGGGCCATAAAAAAGATCCTGACAGAGGAGCTGCCGGAATATGATCATGAGATCGTATATATCGACAACTGCTCCACAGACGGGACCCGGGATATCATCGAGGGGCTCTGTAAGGAAGATAAAAATGTGAAGGCTATCTTTAATATCGCAAATTTCGGCCAGTTCAATTCACCCTTTTACGGCATCTGCCAGTGCGAGGGAGATTGTGTCATTCCGGTCTGCTGTGATTTTCAGGATCCGCCGGAGCTGATCCCCACTTTTGTCAGGGAATGGGAAAAAGGGCACCGGATCGTCAGTGGGATCAAAGCCTCCAGCAAGGAGAACGGTTTTATCTATTTCCTGCGGACCATGTATTACAAGACGATCCGCAATATGTCCGATGTAAAGATGATAGAGCATTTTACGGGCTTCGGACTTTATGATAAGAGCTTTGTGGAGCTGCTCAGGCAGTTAGACGACCCGATCCCGTTTATGCGGGGGATCGTGGCGGAGTACGGCTCCGGCTTTAACCGGATCGAGATCGAATATGAGCAGCCGAAGCGCCGGGCCGGCAAGACCCATAATAATTTTTATTCGCTGTACGATGCCGCTATGTTAAGTTTTACCTCCTATACCAAGATAGGCTTGAGACTTGCTGTCTTTATGGGCTTCATTACTTCGATGATCAGCATTGTCGTGGCACTCGTATATCTGGTTTTTAAGCTCTTACACTGGAACAACTTCCAGGCCGGCTATGCGCCGATGATCATCGGTATTTTCCTGCTTGGCGGGATCCAGCTGTTCTTTATCGGTTTTATCGGAGAATACATATTAAACATTAATACGAGAGTGATTCACCGTCCGGTGGTGGTGGAAGAAAAAAGGATCAATTTTGAATGATGGGTGAGATCAAACTGCTTGACTGTACGCTGCGTGACGGCGGCTATATCAACGACTGGGAGTTCGGGCATGATAATCTGGTCAGTGTATTTGAACGGGTGACCGGGGCCGGCGTGGACGTTATTGAGATCGGCTTTTTAGATGAACGAAGAAACTTCGATCCAAACCGCAGTATTATGCCCGATACGGACTGTGTCGAAAAAATATACGGCAGGCTCTCAAGAAAGAATACGATGGTGGTCGGCATGATCGATTACGGCACCTGCGGCATCGAACATATCAGGCCCTGTGCGGAAAGCTTTCTTGACGGGATCCGGGTGATCTTTAAAAAACACTTAAGGAAGCCCGCGATCGATTTCTGCGGGCAGATCAAGGCTCTCGGCTATAAGGTTTTTGTGCAGTTGGTATCGATCACAAGCTACTCGGACGAAGAACTGATGGATCTGATATCCTTGGCCAATGATCTGAAGCCCTATGCGGTTTCCATGGTGGATACCTACGGTCTCCTGCATCAGAATAACCTGATGCACTATTTTGACATTCTGGAAAAGGAGCTTCTTCCGGAGATCGGTATCGGATACCATTCTCATAACAATTTCCAGATGGCTTACGCAAACTGCATCGAAATGCTTTCCCACAGCAGGGAGCGGATGCTGCTCATTGACGGCAGTATCTACGGCATGGGTAAGAGTGCCGGCAACGCGCCCCTTGAGCTTTTGGCCATGCATCTGAATGAGCGTTACGGAAAGCATTATGATATCAGCCAGATCCTGGAAGCGGTGGATGCCAACATCATGCCGATCTTCCGGCTGTCTCCCTGGGGCTACAATATGTTTTACTTTATCGCGGCCTCCAATGACTGTCATCCGAATTATGTGTCCTATTTAATGGACAAAGGAACGCTGTCGATCAAGGATGTGAACCGGATCTTAAAAAGGATCGAGGGAGAAGACCGGCTGATGTATAACAGCGCGCTGATCGAACGTTTATACATGGAATATCAGGATATCGACGTCGATGATACGGAAATGTTTGAAAGTCTGAAGATACTGACGGCCGGAAGGACGATCCTGTTACTTGGTCCCGGTCTTTCCATCATGAATGAACGGGACAGGATACAAAATTTCCTGGAGGAACAGGCAGAAGCACCGCTTATTATTTCCGTCAATTTCCTGCCCCGCGATCTTCGGACGGATTACATTTTTCTGAGCAATGCCAAGCGTTACGTGCAGTTAGCGACAGCCCTGACGGAAGTGTCCGCGCCGAAGGTCATTGCCACCTCCAACGTGACCAAAACAGACGGCGCTTTTGATTATACACTGCGTTACAGCTCGCTGATCGATCCGGAGGCCCACGGGGTCTGCAGAGACAATTCCTTTATCATGCTTTTAAAGGTCATGCTGAAGCTTTCAGTAAAGGAGGTTTATCTGGCTGGCTTTGACGGCTACGCCGGCAGCTTGCGGGAAAACTATATTTATCAGAGCATGGAATACCACTTCAGTGATAAACAGGCCGAGGATACAAACCGGTATACGATCACGGCGCTTCAGGAGATCCGGCAGCAGCTGGAATGTCATTTTATTACGGATTCGCTTTATCAGAAAACGGAGCAACAGCATGAATAAACAATATGAACTGGCGATCTTTGACCTGGACGGAACACTTCTTGATACATCAGAAGGAATTATTGCTTCGGTACAGGAGACGATCCGGGAAAACCATCTGCACCCGCTCACGGATGAGCAGCTGAGGACCTTTATCGGCCCTCCCATGGAGGATTCCTTCGCGAAACACTTTGACATTGACAGAGAGAAGGCTGCTTTCTACGCCTCCGTTTTTCGCAGGCATTACAGGGAGAAGTACTTATTTGACGCTGTTTTGTATCCGGGGATCCACGAAACGATGGAGGAGCTTAAGAAGCGCGGCGTTATCATGGGAGCCGCAACCTACAAGAGACAGGATTATGCCGTGGATATCCTGAAGCATTTTGGCTTTGACCGGTATTCATCGCTGCTTTACGGTTCGGATCCGGAGGGAAAAATGAAAAAGCCTGATATCATCCGGAAATGCATCAACGATTCCCCGGTCCGGGACGATGCGAAAGCGGTCATGATCGGCGACAGCAGTCATGACGCTTTGGGCGCGCAGGCAGCAGGCATTGATTTTATCGGCGTGACCTATGGCTTCGGTTTCCGGGATCCGACGGATGTGGCGCAATTCCCTCATGTCGGCGCTGTCTCCGAACCCGTCGGCCTGTTGGCATATTTTGAAAGGATATAGGAATGAAGATCAAACTGGCAGAATACATAGCTAGGTTTTTTGTTGAAAAAGGCGTTACGGATATTTTTACGATCACCGGGGGCGGTGCGATGCATCTAAATGATGCTTTCGGTCATCGACCGGAGCTTCATTGTATTTATGATCATCATGAGCAGGCCTGTGCCATAGCGGCGGAGGGCTATGCCCGCCTGTCCGGCCGGGTCGCGCCGGTATGCGTCACCAGCGGTCCGGGCGGTACCAATGCACTGACAGGCGTATTGGGCGGTTTTCAGGATTCGATACCGATGTTTGTTGTTTCCGGTCAGGTAAAAAGGGAAACGACGACCTGGTCAACGGATGTTCCGCTGCGACAGCTGGGAGATCAGGAATTTCAGATCGCGGAAGCGGCTAAGACCATGACGAAATATGCCTGCATGGTAACAGAGCCGAGGGAGATCGCGCTGCATCTTGAAAAGGCCTGGTATCTCTGTCTGCATGGCAGAAAGGGGCCGGTATGGTTAGATATTCCCCTTGATGTGCAGGCAGCTGTCATCGATACGGAGGACCTGATCCATCTGGAGGAAGAAGAGGCAGAACAACTGCAAAAGAAGGAAGAACCTGTCTTTGATGAAAACAGAGCGGCGGAGATCCTTTCCCTCATTCAGGAAGCAAAGCGCCCCTGTATCTTAGCCGGAACCGGTATCAGAGTCGGCAATGCCGTGCATACGTTTCTTGATTTTATTGATAAGCTGGGTATTCCGACGGTCACTGCCTGGAATGCGCACGATCTGCTGTGGGATGATCATCCGCTTTATGCCGGGCGTCCGGGAACCGTCGGACTGAGAGGCGGTAATTTTGTAATACAGAACTGCGACCTGCTTTTGGTACTGGGCTGCCGTATGAATATCCGCATGATCAGCTATACCTTTCATGATTTTGCGAAAAATGCCCGGAAGATCGTGGTGGATATCGACGAGGCGGAGCTCAGAAAGCCGACGGTAAAGGTGGATGTGCCGGTACACGCGGATGTTTCGGATTTTATGAAGGCACTTCTGAAGGCTCCTTATGAGAAGAATCCTGTTCATGTCGCCTGGCTTGCCTTCGCGCGAAAACTGAATGCGAAATATCCGGCGGTCCTGCCCGCCTATTATGAAAAATCACAGCCGATCAACCCCTATGTGTTTATTTCCATGCTTTCGGAAAGGCTGGAACCGGGGGATCATGTCATCTGCGGAAACGGCAGTGCCTGTGTTGTGACTTTCCAGGCCTTTCAGGTGAAATCCGGGGAACGATTGTTTACGAATTCCGGCTGCGCGGCCATGGGCTATGGCTTCCCCGCGGCTATCGGGGCCTGCTTTGCACAGCCGGAAAGCCGGACGGTCTGTATCGACGGGGACGGGAGCTTTATGATGAACCTGCAGGAGCTGCAGACTGTTGCCTACCATCAGCTGCCGTTAAAGATATTCATCATCAACAATAACGGTTACCATTCGATCCGCCAGACACAGAGCAATCTGTTCAAGGGCCGCCCTTTGGTGGGGGTTTCGGAGGATAACGGTGTAAGCTTCCCGAATTTTGAGAAGATAGCCGATGCTTTTTCGATTCTGTACCGGAAAATAGACAGCATTGAAAGCGCTTCACGGGAAATCGGGTTCGTCATGGAGCAGGACAGGCCGGTGCTTTGCGAGGTGGTGGTCGATCCGGCACAGAACTTTGAACCGAAGCTCTCCTCTAAGGTTTTGCCGGACGGAAGGATCGTATCTCCTTCGATTGACGATATGTATCCTTTTCTTTCCCGGGAGGAATATGAAGAAAATCATTTGATATGATGATGTTGGGGTCAAAGGGTGCGCAGCACCTTTCCGGATACGTGATATAGTGCTTGAGCTTGCTCGGAAGCACTATATCATGTATTCGGAAAAGGCACGAAGTGCTATTGCCCCTGACATCATACAATAAAAAATGGAGCTAATCAGACTCGAACTGACGACCTTCTGCATGCCATGCAGACGTTCTCCCAACTGAACTATAGCCCCATAATAACGCTGATAAAATCAGCAGTGGGTGCAACGGGACTCGAACCCGTGACCTTCCGCGTGTGAGGCGGACGCTCTCCCAGCTGAGCTATACTCCCGGAAACAGATAACAGTATACCATCCTTTTTTTTCTTTTTCAATAGGTGAATTTTTTGAAGCATATTAAACTGATCTGTAATCTACTCCTTTTACTGACGGCCATGATCTGGGGCGCCGCCTTTGTGGCACAGAGTGTCGGGATGGATTACGTCGGCCCCTGGACATTTGTTTTTTTTCGATATCTGCTCTCTACAGTGGTATTGATCCCTGTTTCCCTGCTTACGGATAAACATATGCAGGGGCAGCCTTTATCGAAACCGTCCGGCGGTTATCTTTTGGGAGGCCTCGTGTGTGGTCTGTTTCTGGGACTGGCCAGTATAGCGCAGCAGATCGGCATGCAGTATACGACAGCCGGGAAGGCCGGTTTTATTACAACGCTGTATGTGATACTGGTGCCGATCTTAAGCCTTTTTTTCGGGAAAAGACCGGAAAAAAAGATCTGGATCTCAGCGCTGTTAGGACTTTCCGGATTATATCTGATCAGTATAAAGGAGGGGTTTCGGATCGAAAAGGGGGATGCGCTCGTGATACTCTGCGCATTCCTGTTTGCGTGCCAGATCTTGAGCGTGGCGCATTTTTCAGAGAAGCTTCCGAATCCGGTCAGGCTTGCCAATATGCAGTTTTTCACGGTGACAATTATTTCCCTGATCGGTATGCTCCTTTTTGAACGGCCGGATCTTTCTGATGTTTATGCTGCTTTAGTTCCGATCCTGTATGCCGGGATATGCTCGGGGGCCATTGCCTATACGCTGCAGGTGGTTGCGCAGAAATATACCGATCCCACGATCGCGTCTCTTTTGATGAGCCTGGAAGCCGTTTTTTCCGCGCTGACCGGATGGCTGATCCTTGGACAGATTCTGTCGCCGCGGGAAGCGGCCGGCTGCGGTCTCGTTTTTTTAGCGGTGATCATAAGCCAGGTATCCTGGGCCGGCTGCAGGCCGGATACCGGACAGGCGCCTGAATTGTAACAACAGGCGGAATATGCTATAATATTAGTTGAAGAAAAGGGGGGTGCAGTATGAAAAAAATACTGGTGACCGGCTGCAACGGGCAGTTAGGCAGGGCGATCCGGAAGGAATACGGGGAAGAAGCGGATTTTATCCTGACGGATGTGGTGGAGGAAGCCGGCATTAAAAAGCTTGACATCACGAAGGTGGAGGAGGTGCTTTCGCTTATACGGGCGGAAAAACCGGCGGTTATCATTAACTGTGCCGCGGCAACGAACGTGGACGGCTGCGAGAAGGATGAGGACTTTGCGTACCGGGTTAACGCGATAGGCCCCAGAAACCTCGCGATCGCGGCAACCGAATGTGATGCGAAAATGGTTCACGTCAGTACGGACTATGTATTTCCGGGCAATCAGCCAAGACTGTTAACGGAGTTTGATGAACCGGGGCCGATCAGCGCCTACGGGCGGACCAAATACGCGGGAGAGCTTTTTGTGAAGGAGTTTTCAAAACGCTGGTTTATTTTGCGGACAGCCTGGCTCTACGGAGACGGAAAGAACTTTGTGAAGACCATGCTGAGGCTTTCGGAGACACACGAGGAGGTCAGCGTGGTGTCGGACCAGATCGGGTCTCCTACCTCGGCAACGGAGTTGGCGCGCATGATCCGCCATTTAGAGCCCACGGATAATTACGGCCTGTTCCATGCCACCTGCGAGGGACAGACGAGCTGGGCGGATCTTACGGAGGAAATATACCGTCTGAAGGGCCGGCAGACTAAGGTAAAGCATATCACCAGCAGCGAGTATAAGGAGATGAATCCGGCTTCCGCGGACCGGCCGGCCTATTCGATCTTAGATAATTATATGCTGCGGCTGACCAGTGATTTCCGGATGAAAGACTGGCATGATGCGATCAAAGAATATTTGTTAGGAGATGTGAGATGAAAACTTATCTGGTAACCGGCGGTGCCGGTTTTATTGGTTCCAATTATATCCACTACATGTTTCGGAAATACGATAACGATATCCGGATCATCAATGTTGATGCGCTGACCTACGCGGGAAACCTGGAGAATCTGAAGGACCTGGAAATACGTGACAATTATATTTTCATCCGGGCCGATATCACGGATAAAGCTGCGATCGAAAAGATCTTTTCGGAATATGATATCGACAGAGTGGTGCATTTTGCCGCTGAAAGTCATGTTGACAGAAGCATAAAAAATCCCGAGGTATTTGTCCGCACAAATGTTCTCGGGACCGCCGTCATGCTCAACTGCGCCAGAGCCGCCTGGGAAAAACCGGACGGATCCTACCCGGAGGGAAAGAAGTTTCTGCATGTTTCAACGGATGAGGTATACGGCTCCCTGCCCGATGACGGGAAGAGCTATTTTTACGAGACGACGCCATATCAGCCGCACAGCCCTTATTCGGCCAGCAAGGCAGGCTCGGATATGCTTGTGAAATCCTATATGGACACCTACCATTTCCCGGCGAATATCACGAATACATCGAATAATTACGGTCCATATCAGTTCCCGGAAAAGCTGATCCCGTTACTGATCCACAACGCGCTGTCGGGGAAGGAGCTCCCCGTTTACGGCGATGGGATGAATGTCAGAGACTGGCTCTATGTGGATGACCATGCGAAGGGGATCGATATGGTGCAGGAGCAGGGGAGACTGTTTGAGACCTATAATATCGGCGGACATAACGAAAAGAGGAATATAGAGATCGTCAACCTGGTGATCGAAACGCTTTCGGAGGAGCTTGATGACAGTGATCCGAGAAAAAAGAATATTTCAAAGGATCTGATCCGTTATGTTACCGACCGCAAGGGACATGACAGACGATATGCAATCGCGCCGGACAAGATCAAGGCAGAAATAGGATGGGAGCCGGAAACGACCTTTGCGGAGGGGATCCGCAAGACGATCCGCTGGTATCTGTCTCACGAAGAGTGGATGCAGCATGTCACAAGCGGCAATTATCAGAAATACTATGAGGATATGTACGGTGATCGATGAGAGGAGAAAGATGAAGGGAATTATTTTAGCAGGCGGGTCGGGCACGAGACTCTACCCTTTGACCAAGGCCATCAGCAAACAGATCATGCCGGTCTATGACAAGCCGATGATCTATTATCCGTTGTCAACTCTTATGTTGGCCGGTATCCGGGATATACTGATCATTTCAACGCCCCGGGATCTACCGGTGTTTGAGGATCTTTTGCAGGACGGCTCGCAGCTTGGCATGCATATAGAATACGCGGTACAGGAAACGCCGAGAGGCCTGGCGGATGCGTTTATTATCGGAGAAAGCTTTATCGGGAATGATTGCGCGGCATTGGTGCTCGGGGACAATATTTTTTACGGCCAGAGTTTTTCTGCAGTCTTAAAGAGAGCCTGCGAGCGGACAGAGACTGAGGGCGGCGCCACGATCTTCGGTTTTTATGTGCGGGATCCGAGGGAATACGGCGTCGTGGAATTTGACGAAAATGGACGGGCACTGTCCATCGAGGAAAAACCGGAAAAGCCAAAGAGCAATTACGCGGTACCGGGTCTGTATTTTTACGACAATGATGTGGTTGAGATC
>JAILQQ010000131.1 GCA_024698885.1 Lachnospiraceae bacterium | reverse complement strand
CCCTGTCAGCAGATCGGCCACCGCCTGGGTCCAGACAATGCCCATGACACCGAAAAGGTGATCAAGCAAAAACAGGATCGGGATATTGAAAACCAACTGCCTGAAAACCGCCATCAGAAAAGCTTCCCGCCCCTTTCCGACCGCCTGCATGAAATGAACCATGCTGAAGCAGAGGAACATGACGGGCGTCGCGAAGCATCTGGCCCGCAAAAACCGGGTCCCGAGCCTTACCGTTTCGGCGTCTCCGATAAACGCCCGCATGATATAGGGCGCGAATATATAGTATAACAGCACACAGGTAAACGCGATGGCAAGCCCGACGATCCGCCCGAAGCGGAAGATCGCGTCCATCCTCTCCCTGTTCCCGGAGGAATAGCTGTAGGCAATTAGCGGTACCATCCCGAGGCAGATGCCGATCCCGATATTAAGCGGAAGCCGCTCCGCCTTTAAGACGATCCCGATCGCCGCGAGCTCGATATCCCCGTGGCCGGCCGACAGCCGGTTGATCACGATCGTACAGAGGTCAAACAATAAAACGGAGACTCCTGCCGGGATCCCGACGGAAAATATCGAGATAAAGGATTGCTTTGCCGGCAGTCCGTCAGAGAGCGTAAAGCTCAGGATCGTCGTTCTGCTGATCCTTGCGTATACGATCACAAAATACAGAAATGCCGCGATATTACTGAGCAGCGTCGCGATGGCGGCACCCTTTACCTGCTGTCCTGGCGGCAGGATCACAAACATGAATAACGGATCCAGCGCAATATTCAGAACACCGCCCATGCTCAGGCCAAACGAAGCCTGTCCCGATACGCCGATACTGCGAAGCAGCGTGGAAAGGGTATTTGAGAGGATCGCCGGCACGCTGCCGAGTACCACGACAAAGAACATATACTGCTTCGCGTAAGCTATGGTATTATCGCTGGCACCAAGCAGGATAAGGATCCTGTCCATGGAGATCAGGCAAAAAAGCGCATAGCAGAGTGCTGTCACAAACGCCATGACCAGACAGGCGGAGGAAACCCGGGACGCTTCCCTGTCATCGCCCCTCCCGATCAGACGTGCGATCAGCGTTCCTCCCCCGCTGCCGAAGATATTCGTGATAACAATGGTCAGCATAAATGCCGGCAAAACCAGCGAACAGGCCGCAACCATATAGGGGTCATTGGTTCTTCCGATGAACCAGGTATCCGCCAGATTGTAGATCAACAGGATCAGCTGGCTGATGATGGTCGGAAGGGCCATTACAAACAGTGCATGCGGCACCCTGTCTTTTTCAAATAAATATTTCTTGTCTTTCATTTTCGAATGATCATCCCATCAGCCTCGTAACCATCGCTTCAATGGATGGGATCGGCTTTTCCCCGTTCTGTACCGCCTGCCTGTCATTCATCTTCATGCCGAGAGACCGCATGGCATTTTCATACATTTCTTTTTCGCCTTTTCCCATTTTTTCTTCATCATCAATAAATACCTTGCGATAAAGCAGCGTGGCATACTGGAAGCATATATATCGATAGCATTCCTTTGTTGACGAAAATCCCTGTTTCGCAAGCAGCAGATCCCTGGCCCTTACCAGAGTCTCCTGATATCCCTCGATATCCGGTGACTGAAGTGCTTTTTCGACAGCAGGATCATCTTTGGTGCCGAGATATTCATCTACCGCGTTATCCCTGTTTTCCCGCTTTGCGACCCAATCAATGATCTTAGCCCCGGCCCCGATCATCAGCGCCGTTACGCCCATCATTGCCCCGACCGGCGCCAAAACGCCTGTCATAGAAAGCCCGCCCGCTATACTGAGCATGCATCCGGTAACAATACCCGCTCCCGCGCTGAGTTCTCTTCTTCCTATCTCCCCTTCTTCATGTTTGAGAAAACGGTCAAGGATCTTTCCGTCTCCCTGCGGATCGTCACCCAGTGTTTCCCTGGCTGCATGCAGATCCTGCCCGGAGCTTACCTCCCGTCCCATCTGCACCGCGGACGCGATCGCCATGGCAGCACCCGCACCCACCGCTAAAGCTCCTCCGGCGGTTGTCAAAGCCGCCGCTGTACCAAGCGACTGGGCGGTTAGTGACATAATGCTCCCGGCAGAATTGATCACACCGCCGATCCCCTCTAAATATTCCCCCGCCAGGGATGTGATCTTTGCGGTCCAGTCGGCACCGGTCAGTCCGCTCTCTCTGGCAAGGCTGATCGTTTCCAGAATACCCGCTGTCAGCGTGGCAAGAGGGAGCACGGTACCGACGCCTGCTGCCACACCCGCATAAGCAGAGGTTCCCGCAAAGCGGAACATCTCCTCGCCGGCCTCGATCGTCTTCATCGTACCGTCCATAAGCAGATCCCCGACAAACTCCTTGGTACCGGATACGGCAGTTTCCGCGATCTCAAGGCCGCTTTCCTCTTCTACATGATGATCGAGAACCCGTGCCGGCTTTTCCTTCGGTTTCTTTTTTTCGGCATCCAGCTTATCAACTTCACTCTGCGCGAAGCTTTCTTTTCCTTTTCCTTGTGCGATTTCCTCGGCCGCGAGCAATCTCAGTTGTATTTCCTGTACTCTCAGCTCCCGGCTTTCCTCAATGATCCTCTTCCTGAGCCCCGGATCCCTTATGAGCGCCGGCGACATTTCGGGATGGATACCGGCATTCCTGAATAAAAGGCCGACCAGCCTCATTCTCTCACAGATAGA
This sequence comes from Lachnospiraceae bacterium, assembly GCA_024698885.1. Classification (GTDB taxonomy): domain Bacteria; phylum Bacillota; class Clostridia; order Lachnospirales; family Lachnospiraceae; genus UBA2868. Next base: position 32,961 of record JAILQQ010000131.1, on the reverse strand, counting down.
GCTCGCCAAGAGCCCTGCCATATACCACTTCGGATTTCTTTGCTTTACTCCTTCCATGGCTTCATCTAGTCGTACTGTTTCAGGAGAGGGATCCGCCTGACGGATATATACCGACTCAAAGATCACTGTCTCAGCCTTTTCTCCCTTTTTGTCCTCCTGCGCGGCCTGAACCCTCTCGATCCTGGTAGCGGTCAGTCCCTTTGGCTGCATGATCAGGAAATGATGGCTGCGGTTCATCGCAAAGGGATCCATACCTTTTTCATCAATGCTGTATTTTCCCTCTTCTATCGTAAGCTGTGGGAAATCCGCCTGCAGCGCTTCGGGCTTATCTTCTGCAAGCCATTCAAGCTCCAGCGTTCCGCCTGTAATACCCTGCAGAAAATCATCCAGGTTTCTTTCTTCGGGGTTTTTTTCGCTTGTCGAATTATAAACCAAAAGTGTATTTTTCGCTTCGTCTATGCCGGCAATAGTCGTATAGTGGCCGCTCCTTAAACAGCCGATAACACAGTCTGTTCTAAGAATAGTCTTTACCTTTTCGATAAACTTCTGCTTCATTTTATCAAACAGCTCTCCGTCAGGCGGGATCGAAAGGGATGCGTTATGAAGCGTAACGTCACGGATCCCCTGCCTTTCCAGCTGATCGAGGATAAAATCGCCCTGTTCGAAGATACTGCCGACCTCCGTCCGGTCCTCACCGGCATACCGGTCCAGATCCCGAAGGGCTTCATCATACTCTCCCTGCGAAACAAGGGCCGAAATCGCCTGAAACTTCCTGACAGCCGGCCGGCAGGCTCTCATATGATCCTGGTTAACGAGACGGACAATGGTGCCGTCTCCTTCTCCATTCTGCTTCTTCCTTTTTGCGATGAACTGGTTAAGCATAGCTGTACCGGCGCAGCAGAAGCAGTTATTGTGTTTCTGCTGCTCGTATGCATTTTCCATACCCTCTATCGTCCTGACAACCTGTCCCTGAAAGGAACTGCGTTTTATATGCGCTATCACTGGTGCCGGGGTTCCTGTCTCTGCAGCCTTCCTCTTTTCGGCTTCTTCCATGACCGCCGGAACCGCCGCTTCTTCTGCGATTTCTTCCTTTTTCTCCTCTTCTTCTGCGATTTCTTCCTTTTTCTCCTCTTCTTCTGCGATTTCCTCCTCTACCTTCTCTTCATCTACAATTTCTTCCTCTTCTTCCTCTTCAACCGCTTCCTGAACCTTTTCCTCTTCCGCTTTCTCTGCGCTCCTTGCAGCCGCTGCTTTCTCCGGTACCTCTTCGGCCGCCGCTGTCACGATAGTTTCTGCGCGCTCGCTTTTTTCCGCGTTCTTATCGTCCGAAGCTGCCTGACTGTCCGGTTTCAGGCGTTCCATTTCCGTATCAAGCTCTGCAAGACTTCTTGTGGCCGCATCGTATTCCGAAAACCACCCGGAAAAAATGACAGAAGAACGCAGAGCCCGGGACAGCTTGCCCCAATCCATATTTGCCTTAAGCTTCTCAAGATCCGGCCGGTAATTTTCCCGTACTGCCTGAAAATCTATTCCGGTCGCATCATCCTGTCTGTCATGCTCCAGCAGATAATAAGCGATCAAAAGCTGCTCGGGATTTCTGTTTAACATTTCAAAAACAAAGGGCACATGGCTTTTCCACTCTGACCTGAGCGGAAATCTGCTAACCGGCTGATTGGCTGAAAAACTGCCGCCTGGTACGCCGTAAGCGAAGGACGCCCCCACCGGATAAAGCTTCAGTTCGGTAACATATGCCCCTTTAGATTCCTCCAGACAGCGCTCCATCAGATATGCTCCTGCTGCCTGAACCGCTTCCTGCTGCTCTTTCGAAAGCCCCTTTTTTTGGCGGGCTCTTTCGCCAGTCGTGGAAGATCCTTTATCTTCATGATCTTCTTTTTCACCCGGGATTTTTATTTGTAATAAACCGGAGAATAAATCCTTAACCTCCCTTACATTGCCAGGCAGCATCGCATCGGTTCCGCCGGCATCTGTAAATCCCCGCAGGCATTCTTTTACCCGGAATGCTCTTATAAAATGCTCCAGGCAATCCTCTTCCCCGATCAGACGGTAAGAATCTCCCAAAAAAACCTGCAGGTTTTCAAAACTGGCCGCGATCCTCTTAAGCTCTTTCAGATAATACTCCTGTCTGGCCTTTTTCTGTTCCGGCGATCCCTCTTCCTGCTCAGGCGCCTCCTTTTTCTCTTCAGGCTGCGCTTTCTGTTCCGTTATTATCGCTTTGCGATGCGCTTCAAATCTCTCATGAAATGTTATTCCTTTCGCAAAGTCCGTCTCTTTAAGCAGGATCAGGTTCTGATAAAACGCGATCAGTTCCTCATTTCGATATTTCTTTTTTTCAGAACCCTCCTCTTTCTCCGGTTTTTTGGGAAGATCAAATTCTTCGGCCAGACGCTTTCTTAATTCCTCCGCGGAAAGCTTCTCCATTTCCTCCATCGGAATATAGGCAAAGTACTTATTCTGTATAATCGCTTCAACATATCCGAAATATGTTCCGATATCCTGCAAGGAGCGCAGCATTGCCTGGGTATCCCGGATCTTTTCTTTCTTCTCTTCTTTCTTCTCTTCTTTCTTCTCTTCCTGCTCGCCCGGGATTTCCGAAATCTCTGTGAGACGTCTCGCTACATGTTCGTATTCGGGAATAAGGCTTAATTCCCGTTTGATAGCGGCATAATTTTTAATAAAGACGGTATACGGGGATTTTTTGCTTTCCTCTAAATAACCGCGCAGATTTTCCAGCATTTGATTAAAATTCCCGATCCAGATATTCCTGGTCCAATGGGCTCTCTTTTTTTCTCGGTCCTCTTCTCCATCCTCAAATTTTTTCTTTTCTTTGGCAAGATCCGCCTGTTCATCTCTTCTTTTTTTAGCGGCATTTAAAGCTTTCTCCCGCTTTCCCGCATTGGAAGCAAGCTTTATTCCCACGGACTCGTAGGCATCGGCAAGATCTTCCGGCTTCAGCTCCTGTTTAGCCTCTTTTACCGGGACATGACCGGTAAGCGACGAAGATTTATCGGTATGTACGTCCTGCTTTGCTTTTCTGGCTTCGTCTGCTGTATAATCCTCCAGAATATAGCTTTCAAGATTGAACTCTGACCGCTCTTCCTGCTGTTTCGCGCTTTTTGTTTCGCACATCTCTCTTTCCTTTCTGCCGTGTCTTCTCGTCTTTTATGATAACGTTGGGGTCAAAACACTTCGTGTCATTTTCGGATACATGATATAGTGCTTATGAGCAAGCTCAAGCGCTATATCATGTATCCGAAAAGGTGCTAAAGCACCTTTCGCCCCCCAACATCATCATAATAACTTCACAGCATGTATAAAGCAGCCTTCCCGGTGCAGATGGGTCTTTCTGCCTAACAGTTCAAACATATTCCGCATGATCGTTTCATTGGCGAAGGTGGTTCGGAACGTCACATCTGCTTCTTCGCCGAACTCATTGATCGCCTTACGCGCAAGCGTCTGTATATGGTGCAGGATATCCGCCGGCCTGTTTTCTTTGGCATCTAACAGCAAAATGGCCACACTGTTATGCTTCTCCCCGTTGATGGTATAGAGTTCATGCTCCGTAAGCAGGGCGCTCCTGTATTCTCCGTCTTCGAAACAGACGGTACTCCATTCCGGATCATAATGCTTTGTTCCGATATGCCGTTCGAGGATTTTTCTTTCCGAAAGAGACAGGGCGGAAACATAAGTGATCTCTTTGTCCTTTTTTCCCTTCACGAGTTTTTTATACAGAGGAGAACGCAGAAACTCCTTCAGCGTAAAGAAGTAGAAGGCTTTGCTCTCAAAATTCTCAAAGCCCATGGCTCCCGAAAAATCAAGAGCTGCTGTATTCTCCGTAAATTCTGCCGTAAGCGCCTCATATCCGTGTGCTTTTGCGGTATCCGCAAGCGTATCTAAAAGCTTCTTCCCATACCCCTGTCTGCGGAAGGAAGGAACGATATATAACGACAGGATATCGATAAAACGGTCATAGATCCGGGCCGAAAGTCCTCCGGCGACCGCCCCTTCATCATCAAGGATCCCCAGGCGGATCAGATCTTCGGATGCTTTCAGAGCGCTTCCCGGAAATAAAGGAAGAAACGGTTTTTCATTTTTATTTGTGATCCTGGTCACCTGCATATGTTATCCCCTTTTTCTTCACTGCGCCGATCCATTACTGTTATTTGTTCCCAGTAACATTCCCACCATCTCTTCCACGGAAATCTCGTTTTTTAAGACTAAAAGCAGATATCCCATAAATTTTTCCGCTACGGAAAGGGCGCCAAAAGCAGCAGTGGATATCGAGGCGTCAAGCTTTTCCTTTTCCTCATTCTCATTAAACAGCGCCGTATAGCGATAGATCAGGTTCCGGTCATTATCCCCCAGGGCATAGCAGCCGAAGGGAAGATAATAATCAAGTCTTGCGGCCGCGGCAGCCATATCCGGAACAGCCTCCTTCGGCAGTGAGGTGGAGAGCGTGATCACTGTCGTAAAATACAGTATTCCCTCGTCCCCAAAGGGCATAAAAAAGAACTCACCCAGAACATTTATAAGATCCGGGCCGAATTCCCCGATCTTTGCACGCAGCATGTCCATGGGCGCTCCGAGCTCTTCCGCGGTGAACAATGATATGTCTTCCACACTGCGGTCTGCCTTAAGCTTCATCTGAAGCGCTTCCAGTAATTCCTTTTTCATATCCATACCGGTATCTCCTTTTTAACCCGCGTAGGCGCGGCCCCTGTCCTTTTTATCCGTTAACGAAAAACGAAGGAGCGAGCGCCAGTCCGTACTCTTATCAAGGCCTGCCTTGGCCATAAGGTCAGAAAGCTTGACCTTTCTCATATTCCGGTCGTCAATATTGCCATAGAGCGTTCCCAGCATGATCTTTGCCAGCCTGCGCTCTCCGTCGTTCTTCTGCGCATCCGGTTTTCTGATCATGATATGCGTATCGATCGCCATAAAGATCCGCGCCAGATCAACAAGATAGTGCTTGTTCACGATGCCGGTCTCCCGTCTTAATACCTCATTAAAATACGGGGTCGAGAGAAAGCTCCTGTCGCCTAACATTGACTCGATATTTTCCCAGAGCCGGTATCGGTCTGTGCCGACCCTGGCGATCCACTCGACAAATTCGAGCGCCTTGGGAACAATGGTCAGAACGGCTTTGGAAATCGGTTCTTCAAAAAAGTCAGCAATTCCCTTTCCCATATTCAAAGCCTTTATGGCGATCCCGAAACCGCCTGACGTACGTCTGCTCACGGCATTGGCCCGCATCAGATACATCAGATACTGAACCTGATTATGGGCAAGAGCCTCCCTGCCGATCTCATAGTCCGGCGCGATCCCGGAAGGATTCTTCGATACTGGTGCTGCGCCGGCCGGGACAGAGCCATTCGGAGCTGCCACAGGAGCAGGCGCGACAGGTGCAGCCGGAGCAGCAGGTGCGGGAGGCGCAGGCGGATTTACCAGATATTGCTGATAAAGCCGAATGGCCCTTTCCAGATCCAGATCTGCCTCCTCGGTCCGGTTTACCTGCATACGGCTGTTATGAACATCGACACAATCCCTGATGAAGCCGATCAGGTTTTTGATGATCATGCAGATACTCTCGACATACCCATGGGGTTTTAGCCAATCGTCCGTGTCTTTACCAACATGACCCATGAAAGTAGAACCTTCTTTAACGGTCATGTGCCCTCCCACGATGTCCCGCAAGGCATAAAACAGATCAGTCACGGCATCAAGAGCCTCAAGGGTAGCCGGGATCCATCCGCTTGTGCCAACGTCAAGACTGACGGGCTCCGTTCCCTGTCCGGTATTCCTGGCTGAAGCGACTATATCCTTTATGGCAACCCCGATCCTCACCAGATTGTTCACGATAGCGCCAAGAGCGAGCACATCCTGTCCGAATTGTCTGGCTGCATCCGATCCTGTAACGGCACCTTCCGAAACTACCGCGCCGGATATAGCTCCCATCGTGATCCCGAGGATACCGGCAAGTGTATTGAGCGCCTGATTGCTTTCACCGAGCGCTTCACCAAATCTCGTCCAGAGTTCTGCCCTCTCAAAATCTTCCTCATGAGGAGTTCTGTATGCATCCCCGCTGCTTTCCATCCCATGATCGATCGTTTCGCCCAGGGCGCCGGCATAACCCGCCAGTTTTTTGATGATCATGCCGTTTACTATATTCCTCTTAAACCAGGCGCCATAGCCGCGCCGGCTCATGAGTCCTTCCTTCCAGACGGTATACTGGGGAATTGCCAGGGTTGACAAAATTGAGAATTCGGGATCCTCTACGTTAAATTCCGAAAACAGTCCCTGATGCTTGGCAAGCTCCTCCAAAAGCTTAACCCGCATCAGTTCGCCCTCCGGCGGAAGCTTGTCCAGAATGATCCGCGTACGTATATCTATCAGGCTGGGATTCTGCTTCAGGATACTCCGGGCGATCTTCCAGAGATCAGGCCTGTTTGACCGGGCAAGCAAAGATTTTGCCGTGTTAAAAAGGGCTGTTTTTTCATTTCGCAGCACATAGCTATATACCGGATCCGCCGCGGGATTAGCCGGGTCAAAGGGCTGATTCCCGGGATTTCCCAGTTTTTCGGCAATATATCCCGCTAACAGGTCTCCGCGAAGTTCGGTACCTACGGAATCGATGACCGCTTTGATCTGCTGGTCCAGATTGGCAGCGGGAACCGCCGCAGGGCCGGGAGCCGGTGCCGGGACTGGCGCAGGTACAGCCGGACGTGCTACAGGGCGGGGGGGTAACGCAGGCGCAGGAGGCGGCTGGGGTACTCCGGGACCGGGGACTGCCGCAGGGGCAGGAGCCGCCGCAGGGGCAGGAGCTGCCGCCTGTGCAAGCTGTGTGATCACGCTCGCCCTGGTCTGTCCCGGATGCTGCGTGCTGTAAGCAGTCCAGTCATCCGTCAGCTTTTTTTCGATCGCCCGCGCAAAATCCTCATCTATGTTATAACCGGCATAATATTGGATCGAACGGGAATTGACATGTTGAAAGAAGGGGGACATGCGGATCGCGGTCCTGAGCTTTTCCGCTTTTTCCTCATCTTCCCAGTCCCTGTGGCTTAAACGGGATCTGAACTCCTCAGCTCTGCCGCGTTTATCCCAGTCCCAGCGGCCATAGTAGGCCATATCTTCCTTCGTAGATAACCTGGTACCGGGCGCCAGTCCTGTTTCATCCGTAAAGAACTCTCCGTTTAAGTAGAAGCCGTGCACATCCCGCTCGGCAACGCCTGCCCGGGCCTTCCGTCTGGCGGAAAGGATCTCTGCGCTTCTCTCCGAATGAAGGAAACGGCCTGAAATATCCCTTTCGTCAGACTGCAGATTCGCCTGCTCCGCGTATACCTCACGGAAAAAGGCGGAACCCCGGGGAGGTCTGACAACCCTCAGTTTATCCGGATTTCCGGGCATGTACTGACGTCTGGCTGCCCGGCCCCTGAAATCAGCACCGAATTTATATCTTGTCCTGAGTCCCCCGTTTGTCGTATCCGGCAGGGACTCCATTACGATCTTCCGATGTGCTTTGGTAAGGGGGATCGCCCCCTGCGGACTGTCTTCACTGCGGTCTCTCTTGTGATCCATGACCGGAATCGTTGCCGGGGAAACGGAAAGATGCGGGTTAAGCTTTATCTTTTCCAAAAGGGTATCAATGGCCGGCCGGTTATAAATACCTGTATATTCGATAATATTCTTGGCAGCGTCCGCCGGGATCGTCCTTTCATTTGGCAGCTGCCTGGCTCTCAGCATGGCAGCTGCCTGCCTTATGGGACTAAGCCCCTCCCTGTTTTCCTGCACCCTTCTGATAGCTTCCGTCATGGAAAATTCATGGGTCAGCTCATAATAGCTTTTTGCCAGATTATCATACGTCGCATAATGCTTCTTTACCGAATTGGCCGCATATTGTCTGCGTTTCTCCAGCCATTCCGCAGCGTCTCTTCTGACATCCATGACCGCTTCCGCGTTTTCCTTATCCTGCGTATCGATCCTCTGCTCGATCGTTTGAACATATTCGTGCCAGTCGGGTCCTTTTCTGAAAAGGCTGAGAAAGCCCTTTGCCTTCGGAATTCCGGTATTGCCGGGCTGCGGATTATCTATTTCACGATATACATTATTGATCTTAAGGATCTCGGTCCTCATCTGATCCCGAACGGCCGCAGGTACCTCTGCCGCTGTAGGCGGTGCAAGCGGCGCGGGTGGCGCAGGCGGCGCGGATCCGCGAAGCTGTACGGCATTGATCTGATCCTGTAATGACGGCGCAGCCGAAACGGGTGCAACCGGCGCTGGCGGCGCAGCTGGCGCAGCCGGGGCGGCCGAGGCAGGGGGCGCAGGCGGGATGGACCTGCGAAACAGTTCAACATCGATCTGTTCCTGTAATGACAGTACCGACGAAACGGACCTGGGAGGCGCAGCTGGCGCAGGCGGGGCAGGCGGGGCTATCGGTGCGGCCGGCGCGGACAGCATAGACGTATGAAGCTGTACGGCATCAATCTGTGCCTGTAATGACGGTGCCGGCGAAGCGGGTACGGCAGGCGCGGCAGGCGCTGGCGGGGGTACCGGCACGAAGGCATTCGCTTCCTCAGCGCCGAATTCGGCCAGTCTCGCGATATCGTTTGCGCTTCGCAGCTGTGCCCGCAAACTGTTGGCGAGAGCGATCAGCTCATTTTTCATATCCTGCCTTTCCCTGGCAGTACCGTTGAGCCCTTTGATCCGCCTGATCTCGAGTTCGTCTTTTCTCTTTTTCAGATAGCCCGCCTTCAGCTTATCAATAACCGTCATAAGCTCATGATTCGTCAGGGTATCATGCGCCTGTTTCATCTCCCTGGCTTCGCGGTCGGAGGCTGCGTTTTCCTCCCGCATTCTCTGCAGGATATTTCTTCTGACATTGATAATGACGTTCGCACGGGTTTCGATCACGTTTCCGGCCTTGTCCCGTCCGATCGCCTCGTCCTCGAAAAAGTCCTCACCGTCCCCTACAAAGGACCGCAGGTCCTGATCGCCAAAATCTGATAACGAAAAATCGGGCCCTCCCGCCTGACGCGCGGCATCAAGGGTCTCTGTCAGCGATTGTTCATAGGAATCATCAAATCGCGACGCGCGGGGCGTACTCAGAGATTTTACATCTTCTTCCGGCATTTTCCTTTTCCTCCCTGCGCCGATCTGCAAAGCAGATCGTGCGCTTAGGCATGAACCTGTTCATGCCGATCCTGTCAGCAAACTGACCGGATCATTTCCTCCCTGCGCCGATCCGCTTGCGGATCGTGCGCTTAGGCATGAACTTGTTCATGCCGATCCGGTCAGCTTCCTGACCGGATCTTTTCCTCTTTACGCCGATCTGCAAATCAGATCGTGCGCTTAAATCATTCAACAGAAGTATAACACATAACAAAGGGATATGATATAATCAAGTCTGTCACTGTATATTTTCAGAGGAAATGATCCGGTCCGGCAAGCAGACCGGATCGGCGCAGTCAGGAGTATTATCGATATGAATACCTTATTTTTGTTTGAACAGATGCTGATGCTCTTTGCCATGATGGCGACGGGCTTTTCGGCCTTTAAGGTAAAGCTTTTCAACGCGGAGGGCCAGCATCAGATCAGTAAGATCGTGGTCAATGTACTGAATCCCTGTCTGATCATATCCGCCGTTATGGGAGATAAATCCCCGGAAAGCAGGACCCTGACCGTCCAGAATTTTATTCTGGCGTCCGCTTTCTACGTGTTTTTTATCCTGGCTGGCTTTCTTTACTATTATCTCATGAAGAAACGAGGCCGGAAGGGCCAGGATGAACTGAGGTTAGAGCAGCTGATGATGTTTCTTTCCAACGTGGGGTTTTTCGGCATTCCCGTTATCAAAGCCCTGTTTGGCGATGAATATGTGATCAATCTGGTCTTTTATCTGCTGCTCTTTAATATCGTAGCCTATTCCCTCGGGATCTATATCGCGATCCCAAAGGGCAGTGCAGGCGGCGGTTTTTCCTTCCGGAAGATCATCAATACCGGTACGGTGATCAGCGCGATCGCCATCATGATCTATCTCGCGGATATCCCCGTCCATGAGACCGTCGGCGATTTTTTCTCCTATATGGGAAACGCCTGTATCCCGCTTTCAATGCTGTTAATCGGAGGATCTTTGGCCCAGCTTGACCTGAAGGAGGTCTTTCGTGACAAAAATATCTATATCTATATTCTTCTTCGCAATATTCTGATCCCCGGCGCAGGGATCCTGATCTTCCGGCTTCTGCCCTTTGACCAGACGATCGTAAAGATATGCTGTATCGTGACCAGCATGCCCATTGCCGCCCTGTCCGGTATGCTCGCGGAACAATACGCCCGCAAAGGGAATTACTGCAATAAGATGATCGCGATGTCAACGATACTGTCCGTCCTTACCGTACCGCTTCTGTCTCTGCTTTATTTATAGACCGCACGATCGGATAGAAAATAATCAGCATCGGTCTTTACTGATTTTTAATAAAACCGTTGCCATATTCCCCGTTTCTTCGTATATAGTATATGAAGGGACGGGCATGGCGGCGGGGATACTTTCCGGATATAGTTAAAAAAGGAGGCAGAGATATGGAATTACTGGGAAACCTTAAAGACAGGGTATCGAAAGCAAAAAACAAGGACGAAGCGAAAGGCCTTATAGAAAAGGCAGGGATGCGTCTGACGGAGGACGAGCTTGACAAGGTTGCAGGCGGGACGTACATACGCACCCCGACAGGGCACGGAAAAGGCGAATTTGATTCCCAGCCGGAGCCACAAAATGGGGGGGATGGCACAGATTCGGAGCCTGTCACCTATATCCACTCTTGAGGATAGGATTTGGGTGTTGCGCCGACCCGTTTCTCGTGTAAAAAACAGAATTTTAAGCATAAAGAAAGCGCCGGGACGAAGGTTTTGACCTCGATCCCGGCACTTTTTTCATTTGCCTGACTTAATATTAATTCTTGGATGCGTAGGTCCAGATCACGTCGTCGGTAGCAAGACGGATCACGTCTTTTACGTTCGGCTTGAGCATCTGGGCTGTGGTGTAGTAGTAAAGAGGCGCCACAGAACCGGTATCCATCAGCACTCTCTCAGCCTCTGCCGCGAGCTCGGCACGCTTCTCGGGATCGGTAGCTGCCTTCACCTCATCAACGAGAGCGTCATAAGCGTCTGCCCATGTCTGCTTGCCGTCAGGACCCCAGTAGGCACCGACGCCTGCGTCAGCGGTAACCTCGCTGTTGCGGGTATAATCGCCGATCGGACGTCCGAGGCGCGGATAGTTATTGCCGGAATCGGAGATGAAGATCTCAAGGAAGTTAACAACGTCGTTGAAATCAGCGATCCAACCCATACGGGCTGCTTCCGCGTCGCCGGCCTTCAGCTTGGTCTGCAGCGTAGCCCAGGCTTCCTGATTGACAACGCCGGTGATACCGAAGCGGTTCCAGGTCTCCTGTACGTACTGGATGATCAGCGCGTTGTTGCCGCTGTTGTTAAAGGAGAACTCGATGGACGGGAAGTCTGTGAAGGTGATATCGCCTTCCTCGATGCTGCCCTTGCAGGGATAACCGAGGTCGATCAGCGTCTGAAGAGCCTCAACCTGATCAACGGTGAAGTCAGGATTAACATCGGAGGGCTCATTGGTGCCGGTATACCAGGTATCGTAGTTGGAAGCTTCCCGCACGTTACTGTTCAGGCCGTCAGAAAGGCTTGCCGGGAAGAAGCCGGTAGCGGCAACCTCACCGCCCTTGGTAACATAGTTGACAACCTCATAGCGGTTGATCAGCTGACCGAGTGCGAAGCGGGCCTTGCTCTGCTCCTGTACCGTAAGCTGCTTGGCGGACGGGCTCAGATCCTTGTAGACATTGAACAGGATATAGTAGGTACCCTGCGTAGGCCAGAAGGCAAGCTCGCCCGGATAATCGGCATTCAGCCTGTCAAACTCGGTAGAGGAGATGGACTGGATATAATCAACGGTATTATTCTCATAGGCCGTCAGAATAGCCGTATTGTCCTCGGAGAGATAGAAGTTGAGACCGTCTACCTTGACCGCGTCGGCATTCCAGTAATACGGGTTCTTCTCGAAGGAGATCACGTCGTCCACAGCATATTTGGTCATCTTAAAGGCACCGAGACCGACATAGGTTTCGGGATCCGTAGCCCAAATACCTTCATTGTCGGCAAGATCAACGCGAACCGGATAGAAGGGAACGAAGGCGCACAGATCAAGGAAGTATGCGCAGGGCTGGGGAAGATGTACGACAAAGCTGCGGGCCGCGTCATCCACGTCGATGGCAAGAGAGCCGTCGGCATTGCGGTCGATCACGTCATACAGGAAGCCATAGTCAGCTCCCAGCTCTTCGGAAGCGGCACGCTCCCAGGAAGCTTTGATCTGGGAAGCGGTGCAGTCTGTGCCGTCGGACCACTTCAGGTTCTCACGGAGCACAAAGCTGTAGGTCAGTCCGTCATCGGAAATCTCATAGGATTCGGCAAGTTCGGGCTTCATAACGGATTCACCGTTATCGTCAAGCTGGAAGCCCATCAGACCGGCAAACGCCGAACGGATCGTATTGGAGCCTACGGAAGCGCTGTTGAGCGCGGGATCCATGGACAGAGGGGTACCGCCGCCTAGAAACATGTTGATCACATTTGACCCGCCGCCGGCAGCAGAAGTCACATCCGAGGCAGCAGCGTCCGAAGCCTCCGACGAACCACCGCAGGCTGTCAGACCAAAGACCATGGACAGCGCCAGCGTAAGTGCTAGAATCTTTTTCATTTGTTTTCCTCCTTTTTTTGAAATAACAATTATATGTTCATGCCCTGCAGGGCAGTAAACATCAGATATTGTGGCAGGCCACAAAATGTCCGGAAGATATTTCCCGCATATCCGGACAGACCTCGGCACACTGCGCCGAAGCGCGGCTGCAGCGGGTACGGAAGGGGCATCCGGAGGGCATATTTAACGGACTGGGTACGTCCCCCTCAAGCACAATGCGCTTCTGCTTGCGGCTCTCCTTCGGATCGGGGATCGGCACCGAGCTCATTAACGATACGGTATAGGGATGCTCAGGATGTCTTGTCAGCTCATTCGCGCCGGCAAGCTCCATCATATGACCCAGATACATAACCGCGATACGGTTGGAGATATGCTTGACGACGCTGATATCATGGGCAATGAACAGATACGTCAGCTTAAGCTGCGCCTGCAGATCCTCAAGCATATTGATGACCTGCGCCTGGATGGAAACGTCCAGCGCGGAAACCGGCTCGTCGCAGACAATGAACTCGGGATCCGAGGCAAGGGCTCTCGCGATACCGATACGCTGTCTCTGTCCGCCGGAAAATTCATGCGCATAACGCGTCGCATGCTCCGCGTTTAAGCCCACCAGACTCATCAGCTCCCGGATACGGTTCTCCCGTTCTGTCTTTCCGGCACAGAGATGATGCACGTCAAGCGGCTCTGCTACGATGTCGGCCACCGTCATACGCGGGTTTAAAGACGAATAGGGATCCTGGAATACCATCTGGGCGCGGCGCCTGTACTCCTGCAGACTTGCCTTATTGCCGATCTGCCGCCCTTTGAACCAGACTTCGCCGGCTGTCGGCTTGTAAAGATACAGCAATGTACGGCCGACGGTGGTCTTGCCGCAGCCGCTCTCGCCGACGAGACCGAGGGTCTCTCCCTGCCTGATATCAAAGGATACATCATCCACGGCCTTTAACTTCGTATTTTTCATAAAACCCGACGAAACGGGAAAATACTGCTTAAGATGGCGTACCTGAAGAAGATATGCGGGATCGGGCATAAAGATTTCCTGTTCGCTCATGCTTCCTCCTCCTCTTCTTCTTTTTCAGGACGCTCTTCATAACAGAGTCCGTTTTTCACATTCATAAAACAGGCAGCCAGATGATCATGCCCGACCCAGTATTCCTTCGGCTTTTCCTGCAGGCAGATCTTCATCGCGTTGTCACAGCGCGGGGCGAAGGGACAGCCGGGCGGCATATGGAGCAGATCGATCGGCGTCCCGACGATCGGAATGAGCCTCGTTTTATTATCATCGTTCAGGTCCGGGATCGAGCGCATCAGACCCTTTGTATATTCATGCATCGGATGGTAGAATACCGCGTCCGTCGTTCCCCGTTCACATACACCGCCGGCATACATGACGATGATCTCCCGGCAGGTGGAGGCGATGACGCCCATGTCGTGGGTGATCATGATAATGGCCATACCAAGCTCCTTCTGGAGTTTAAGCATGAGCTCTAAGATCTGGGCCTGAATGGTCACGTCAAGAGCGGTCGTGGGTTCGTCCGCGATCAGTACGTCCGGTTCACAGGCTAAGGCCATGGCGATCATGACACGCTGCCGCATACCGCCGGAAAGCTCATAGGGATACTGGCGCATACGCTTGTCAGGCTCGGAGATACCGACTAGCTTAAGCATCTCCTTCGCGCGCTCCTCCGCCTGTTTTTTATTACGGTCCGTATGCAGAAAAATAGCTTCCCGCAGCTGATTGCCGATGGTAAAGGTCGGATTTAAAGAGGTCATGGGGTCCTGGAAAATGATACTGATCTTTTTACCGCGGATCTCCCGCATCTCGGCGTCGCTTTTACCTACTAACTCCTCGCCGTGAAGCTTGATGGAGCCGGAAACGATCCTGCCCGGATTCGTGAGGATCTGCAAAATGGAATAGGCCGAAACGGATTTGCCGGATCCGCTCTCTCCCACGATACCCAGCACACTGCCCCGCTCCAGATGGAAGGACAGGCCGTTGACTGCCCGTACCTCGCCGGAGGGGGTGAAAAAAGAGGTATGAAGATCACTTACTTCAAGCATGCTCATAAATACACCCTCCTTAAGAACGAAGCTTGGGGTCAAAGGCGTCACGAAGACCGCTGCCCAAGAGATTGAAGGCCAGCACGATCAGAAAGATCGCCAGTGCCGGAAACAGTAGCTGATAGGGGTATGAACGAAGACCCGTACGGGCATCCGAGGCCAGTGACCCGAGAGAGGGCATCGGCACGGAAACCCCGAGGCCTAAGAAGCTTAAAAAGCTCTCTGTAAAGATGGCCGAAGGGATCTGCATGGCGGCAATGATGATAATGACGGAAACGCAGTTCGGGATCATATGCTTGCGGATGATACGGGCGGGAGCGGCACCGATGGCCTTGGCCGCCAGTACATATTCCTGCTCCTTGATGGAGAGGATCTGGCCGCGTACCTGTCTGGCCATGGAAACCCAGTACAGCAGGCCGAAGACAATGAAGATGGAGACCATGCCCGCGCCGAGACGGGAGACCAGCTCGCTGTCGGAGGTGGAGACCCAGTCCTTGATCGCCACCGAAAGCAGGATCACGATCAGAACGTCCGGCAGTGAATAGATGATATCCACGATACGCATCATCACGAGATCCACAACCCCTCCGAAATAGCCGGAGATGGAGCCGTAGATGATACCGATAAAGATAACGATCAATGCGGAGAAGATACCGACTAACAGGGAAATACGCGTGCCGTAGATCACGCGGATGGCGTAATCACGGCCGAGGGCGTCGGTACCCATGATATGCGGGAAGACCTTCTCTCCCCTGTCGATCTTTGCCTGCTCCTTGGCGCTGTACTCAAAGGGAGCAGGATTTACCGCCGACACGTCCTGCTCGGTATAGCTGTAGGGATAGAAATTCGGTACAATAAACGCGATCAGCGCGATGGCGATGATAACGAAAACGGAGATCATGGCGATATTGTTTTTGCGCAGACGGCGCATGGCGTCCTTTACAAAGGAGACGGATTCCCGCATCGTGACCTGCTGGGCCTTTTCCTCTTCACTGGCCTTTTCAAACAGCTGCGGGTCGATCTGCAGGCTGATAGGATTTTTGAAGCTTTTTGTTTTTTCTGTCATATATGCGTTTCTCCCTTTTGCTTCAGCTTAAATCGATGCGGGGATCGACTACCTTGTACAGAATGTCCCCGATGAAATTCATCAGAATGATCATCGTCGCGAGGAAGATGGTAACTCCCATGATCATCATGTAATCCGTCCGCAGCATACTGTTCGTGAACAGGCGCCCCAGTCCCGGTACGGAGAAGATATTCTCCACCACCATGGAACCCGTCAGGATATAGGCCATCATGGGGCCGGCGTAGGTGATGACCGGCGTCAGCGTGTTTTTCAGCGCATGCTTGAAGATGACCATACTGTTCTTCACGCCCTTGGCGCGGGCCGTACGAATATAATCCTGCCCCAGCACATCTAACATGGAGGAGCGTTGCAAGCGTGTGGTATAAGCCATGGGATAGAGGCTCAAGGATATGATGGGTAAAATCAGACCGCCCGGCTGATTTCCCATGGACGGGAGCCACCCAAGCTGCAGAGAGAATACTAATAACAGGATCGTTGCCAAAACGAAGGAGGGCATGGAGACCAGTGCCGTCGTGACCACCTGGATGACCTTGTCTAACACTTTGCCCCGTCTGAGAGCGGCTATTGAGCCGAGGATCACCCCGAAGATCAGTGCCAGGATGCCCGCGGTAAATCCGATCTGCGCGGAATATTTAAAGCCGTCCAGAATAAGCTCTGAGACCGTATTGCCTACCCAGCCGGTGGAGAGGCCGAAATCCCCGTGCAGGATATTCTTCAGATAATTCAAAAACTGGACCGGTACCGGTTTGTCAAAGCCGTATTTTGCCTCCAATGCCGCGATCACGGCATCACTCTTGGCTTTTTCCGAGCTGAAGGGACTGGCCGGAATGGCATGCATGACAAAGAAGGTGATCGCGATCACCAGAAATATCGTCAAAAGAGACATAAGCAGCCGCTTTATCGTATATGACAGAAATTTTGCGTTCATGGGAGTCCTCCTTTTGTTCATGGAGCAAAGAAAGATGCCTTACGGCCAGATCATTTCCCTGAAAAAACATTCTATTTTTTTTATCGTACAAAGCGGGAAAATGCAAGTAAATCAAGGAGCCGCCGGTTGTTTTCTATAGCTGGTGTTTCTTTGATTCCAGGGTGGTCAAATCAGTATGGAATAATGCAAAAAATAAGGTATAATAAAGCAGTAATAACGCAAGAGGAGGGATTTCCATGAGCACAATAGAAGCAACTGTATCTATGCTGGAAACAATGCCTGAAGAAGCGCGTACTATGGTATTAAAATATACACAGTCACTCTTTACCTCACCGAAACCGGCCAATCCTTTTACGCCTAAGACTGAAGAAGCTATTTTATCCGATCTGGAAGAGTCAAGAAAACAGATTTCTGCGGGACAGGGTGTTGATATGAAGCAGGCTTTATTAGATATAGGTGAACGACATGGTTTTGTATGATGTGATCATTTCTCCCAAAGCACTTTCCCAGCTCGATGCCTATATTGATTACATACAGCATACTCTGCTGAATGAACAGGCTGCAAAGGCTGTATGGGATGATGCCATGGACACACGGGAAGAATTGACAAGAGTTGCTGGCAGTCTGAGACTATGTGATAATAAAAAACTTCAGGATCTGGGGTATCATAAGATCAATTTTCTTCGTCACAGATACCTCATGCTTTACAGAGTTGACGATACTACTGCATATGTTGAAGCTATTTATCATCAGCTTCAGGATTACGAGAATACATTCCTTGACGAAATGGAGAATTGAGACCAAATCCCTGTATCGAAAGAATTCGAAAGAAAGAATTTTTGTAACTGTTCGGGACGCAATGAGACCGCTGGCACAATTCCGGTTTTGCCGATCAAAAAAGGCCACCCTTCGGATGACCTTTTTTGATCGGCGTGACTGGATTTGAACCAGCGGCCTCTACGTCCCGAACGTAGCGCTCTACCAAACTGAGC
Source organism: Lachnospiraceae bacterium (assembly GCA_024698885.1). GTDB lineage: Bacteria > Bacillota > Clostridia > Lachnospirales > Lachnospiraceae > UBA2868. The sequence continues at coordinate 15,121 of JAILQQ010000131.1, read as the reverse complement.
CACACGCCGTTTTGTTTTTTCGGTCCTTTCGGAACCGCACAGATGATATTATAATTTAAAAACCTTTAGTTGTCCAGTACAAATCTGGGTCAACCTGATAATAATATCGGTTATTCGGATAAACCTTCCCGTTCTGCAGCGTCAGCACGTCCCAGATGACGCCTGCGTGCGCAGCGGGAACCGTTAAGGAAGCCACCAGTCCTTCGGAAGAATAAACCTTCGCGTAAACCCCGGAGGCCGACATATTATAGGACATGGTATTGCCGGACGCGCAGCTCACATAATCCGAAACATAGAGTTCATAGGGCTCTGCTCCGATATCCGTCAAGGAGATCGTTTCCGTCATGATCACGCCGATGCTGTCGGCGGAAGGACCGATCTTGTTTTTCCCGTACTGGCCGATCATACGGACGTCCAGATCAAGAGGCTGTGTCTCCCAGTAAATATAGGCGATATAGCTCCCTTCCGGAACCTCCGGAACCGCGTACCCGATCTCGGTCTGATGATCCTGCTTTACCTTTACGGTAAAATAGCTTGTTTCATAGCCTTCCGCCGTTATTTCGGCGGTATACATCCCGGCCGTTAAATAGACCTGTGCGGCGCCGGTCGCGTCGAGAAGACCGGAGGCGATAATCTCCGCGTCCCGCTCGTTTACGCCGTTTCGCAGCTTATATTCGGCTCCCGCCAGAGTAACGCCGTTGTCAACGGCATTTCGTACGTGAATATTTACGGGATAGGACGTACCTTCATTATTGGTATAGCCCATATACACGGTATCGATAAAGTAATCGCCGGCACCGGGCTCCGCTTTCAGCTCTTTTACCGTAAGGGGTTTAAATGCCTCATTTTCAAAGGATGCCGTATAGCTTTTATCGGAGGCCTCCACGCTGAAGGAATAATACCCGTCGCCGTCCGTCTCTGTCTTCTGATTTCCCGAGCCGGCATATTCCGAGGAAAGCGTTACCGTGATACCGGAAACAGGCTGATTGAACTCATCCTGAACATAACCCTTAAGCGTAATATATTCCTTCGAATTCTCGCAGGCGGATAAGGTGATATACGCTCTGTTGATGATATCCTCTTCGAGATAATCATACTGCTTCTTCGTCCCCGCGCTGTAGCTCTTGTATTTGGAAAGCTCATAGGAAACCGACTGCGACTGTTCCGAATAGATATACCGCACCATCGTATCATCCGTAATATAATACCGGGAGGATATCTTCTTTCCGGTAATATCGACGGGAACAACATTGATCTGGTTATAATCCGCGGCATAATTCAGCTTCTTCTCTTTGTCGTAATAAAAATCGGTCACTCTCGTATTATCGCCGCAGTCCTCCCAGACCGTTATTTTCGCGGGCGTACCGGTTTCGGGATAGGAATAGATCCGAAAGTCGATCTGCCGCTCTTTCTCCGACAGAAAATGCCTTCCGCTTAGCGGATAGGTATTAACAGGCGCTTCCTTCGGCGCGTTTACGTTTTCGATCACCGAAAATACGGTATCTGTCCAGCGAAGCTTCGTATCACGCTTATTCGGATAAAAGCATTCCTGTGAATAGTCGATCTTATTCTCCGCAGGCATATAATCGGAAGGCTTTGCTTCCTTTTTCGTTTTTTCCGGTTCCTCTGCTTTTTCCGTCTCTGTTTTTTTCTCTTCCTTCTTTTCCTCTTCGGGAGCTTTCTTGGCGTTTTTCTTTTCCGTAAGCTCCTTCGCGTACAGGACGGATGCCTTCTCTTTTGCCTGCGCCTCTAACGTATTAAAGGTTCCCTTTACGGTAAAGAACGCTGAAAAAGCAACCGCCAGAACAAGGATCAGAACAGCGATGACCGTGATGACCGGATTCTTCTTTTTTTCGTTTTTATTTTCCTGATGGCTCATATTGACTTATCCAAACTGATAGATCGTGGTGGTATGGCAGGGTTTATTCGCCTCGATAACAGGCTTTTCAAAACCGTCCTGGTTAATGCTGTTTGGGAAAAACTGGGTCTCTAAGCAGAAGGCGCTCCGTTTTTCATACTTTATCCCGCCCTTGCCGGTGACCGGCGCGATATTATTTCCCGCGTAGAACTGAACGCCCGGCAGATCGGACAATACCGTCATGGTCCGGCCGCCGCAGCTGGCCTTCGCAATCTCCCGAAGGCTTCCGTCATAACCGTCTACGACAAAATTATGATCATAACCGTCTACAAGCTTTAACTGCTCCTCGTCGGCATCGATCTCATCCCCGATCCTCTTTGCCTTGGTAAAGTCAAAGGGCGTACCCTTTACGGGGGCGAGCTCTCCGGTCGGGATTGCACCGGCCACCACAGGCGTATAATGAGAAGCGTTGATCGTAAGCATCGTATCATAAACCTGATCCGGGGAAGCATCCTGGCCTGCCAGATTGAAGTAGGAGTGATTTGTCATATTAAACAGGGTCTTTTTGTCGCTTAACGCCTCATAATCGATGCGGAGCCCGTTTTCCGCGGTCAGGGAATAGCTTACCGTGATATCCATATTGCCGGGGAAACCGTTTTCCATATCGGGAGAGTGCAGGGAAAACGATACTTTGTTCTCCGCGTCAAAGGCTTTTCCGTCCCAGAGCTTCTTATGAAAGCCGTTATCGAAATCGGTATGGAGATTGTTTTCGTTATCGTTGATCTTTAACGCGTATTCCGTTCCGTCGATCGTAAATTTCGCGCCGCCGATCCGGTTTGCGCTGCGGCCGATGCAGGCACCGAAAAAGCAGGGATTTTCAAAATACCCTTCTACTGTATCAAAGCCGTGGACGATATCCTTCGAAACGCCCTGATCGTCCGGAACGATCAGGCTTACCACGTTCGCGCCGAAATCGGTAACCGATACCTTGACCGTACCGTTATCGATCGTATAAAGACTGACGGCCTTTCCGTCCTTTGTTTTTCCGAAATCACTTTTTACTACTGACATTTCCTTCTCCTCTCCTATAACTCTACTCTGGCATCCAGTGCCCTGGTCAGCGTTACCTCGTCGATATATTCCAGCTCCCCGCCGACCGGTACGCCGCTTGCGATCCGCGTCACCCGGATCCCGGAGGGCTTGATCAGCTTGCTGATATACATCGCCGTCGTTTCTCCCTCAATACTCGAATTTGTCGCGATGATCACCTCTTCCGCATCATGCTGCAGCCGTTTTAAAAGCTCCGCCAGCCTGATATCGTTCGGGCCGATGCCGAGGCTCGGATTGATCGCGCCGTGCAGTACATGATAAACCCCTTCATATTTGCAGGTCTTTTCATAGGCAGTCATATCCCGCGTATTTTCAACCACCATGATCTGCTTATGGTTCCTGGCCGGGTTTGCGCAGACCGGACAGAGGTCGCTGTCCGTCAGGGTAAAGCATTCATTGCAGTATTTTACGTTATTTCGCGCCTCTACCATGGCTCCCGCCAGCTTTTCCACGCTCTCCTTTTTCATATTGATGATATGAAAGGCCAGCCGCTGGGCGGTTTTATTACCGATACCGGGAAGCACCGAAAGCTCTGCGATCAGGCGGTTGATATACCCGCTGTAGAGATCCATCCCTAAAATCCTCCGAATCCCATACCGCCTGCGAATTTACTCATGACGGAGGAGGAAGCCTCCTCCACCTTGCCGATCGCCTCATTCACCGCCGTCAGGATCAGGTCCTCAAGCATCTCCACATCCTCGGGATCGACCGCGTCCTTATCAAGCTTTACCTTCGTGATCTCCTTTTTGCCGTTGATCGTGATCTCGATGGCGCCGCCCCCTGACGTGACCGTATACTCCTTCTCCTCTAATTCCTTCTGGCTCTCTTCCATCTGACGCTGCATTTTCTGGGCCTGCTTCATCAGATTGTTCATATTTCCCATTCCCATGCCACCGGGAAATCCGCCTCGTTTTGCCATAAAAATCTCCTATTCTTCCTCTATGATCTCCATATCAATGCCTTCGATGGAATGAAGCTCCGTATACTGCTTCTTAACGCGGGAGCCGCTTTCCGGCATTTTTATCTCAAAATCCACATGCGCACCGATCACCTTGGTGATCGCTTCATCCAGATTCTTACTGAAAACCTCATCCTTCACAAATCCCGCCGTTAACGGATTCTTCGGCACGATCAGGAGCTTATCCTTTTCTTTTGCCGACCAGACGGCGCCGCTTAGAATATGCCGCATCATATTGGTCAGATGACTCATGATCTCATCCCGCTTCTGACCGGCGAGGATCACATTTTTCTCGATCTGCTCCGGCAGCGGAATGACTTCCGTTTCTGCAGGCGGGGTTTCCGCTTCAAAGGATACCGTCGAAAGGGCGGAGGGATTTTCCTGTATCTTCCGGACAAATTCCGTCAGGCGCGAAAGCTCCTCCTCGAGAACCCGAACCCGTTCGAGAACAGAATCCTCATCCGACTCCATAGCGGGACGGCAGAGCTTGATGATGGCTATTTCCAGAAGCACCCGCTTTTGGGATGCGAAACGGAGCTGTCCCGAAAGCTCGGACAGGATCCTGATATAACGCATGACGCCCTCCTGCGGCAGTAACGCAGCCTCTTCCTTTAACCTTGCCAGATTTTCCGCCGAAATATCCAGCGCGGTTTCCATACCGGGCTGGTCGGAGCTTCCGATCAGAAGAAGGTTTCTTAAATACCAGGTCAGATCCTGCACAAACTGGGAAAGCTCCCGTCCCTGCGCGGTGATCTCATCAAGAACCCCGATGGCACCCTTAACATCGCAGGAGATCAGGTCTCTGACGAGCTCGCTGAATACCTCCGTATCCACGGCACCAAGCACGTTTAACGCCTTTTCATAGGTCAGCTCCTGCCCGTAGTAGAAGGCACTGCACTGATCGAGAAGACTGATCGCGTCCCGAAGCGCTCCGTCTGAAAGCCTCGCAATATACTGCAGCGCTTCGTCCGTCGCCCTGATCTCTTCGCCCGCCATCATCTCCTTTAAACGTTCCACGATGATATCATTGGAGATCCGTTTGAAATCATAACGCTGGCAGCGGGAAAGGATCGTTACCGGTATCCTGTGGGCTTCCGTCGTCGCGAGGATAAAGATCGCGTATTCCGGCGGCTCCTCCAGGGTCTTTAAAAGCGCGTTGAAAGCGCCGGGGGAAAGCATATGCACCTCGTCGATGATATAAACCTTATATTTTCCCATCGCCGGCGAATACGCCACGTCTTCTATGATATCCCGGACGTTGTCCACGCCGTTGTTTGACGCGGCATCGATCTCGACAACATTCATGCTGGCGCCTTCCGCGATCGAAAGACAGGTGCTGCAGCTTAAGCAGGGACTGCCGTCCACAGGGTTTTCGCAGTTTACCGCTTTTGCGAGGATCTTTGCCACCGTCGTTTTTCCGGTTCCCCTTGTACCGCAGAAAAGATAAGCGTGTCCGATACGGCCTGTCGTTATTTGGTTTTTTAATGTCTGAACGATCGCGTCCTGGCCTTTTACGTCTTCAAACCGCCTCGGACGCCATTTTCGATACAGTGCGGTATAGGATGACATAGGCCGGGTTTAATCTCCGAAGCTGATGCCGAGCATCCTGGCTTCCTGAATGATCGTCGCGTCAGGCTCCATATATTTCAGCTTGCCGGCTACGTCCTCTAACGGGATCTTTGTGATCTCCCGGTTAACGATACCAACCATATAGCCGTAATCCTCATCCATAATGAGCTGTGCCGCCTTGGTCCCGAGTCTTGACGCAAATACTCTGTCATAAGGGCAGGGGCTGCCGCCGCGCTGGGTATGCCCGGGAACCGTTACCCGGATCTCCTGGCCGGTCCGTGCTTCGATCTCCGCCGCGATCTCGTAGGAAACGGAAGGATATTTCGCCGCGCTCTCTTCAAGACTCTTTTTGAGCTCCTTCTTTCCGAGCGCCGCTCTCTCTTTCGAGATCGCACCCTCGGCTACGGCTAAGATCGTAAAGGAGCTGCCGCGCTTGGTCCTTAAGTTGATGGCGTCAACGATCTTGTCGATACTGTAAGGGATCTCCGGGATCAGGATGATATCGGCACCGCCGGCCATACCGGCATTCAATGTCAGCCAGCCGACTCTGTGGCCCATGACCTCCACGATGAAAACACGACTGTGAGAGGAGGCTGTCGTATGGATACAGTCAATGGCGTTCGTTGCGATATCCACCGCGCTCTGGAAACCGAAGGTCATATCCGTTCCCCAGAGGTCATTATCGATGGTCTTGGGAAGCGTAATGATATTCAATCCCTCTTCCCGCAGGAGATTTGCCGTTTTATGGGTTCCGTTGCCGCCAAGGACGCAGAGACAGTCAAGATTCAGCTTGTAATAGTTCTGCTTCATGGCCGCTACCTTATCCAGACCGTTCTCGTCCGGCTCGCGGATCGTTTTAAACGGCGTACGGGAGCTGCCGAGGATCGTGCCGCCTCTGGTCAGGATACCGGAGAAATCAGAATAGGTCAACTGCTTGTAATTACTGTAGATCAGGCCCCGGTAGCCGTTGTAGAAGCCGTAGATCTCCACATTTTCGCCGCCTAAGGTAAACCACAGCGTTTTGACAACGCCCCGCATGGCTGCGTTTAAAGCCTGACAATCACCGCCGCTCGTTAAAAATCCAACTCGTTTCATAGCCTCTCTCCTTTTCTTTTATTCTTATTTTAAGTATAAACAATAGCAAGCTTTTCTTCAATGAAAAGAATATTCTCAAATATATTCAATTTTTTGTTCTGCTGAGTATAAATCATTTCCTTTGGCATCCATGACGACGATCGCGGGAAAATCCTCTACGGTCAGCCTTCTGACCGCTTCCGTCCCAAGATCGTCATAGGCGATCACCTCGGAAGCTTTGATCGCCCGGGACAAAAGCGCCCCCGCGCCGCCGATAGCCGCAAAATAAACGGCATGGTTTCTGATCATCGCGGCCTTTACCTCGTCATTTCGTCTGCCCTTTCCTATCATACCCCTTAATCCGGCGTCAAGGAGAGCCGGCGTATATTTGTCCATCCGGGAGGCTGTCGTCGGTCCGGCGGAGCCGATCACCCGGCCGGGTCTTGCCGGGGAGGGACCCATATAATAGATAACGGCGTTTTCTGGATCAAAGGGAAGTGGCTCACCGTTTTTTAATGCCGCATACATCCTTTCATGGGCTGCGTCCCGCGCTGTATAAATAACTCCTGTTATATAAATATGGTCGCCCGCTTTCAGGGTATCCGCTGTTTCCAGGAGAAGCGGCGTTTTGATATGTATATTGTCCATCATATACTCCTCGTTACGTGCCGGTTCACATGACAGCAGATATTTACGGCTACCGGCAGGCCCGCGATATGCGTCGGATAGGTTTCGATATTGACCGCCATGGCGGTTACAAGACCGCCGAGTCCCGCCGGACCGATGCCCGATGCATTGATCCTATCAAGCAGCTCCTTTTCGAGCGCGGCGATATGCTGCTCTCCGGCGTTTTTATTTAAATCCCTTGTCAGCGCTTTTTTTGCGAGCAGAGCGCATTTTTCGAAGGTACCGCCTATCCCGACGCCGACGACCATCGGCGGACAGGCATTGGGACCTGCATCCTTCACGGCCGTAAGGACCGCGTTTTTTACGCCCTCGATCCCCTCGGCGGGCTTTAACATAAATACCCGGCTCATATTTTCGCTGCCAAAGCCCTTGGGGGCAACGGTGATATTGACCTGATTGCCCGGGATCATCATAAAATGTACGACTGCCGGCGTATTATCCTTCGTATTCTCCCTGATCAGAGGATCCTTTACCACGGATTTTCGCAGATATCCTTCTGTATATCCCTGTCTGACGCCCTCGTTAATGGCTTCGTTCAGATCGCCGCCTTCAAAATGGACTTCCTGTCCGATCTCCATAAAAATAACGGCCATACCCGTATCCTGGCAGATCGGGATCATATCCTCTCCGGCGATCTTCAGATTTTCCTGAAGCTCCGTAAGGACCTGCTTCCCGAGAGGGGAATCCTCCCTTTTTAAGGCGTCGCTTAAAGCCTCCCGCATATCCGGCGAAAGAAAGTGGTTCGCCTCGATACACATTTCCCTGATCTGTTTTGTAATCTCGTTTACCTGTATTGTTCTCATCTTATAATAAAGTGAGTAAAAAAGACCCGGTAAAACGGGTCTTTTGTTATATTACTCGGCGTCCTCTCCTTCCGGTTCCTCTGTATCCTCAAAATCATCCACGTCTACTTCGTCGTGAACATAGATCATATTTTCGGACGCATAAGCCTCCTCAGCCTTATTGATGCTCTCATCCGCTTCCTCAACGCTGTCGTATTCATTCGTCCCGTCAGATATCTTTTCCCGGACCTTGGCGATCTTTGCGATCGTAACGCCCTCGTCCAGATTCATAAGCTTCACGCCGGAGGTGATCCTTCCGTGAACCGAAACGTCCTTCATCGGGATCTGAATGATAACACCCTCATTGGTGATCATCATGATCTCATTATCGTCGTTAACGGATTTCACGCCGATGACATCTCCTGTCTTTTCTAAGATCTTATAGCATTTGACGCCCTTTCCGCCGCGGTACTGCACGCCGAATTCATCGATCATGGTCCGTTTGCCGTAGCCCTTTTCGGAAACAATGAGCAGCGATTCTCCCTGATGATCGAGCTGCATGCCGACGATCTCATCGCCATCCATCAGATTCATGCCCCGCACGCCCATCGAAGAGCGTCCGGTAGCTCTGACATCCGTTTCCTTAAAGCGGATACACATGCCGTATTTTGTCACAATAAAGATCTCGCTCTCTTCCGTGGTCGTTTTCACCTCGATCAGCTCGTCGTCGTCCTTTAAGCTTACCGCGATCAGACCGTTTTTGCGGATATTCCCGTATTCCGTGATCTTTGTCTTTTTCACGGTCCCCTTTTTCGTTACCATGAAAAGATTATGCTCATTATCGTATTCCGTCACCGGGATCATGGCGTTTATCTTCTCCCCGGGATTCATCTGCAGCAGGTTGATGATGGCAACGCCGCGGGAGGTACGGGAAGCCTCCGGTATCTCATAAGCCTTCAGCTGATAGACCCGTCCCTGGTTCGTAAAGAACATGAGCTGGGTATGGGTCGTCGTCATCAGAATATCCTCGATATAATCGTCCTCGATCGTGGACATGCCCCGGATCCCCCGGCCGCCGCGGTGCTGGGATTTAAAATTATCCACCGTCATCCGCTTGATATAGCCGAGATTCGTCATCGCGATGACCGTATTTTCATGCGGCACCAGATCCTCCATCGTAAAATCAAGCTCGTCATAGCCGATGGTGGTGCGTCTGTCATCACCGAATTTTTCCGCGATCACATTGATCTCCGTGCGGATCACGCCAAGCAACAGCTTTTCATCGGACAGGATCGCTTTGTATTCCTGGATTTTTCTCTGCAGCTCCGCGTATTCTTCCTCAAGCTTTTCGCGCTCGAGGCCGGTCAGCTGACGCAGCCGCATATCGACGATCGCCTGTGCCTGCGCGTCTGACAGGGAAAAACGGGCCATTAACTCTTCCTTGGCCTGCGCGACTGTTTTGCTGCCGCGGATGATCTTGATCACTTCATCGATATGATCGAGGGCGATCAGCAGGCCTTCCACGATATGCGCCCGCTCCTCCGCCTTATTCAGGTCATACCTTGTCCTTCTGGTCACCACATCCTTCTGATGGTTCAGATAATGCGTCAGTAATTCCAGAATACTCATGACCTTCGGCTCGTTATTGACAAGCGCTAACATGATCACGCCGAAGGTATCCTGTAACTGCGTATGCTTATAAAGCTTATTTAAAATGATATTCGGATTGACATCGCGTCTGAGCTCGATCACGACCCGCATGCCTTCCCGGTCGGATTCATCTCTCAGATCGGTAATGCCGTCGATCTTTTTATCCTTGACAATCTCCGCGATCTTTTCAAGGAGCTTTGCCTTATTGACAAGATAGGGAAGCTCGGTTACGATGATCCGGTTTTTGCCGTTTGGCATGGATTCGATATTCGTGATCCCCCGGACTCTGATCTTGCCGCGGCCTGTCCGGTAGGCTTCATTGATGCCTCTTGTTCCCAAAATCTCGGCACCGGTCGGAAAATCGGGACCCTTTACGATGGAAAGGATCTCCTCGATCTCCGTATCCCTGTCCTCCTCGACGCGGTTATCGATCATTTTCGTGACCGCCCCGATCACCTCCCGGAGATTATGGGGCGGGATATTGGTCGCCATACCGACGGCGATACCGGTGGTTCCGTTAACCAAAAGATTCGGATAACGGCCGGGCAGAACGGAGGGCTCTTTTTCCGTTTCGTCAAAATTCGGAACAAAATCAACGGTATCTTTATTGATATCCGCAAGCATCTCCATCGAGATCTTTGATAATCTGGCCTCGGTATACCGCATGGCCGCCGCGCCGTCGCCGTCGACGGAACCGAAATTTCCGTGGCCGTCCACCAGGACATACCGCATGGACCACTCCTGCGCCATATTCACGAGAGCGCCGTAGATCGAGCTGTCGCCATGAGGATGATATTTACCCATGGTATCGCCGACGATACGCGCGCATTTACGATGCGGCTTGTCGGGACCGTTGTTTAACTCGATCATCGAATATAAAACACGCCGCTGGACAGGCTTTAAGCCGTCCCGCACGTCGGGCAGGGCTCTGGAGGCGATCACGCTCATCGCGTAATCGATGTAAGAGCTCTCCATTGTTTTTTTCAGATCGACCTCATGGATATTATCAAAGATTTTATCGTCCATCTTATTATAAAATTTCTCCTGTTATTTTATTTATATGATGTTGGGGTCAGAAAAGGCACGAAGTGCTTTTGAACCAAATATCAGTTATATATCCAGATTTTTGACGAATCTGGCGTTTTCTTCGATGAACTCCCGTCTGGGCTCTACCTTGTCGCCCATCAACGTCGTAAAGGTCAGATCGAGCTCGGAATTCGTTTCCTCGTTCATCGTCACCTTTAAGAGCGTCCGGGTATTCGGATCCATCGTCGTTTCCCAAAGCTGATCCGCGTCCATCTCACCGAGTCCTTTATACCGCTGGATCTTATTGTTGCTGTCCCGGCCGACCTCGATCAGGATCTTATTCAGCTCATCGTCGCTGTAGGCATACCAGACCTTTTTATTTTTCTCAAGCTTGTAAAGCGGCGGCTGCGCCAGGAAAACATGACCCTCCTTGATCAGATCCGGCATGAAACGGTAAATGAAGGTCAGCATTAACGTCGCGATATGCGCGCCGTCCACGTCGGCATCGGTCATGATGATGATCTTGTTGTAGCGCAGCTTTGAAATATCGAAATCATCGTGGATCCCGGTTCCGAAGGCCGTGATCATCGCCTTGATCTCGGCATTGCCGTATACCCGGTCAAGCCTTGCCTTTTCCACGTTCAGGATCTTGCCGCGAAGCGGTAATATCGCCTGGGTAGCCCGGCTTCTCGCGGTTTTTGCGCTGCCGCCGGCGGAATCTCCCTCGACGATAAATATCTCGCAGTTTTTCGGATCCTTATCGGAGCAGTCCGCAAGCTTACCGGGAAGCGCCAGACCGTCAAGAGCAGACTTTCTCCTGGTCAGATCCCTGGCCTTCCTGGCTGCCTCTCTCGCACGCTGGGCCAGTATCGATTTTTCGCAGATCAGCTTCGCAACGGTCGGATTCTGTTCCAGATAATAGGTCAGCTGCTCACTGATCAGGCTGTCCACGGCCGCTCTGGCTTCGCTGTTGCCGAGCTTCTGCTTTGTCTGGCCTTCAAACTGCGGCTCCTCGAGCTTTACGGAAATGATCGCGGTCAGACCCTCTCTGATATCGTCACCAAGCAGATTCTGTTCATTGTCCTTTAAGAGCTTCGCGTTTCTTGCGTAATCGTTAAAGGTCTTTGTAATGGCATTTCTGAAACCGGTCAGATGGGTACCGCCTTCGGGGGTATTGATATTATTGACAAAGCTGAAAACGCTCTCGTTATAGGAATCGTTATGCTGCATCGCGACTTCCACATAAACGTTTTCGCGCATGCCTTCAAAATAGATCACATCCTCATAAAGCGGCGTTTTGCTCCGGTTCAGATAGGTAACGAATTCCCTGATGCCCCCCGCGTAATGGAATTCCCGCTCCACGGGCTCCTCCTGTCTTTCATCCCGCAGCACGATCTTCAGGTTTTTCGTTAAAAAGGCCATTTCCCGCAGACGCTGCTTCAGGGTATCAAAATCAAAAACAGTCTCCTCAAAGATCGTATCATCCGGTAAAAACGTAACCTTGGTACCGGTCCGTTCCGGTTCGCATTCGCCGATGACCTTTAAGGATTTTGTTACATGCCCTCTTTCATAACGCTGCATATAAATCTTGCCTTCGGTAAAGATCTCCACCTCCAGCCAGTTTGACAGCGCGTTCACGACGGACGCGCCGACGCCGTGCAGACCGCCGGATACCTTATATCCGCCGCCGCCGAATTTTCCGCCGGCATGCAGCACGGTAAATACTACCTCAACGGCAGGGATCCCCGCCTTATGATTGATCCCGATGGGAATGCCACGGCCGTTATCAACGACCGTCACGGAATGATCGGGATTCAAGGTCACGACGATCTTGTCACAATAGCCGGCCAGAGCTTCATCCACTGAATTATCCACGATCTCATAGACCAGATGATGCAGTCCTCGTAAGGAAGTCGTCCCGATATACATTCCCGGGCGCTTTCTGACCGCCTCCAGTCCTTCCAAGATCTGAATCTGGTCGGCACCGTATTCGTTTTCCACACTGGTAAGACTATTATCCATGATAATCTCTGATCCTTTCAATTTTCACTGGTTACCGTTCCGTTTGCTACTCGGAACACTTTATCGATCTGGATCCTCGAATTGATAAATTCATCGAGACCCGTACAGGTTATGATCGTCTGGATCCCGCCGATGCTGTTGATCAGGAAATTCTGCCTGTTGGAATCCAGCTCCGAAAGCACGTCGTCAAGCAGTAAGATCGGCGTACTGCCTATCATTTTCTTGACAAGCTCGATCTCGGAAAGCTTTAACGACAGCGCGGAGGTTCTCTGCTGTCCCTGGGAACCGTATTTTTTTACGTCGGTATCGTTGATATAGAAAATGAAATCATCCCGATGCGGTCCCACGGAGGTCAGCTTATATTTGATATCCTTTTCCCGGTTATGTTTGATCTTACCCTCATACTCCATGATCTCCACGTTGGGATCATATTTAATGGTCAGTTTTTCCAAATTGCCGGAAAGCTTTTTATGGATATCAAAAATGATCTCGTTCAGCTGATTGATAAATAACGCCCGTCTGTCAATAATCTTTGTTCCAAGCGATACGAGCTGACTGTCCCAGACGTCAAGTGTATCCTTTAATTCCGGATGAAACAGGATATCCTTTAACAGATCGTTGCGCTGGTTTACGATCTTATTATAATTTGTCAGGTTATACAGATAGACCTTGTCAAGCTGGCATAATTCGGAATCCACGAAACGACGGCGCTCTGACGGACCGCTTTTGATAATGGAAAGATCCTCCGGCGAAAACATGATCAGATTCGCGATCCCGAGCAGTTCTGTCGCCTTCTTCAGTTTTACGCCGTTGATGGCGATCCCCTTTGATTTTTCCTTACGAAGCTGCAGATCGATCTGATAATCCACATCATTCTTTTCAAAGATGGAACGGACGTGGGCCTCGTCGCATTCAAACCGGATAATCTCCTTATCCTTGCTGTGGCGATGGGATTTGGTCGTCCCGAACATGTAAATGGATTCTAAAACATTGGTCTTTCCCTGCGCGTTATCTCCGTAAAGAATATTGACACCCTGATCAAAATGAATCTGCGTATTTTCGTAATTTCTGAAATTTTTTAATTCTATGGATTTAATGATCATCTTTTTTTTCTACCCTGATCTCGTTACCGTCAAAGCTTATTTTGTCGCCGGGTACTACTTTTTTTCCTCTCTCAAAGACAACTTCGTCATTCAGCTTTACCCTGCCGTCATGAATGAAGATTTTTGCTTCCAGTCCGGACTGTGCAAATCCGGACAGCTTTAAAAGCTGTCCGAGCTTGATAAAATCATCTCTTATTTCGATCGTCATCATAATTAATCCACCGTTTTGAAATTAACAGGCAGAACCAGATAGATATAGCTTTCATCCTCATTTTTGATCGTACAGGGTGCCTTGGGATTTACCATGTATACAGTGATCGTCTCATCATCCACGACCCTGAGCACATCTTTTATAAACTTCGGATTAAAACCGATCATGATATCCTGGCCTTCCTTTTCGACCTCCAGATCTCCGTGGAAGGAAGCTACCGGGGAATTGATCTTTATGTTCATGCTTTGATCTTCAATGCTTATGATGATCGGCTTTTTGTCACCTTCCTTTACGATCACAGTCGCTTTGTCCACACTGTCGAGAAACTTTTTCTTATTGATCTTAAGCTTTGTTTCATAATCGTTTGAAAGCATCTGATCCACCCGGTAATATTCACCCTCGATAATACGGGAAACTACCGTGGTATTCTCAAATTCGAAAATGATATGCTTATCGGTAAAGAAAAGCTTTATGTCTTTATTAATCTCACCGGGGATGATCCTGCTGACTTCATCGAGATTTTTTCCGGGGACCACCACGCTGACATCCCTGTGCTCATTAGCCGCTTCCGCGTCTGCTTCTTCATTTTCCTCAGAATTTTCTTCCTTTAACGGCGTCTTTCGGATCGAGATACGGTGACCGTCCAAAGAGATCATGCTCAGTACGTTGTTTTTGACCTCCAGCAGCTCGCCGGCCATCATTTTATTGCTCTCATTCTCGGAAACGGAGAAGATCGTCTGTCTCACAATATCCTTAAAGGTCAGACAGGATATCTTTAAAGGGTCATTCTTTTCCACAGCGGGAAGCTCCGGGAAATCATCCCCGCTTTTTCCGCTGATCTTATATTCATCTCCTTCGCACTGGATCGTTGTCAGGAAATTATCATCTGTCGAAATCGTAACGTCACTTTCATATAACAAACGGATACTGTCTAAGAAAAGCTTGGCCTCCAGAGCAACGACACCCGTTTCCTTTATCTCTCCCTCTAATATCGTTTCAATGGCCAGTTCCATATTATTGGCCGTCAGTCTGATCTTATTTTCTTCTGCTGTGACCAGGATACATTCAATG
>JAILQQ010000075.1 GCA_024698885.1 Lachnospiraceae bacterium | reverse complement strand
AATGTTAAGTTTTGAAGGGGGTTATTCAGAATGAAGGAGGATTTCATCCACGGTATAGGGATTTCCACTGCACAATCGTATCAGCGCTTCTATCTCGTTAATTCCATTCCTTCTGCACGTTTCGATATATGACCTTATCCGGGCGTAATTATTGGCAGTCTTTGTTGATGCAAATTGACCGGAAACGCGCATTTTTGTTTTTACACCGCGTAGCGCCCGTTCCGAGAGATTGTTTGTTGTCGGTATTGAGAAATCTGTAACCCAGGCAAAGAAATTCTCCCTGTAGTTTATGATCCGGGATATTACAGCCCTTTCGAATGATCCTGAATATATTGAATTGTTTGCTTCTGCAGTCGCTTTTGCATGGCTTAAGATTTCATCCAGTTTATTATTGAAATCATCAACATACTGGGGTCCGAATTCCCTGATTCCTTTTTCGATTAACTCGTTTCGTTCCTTAATCGTTTCGGTTATGAGGTTTTTAATCTCAATTAGCTCAGTATGTCCCGTTTCGTCCGCGGTTTTCTGAAGATCCCTCTGAAGATGGGCGTTGCATTCTATGTTGATAAATACGAACCTTTCATTGTAGCTTATGGAGCAGTGATCATGTACTACCCTGGTTTCAGCCAGTAATGCCTCAAGCACTCCATCTTCCAGTACTCCGTCCAGATCCTTCTTATCATGTGCCACATAATAAGCAATCCGTTCGTCTCCATAAAAGCGAAGGCAGATCCTTACTTTATCGGCCATAACCACCGTATCATCCCAATACAGCGTGCTGAGATTGATCAAATACCGGAAGAGATCTTTCATAAAAGTTTCAAGTCCTTTTGCCGCCCTCGGCTGGAGCTTTGCTATGTATCCTTCGCAGGGCATTACTTCCCTGTTCGTTATCCCCGAAAGAAACAGGGGCACTTTGTTTATAGCGGAATTGACGCTGTTCATCATGGCAAGGGAAATCGCCTGCACGGTCACTCCATACTGGCATTCCGCTCTGTGGTTTGGATCTATCCCGGAGCGCACCCTTTCCCCGCACATCTGACATTCATAGACCCAGTATCTGTGTTTCCTCTTTATGACTTTTATTTCTATGTCCACCTCAAATTTATCTTCATATTCGCCCGTAAACACCAGGTCGTCCGATTTGCAGGTAGGACAAACGTCTTCGGAGCCAATCTTATGATCTATTTCTTCATCAATCTCATCATCCGACGGTGTCTCCATCGTATGCTTTTTATGTCCCGGCTGTCCGCCCTTCTTCCGGCCAGTGTTCCTGTTTCTGCTGTTGGGGATGTGTTTTTTCTTCCCCGGGGGAGTCTGTCCGGTAGGAAGGTTAGTGTTCGTGCTATCCCGGCCCAGTAATGCTTCGTCATGGGCAAGATGTGATTTTAACTCTTCGATGATTGCATCTTTTTCCGAAAGCTGTTCCTCATACTCTTTGGTGATTGCGGCAATCCTGTCATCATTTCTTTTTAAAGTCTCCCAGTACCTTTCTTCCAGCCGTTGGATCTCTCTGTCTTTCTTTTCCATTTCCGAGACATGCTTTTCCCATATGTCCTCGCTTTCCTGGTACCATATATCCAGTACGGATTTAGTCTGTGCATGGGCGTCCGCAAGCTCCCTGCGGAGCTTGGAGATCTCCCTGATGTATCCGTCTATGACGCGCCTGTGGTCAGACTGCAGCTTCTTATAGCGCTCCCCGGAATGGAACTCATCCAGCTCGTGCCGCAATGCCTTCACTCTGTATTGGAGCGCGGCAATCATTTCAAATGTCCCGTCCATGAATATTTCACTCCCCGATGAAAAGATTACTCGCTCTTAGATGCCTCTTCTCCCAACATGCCAGAGACCAGATCCCTTAATCGCATCAACCCCGAACGAAGTACTTTATTGTCCTGCTCCAGCTTTTTTATAGCTTTGTCTTTTTCCGCACAATCCTTTTTCAACTGTTCATACAAAAAACTGTAATCAGTTTTGGCCATATCCTGTTTCCTGACTGCGACCTCGCCTGACGATTTTTTTCTTCCCCTTTTACCAGAAGAGGGAATAAGCTCTCCAGTGACGGGATCTTCGATACCGAGATATTTCCTGATCGGTCTGGACTGTTTAGTTACAGGATCATAATGTGATGTGGATTCATACACAATGATCGATCCTGATTTTTTGTCTTTGTGGCGTACTATTGACATGATGTATCCTCCTTGAGAATTCATATTGGTTGCATTTATTATATAATAAACCAATATATTTGTCAATAGTATATTGGTTATTATTTTATAAATAACCAATAAAAGATAAATGAAGGCCTGTCATATATTGACAAACCTTCATCATAGGCATCTCAGCACCTTATATTTACTTGAATAAAAGGCCTCAAGACATACTGAAATAATACTGTTTATTCATCCACTATTATACCGTGAATAGTAACCGAGGCGTTGAAAGTGTCATGTGGCGAAGTCACATGTGGAATCCGCACAATAAACCGTCTCTGCAAGCTCGCTTGTGAGAGCGGTTTGTTGTGCGAATTCACCATGGCACTTTGTGCCATGGGACTTTCAACGTCTTAATCATTCTGTTATTCTTCCAGCTCAAACATATCATGGATCGCATTCACGGCCTTATCGACTTCCTTGGCATCGATCAGCACTGTAACGCGGATCTCGGACGTTGAGATCATATTGATATTGATCCGGGAATTATACAGCGCTTCAAACATTTTGGAGGCGACGCCGGGATTTGACATCATACCGGCTCCGACGATGGATACCTTCGCTACCTCTGTATTGATGGAAAGCTCCTCAAAGCCCAGCTTTTCCTTATTCTTTTCCAGCGCGCTCAGGGCGTATTCGCTTTCATCGCCCGATACCGTAAACGTAATATCCTTTGTCCCGTGGCGGCCGATGGACTGCAGGATCATGTCCACGTTGATATTCGCCTTGGCCAGAACATCAAATACCTTGAAGGCAATTCCCGGGATATCCTTTAAGCCGACCAATGAAATTCTGGTAACATTTCTGTCCGCGGCCACACCGCTGACCAACATTCTTTCCACCTCAACATCCTCCTTCACTAAGGTTCCTTCCGCTTCCGACATGCTGGAGCGGACTACCAACGTAACGCCGTATTTCTTTGCCATTTCCACGGAACGGTTATGCAGAACGCCTGCTCCGAGCGTAGCCAGATCGAGCATTTCATCATAGGTGATCTCTTTGAGCTTTCTGGCCTTCTTCACGATGCGGGGATCCGCGGTAAAAACACCTTCCACATCTGTATAGATCTCGCAGGTATCCGCATGCAGCGCCGCCGCGAGTGCCACGGCTGTCGTATCGGATCCGCCCCTGCCTAACGTAGTATAGTCATCATATTTATTGACGCCCTGAAAGCCGGTAATGATCACGATCTTTTTCTGATCCAGCTCATGCCGGATCCGTTCGGTATCGATCCGTTTCAGTCTGGCACTGCCATAGGCGCTGGTCGTATGCATGGCAACCTGAAATGCGTTCAGGGAAATGGCCGGTATGTTCATTGTCGCCATCGCCATTGCCATTAACGATACCGAAATCTGCTCACCTGTTGTCAGCAGCATATCAAGCTCGCGTCTGGAAGGACTCGGGTTGATATCCTTTGCCATATCGATCAGTACATCCGTTTGCTTTCCCATGGCCGATAAGACAACCACCACATCATTCCCGGCCTGATAATCCCTGATGCAGCGTTTTGCGACATTCATGATGCGTTCCTTGTCCGCAACAGAGGTGCCGCCGAATTTTTTCACAATAAGCATTACGCTCCTCCTCCGACTGATTCTTATCTTTCTTATCTGTTTTTCAACATTTATTCGCTCACTCTGATGCGGCAGAGCGCTCCGTTCAGCTTCCCGTAAGCTTCACGAAAAGCTTTCTCACTCATTTTTTCCGTAATAAAGCAGAAATCCTCATCTCCCGGTTCCTTCTTCCCAAAAACAGCTCCGCTGCCAAAGAGCGTCCTGATCTGCTCTTCATGATCCTTCTGATCCCCGCCCATCCGGACATAGAAGCGCCTCTCGGCATTTTCGATCCCGGTCAGCGAAAGCTTCTCTTCGCTCCAGAATACCGGCAGCGTCCTGTCCATATTGCGGCAGGCATCCGCGATATCCGAAACAACGGCGCTGGCTGTCGGCAGCTTTCCGGCGCCCTGCCCGTAATACATCGTAGACCCGAGGGTATTGCCCCTGACAAATACAGCGTTGAACACCCCGTTGACGAAGCAGAGAGGATGCTCCTTCCCGATCAGCATAGGCGCCACGAGCGCAAAGATCTGATCTTCCTTCTTTTCGCAGGAAGCAAGCAGCTTGACCCGATAACCCAGCCGGTCCGCGTTCTGAAGATCCCGGACCGTGATCTTGCGGATCCCTTCCGTA
This sequence comes from Lachnospiraceae bacterium, assembly GCA_024698885.1. Lineage (GTDB taxonomy): Bacteria > Bacillota > Clostridia > Lachnospirales > Lachnospiraceae > UBA2868. Next base: position 8,367 of record JAILQQ010000075.1, on the reverse strand, counting down.
TAGATATCTTCAAAATCAACGCTCTTTCCGAAAGCAAGGGAGGAAAGGATAGCGATCTTCCGGCAGGCATCATAGCCCTCGATATCCGCCTCCGGGTTTCGTTCGGCAAAACCGTTCTCCTGAGCGCTTTTCAGTGCTGTATCGAAATCCCACTGCTCTTTTTCCATTTTCGTCAGGATATAATTCGTCGTCCCGTTCAGGATACCGGAGATTTCTTCTATGTTCTCTCCCGCCAGGGAAGTATTTAACGTGCGGATGATCGGAATACCGCCGCCGCAGCTTGCCTCGAAAAGAAAATTGACCCGGTGGGAAGCCGCAATGGAAAGAAGCTCCGCACCGTATCGCGCTACCAGTTCCTTATTGGAGGTACAGACACTTTTTCCCTTTAACAGGGATTGTTTGACAAAGGTATAGGCCGGCTCCAGCCCCCCCATTACCTCCACAACGATTTTTACTTCCTCATCGTTTAAGATCGTATCAAAGTCATGTACCAGTATCTCCTCTACCGGATCCCCCGGAAAATCGCGGAGATCCAGTACATATTTGACATGCATCCCGCCAGGCACCTTTTGTGTTAAGGGGCCGTGATTCATCTTTATTACCTCGACTACGCCTGATCCAACGGTTCCGTAACCCAGTACCGCAATCTGTGTCATCCCACATCCTCCTTACTGCCGTTTTTGATCCATTTCAGATAGGCATTGATAAACAGGTCGATCCCTCCGTCCATCACCGCGTCCACCTGCGCCGCTTCCGCGCCCGTTCTGTGATCCTTTACCATCGTATAAGGCTGCATAACATAGGAACGGATCTGACTTCCCCATGCAATATCCTTCACTTCGCCTCTGATATCCGAAAGCTTCTCCGCGTTTTCTTCCTTTTTCAGAAGATAGAGCTTGGCCTTCAGCATCTGCATCGCCTTATCCTTGTTCTGCAGCTGCGACCGCTCATTCTGGCACTGAACGACAATACCGGTGGGAAAATGCGTGATACGGATCGCGGAGCTTGTCTTGTTGATATGCTGCCCGCCCGCGCCGGAGGAACGATAGGTATCGATCCTGATATCATCATCGTTGATCTCAATATCCAGATCCTCCGCGATCTCCGGCATAACATCCAGAGAAACAAAGGAGGTCTGCCGCTTACCCTGCGCGTTAAACGGAGAGATCCTGACAAGACGGTGCACACCCTTCTCCGATTTCAGATAACCGTATGCATTTTCGCCGTTAACCTGGAAAGTCACCGATTTGATACCGGCTTCATCACCGTCAAGATAGTCTAACACCTCCACCGAAAAGCCCTTCTTTTCAGCCCATCTGGTATACATCCTATACAGCATCCCGGCCCAGTCACAGCTCTCCGTACCGCCGGCTCCGGCATTCAGTCTGAGGATCGCGTTATTCCTGTCATATTCATCGGAAAGGAGCGTCGAAATGCGCATCTCCTCGAGCTTATTCTGAAACGAATCGAATTCCTCCTGAATATCCGGGATGATGGAGGGGTCATTCTCCTCATAGCCCATTTCCAGCAGTGTTTCAATATCCTCGTACTGCTGCTTCAGGCCGTCGATCGCTTCGATCGCGCCCTTTAACCCCTTCAGCTCCTTCATATACTTCTGGGAGCGTTCCGCGTCATCCCAGAAGCCGGGTTCCTCCATCTGACGTTCCAACTCCTCCACCCGGTTTTTCTTTGCGTCAATATTCAGGGAATCCTCTACCTCCTGCAGGGGAGCCGACAATGCCTGTAATTCTGTTTTTATATTGTCCAGTTCTACCATATCTTTACCTGTTATTCAGCCTCTTCGCTGTCCTGAATGATCACCTCATATATCCCGTCCTGATCTTTCAGGACTCTGACCTTTGCGTCTGTTTCCCGAAATTCGTTTTTCCGCTCTGTCTCATCCTGATACCACAGATCCGTATCATCCTCAACATAATAATCAAGGCCGGCAAAAAAGGTCTTCAGCTTCAGATAACTCAAAAACCATTTTTTTCCGAGTCCCAGCTCATCATCGACGATCAGCTCCACACTGCGGACAGAATCGTCCAATGCGTGCGTATCATAATTAAAATCGATCGTCTCCTTGATCTCCGGCAGCTGATCACTGGGGAAGGCTCCTCCCAGTCCGTTTCCGCGCGTATTAGTGATCCTTTTCCCGTAACCGTACAGGGAAAACAGCAGATTCGTAAAAAGTAACAGCATGGCGGCAAACGATATCGCATATATCACGATCCTGCGGATAACGGAAGTACCGGTCTCAGAACCGGTTTCCGCCGGCGTCTGCAGGGATTTTTTCTTAAGATCCGGAGCAATGAACAGCGGAATGACCATAGCCAGATACAGATACGGCGAAACATAGGTCATCATCTTGCCGGATTCCCAAAGCTTAAGCATCGGAATAAATACGAAAGCACCGCAAAGCCCGGTCAGTACGCAGGATCCGAGCAGCCGGTCGCGTACGGTCTTTCCCTTTACCAGCTGATAGATCGTAATGTAAGCAAGCAATGCCATTATACATACAGTCAGCACTAATGTAAACAAGATCCACGGGATTCTGATCCATAAAGGCGAAGACATATTCGGCATGATAAAGGAATAACCGAAATAGGACGGGATAAAACAGACAGCCTTTTTCATAAAGTAATCGCCGCTGTTCCAAAAGCCGGTCCAATAGTTGTTAAAAAAACGCCACCAGGGCTTCGGCGTTCCTCCTCCTGTGGAAATGGAGATCTGACCCATGGCAAAACGCAGGATTCTCCAGTTTGCCGCCACGTTTAAAAGAAGCACGGCCGGAAAGATTGCCGCCATACAAAGGATCTGCCGTATTTTGACCCGCCTGAGAGCAATGGCGGTCAGCGCAAACATTCCGAGCAGGAACAGATAATGCACGATCGCATTCTCCGCATAAAGCGTAAAGTCTCCCGTCAGCATGATCAAAAGCAGGATAAAGCGGGACCGGTCAAAATGCTGCTCCGCTCCGGGTTCTTCCGAAAAAAACGCTTCCAGGATCTCGATCCCCAACGCGATAACAGCGATATTTAACGCGACTGACGCGATCTGGGACCATGCGTTGATATCATAGACCACCTGCCCCCAAAAGCCGAAAGAATATGTCAGAGCCGTCAAGATGACTGCCGCAGTACACGGCAGGCCAAAGCGAAGCCTCTTATTTCCATTTAAGAAAAGCTCTGCCAGAGAAAACATGGCAAGCGGGATCATGGCAAGCAGAAAACAATGAAAGGTAAAAATATGCCAGAACAGCTCCCCGGTATTCTTCAGCATAATGATCGAAAACAGAAGGCATACTGTCGGTCTGTCCTCAAAAGCCAGCCTGCTGCCGTATTCGATCAGATCGACAGAGGTATCCGCCGTCCCGTCAAGATAAGCTTTGGCCGTCTTTTCGTTAAGGGTCAGCGCTACCGAGGTGTAAAAAAAATGATCGGTGAAATTTCCTCTCCAGGCATAATACTGGTCACGGTTCCGTACACCCGGTACCAGCAAAACGAGAAAAATAACCGCCAGAGCAAGAAAAGAGCGTATCTCCTCCCGTTTAAGATCCCGGCAGACATAGATCAGGGAAAGGAGCACGAGTACCAGAAGGATATACCGGATCGTCTGAACGGAAATATTAAATGTGAAATACAGCATCGAGGAAAAGAACGAGATCACGGCCAGCCCGATCGGACCATCCCATAGGCAGTACTTCTGCAAACCCAGTATTTTTCTGACCGCCGCGCCGATGATAAGGCAGCCCGCTGCCAGAACGACAGTCATGAGCAAATTAATCAGCATATCTCTTCCTCAAACAGACTCTGCACCAAAATTTCTGCGCCGATCCGCTTGTGAATCGTGCGCTTAGGCATGAACCTGTTCATGCCGATCCGGTCGCTTTCCCGACCGGATCATTTCATTATGATCTGCAAAGATCATTAATTCCCGTAAAGCATGTAATCCTCATCTTCATATTGAAGCACAAGCTCTGCATGACGTTTTAAAAAGGCATCCCGGATCTTCATTTCCTCATCCCCGGACGACTTCTTCCCGGCCGCATCGGACTTTTTATATAGGTAGAAATACCGTCCCTCCGGGAAATGATCCCTGTGATCGGTACGCTGCAGCCATTCATACCACTCATTTCCCTCAGCATCAAGCGTCCACATCTCGACCGAGCCATTCGTTAATTCGGCAAGGATCTGGGAAGTCCAGAAGCCTGAGATCCCGTCCGTATATCCCAAAGAAACAACCTTCTGCGCGATCGTCCCGATCTTCGGTTCAGCCCGGTAGATCCGAAGAGGATCAACGGATTCGTTATGAAGCGTTCCGACGGATGTGATGAAAAGCAGTCCGGTAACGGCATTCATACACAGAAACCGGCTGAAGTCCAGGACAAACTGCTCCGTCTGTATCTCGAGTACGATCAGGAAAATACCAAAGGGCAGAACCGGAATATAATATTTCATATCTCCGTTCGTATAGGAAAAGATAAAAACGCAGAAAAGAATGCCGGAAACGGAAATTGTCGTAAGCAGCTGCTCCGTATCGGTCAAAAGCTTAAAGCGCATGGCAAGGCGGATCGCTGAAGCGATCACAAGGATACCGAAAGCGACGCCGCACATGGAAGCGATCCCGGTAAAGGACATAAGCGCCTTATGATCCACATATCCATAGCTCCAGATAAAAGAGCGAAGATAGTCTGAAAAGCTCCCGCCGATGATCGGCGTATTATCTCCATACTGCACGAAGGAATAGATCTTTGCCAGATATTTTGTATTGACCAGATATCCCAGGAAAGCGGAAAAGGTAAGGAGCAGGGACAGGAAAACAAATCGGAATTCCTTTCCCCTGATAAGCAGGCGGACCGCCTTGGTACTTTCTTCAGGATCTGTCAGGCGAACGGAGCGTATGAGCAGAAAAACAGCCGCAAGCACCAGGGGCGCGTAAAACACCATAAGCTGCTTTACCCCGTTGATGCCGGAAACAAAAGCCAGGATCAGGCAAAGTCCCGTATAAAGCGCCGTTTTCAGCCTTTCGGCGGTCCTCGTGATCATCATGAGAAGTGCCGTCGTTAACAGAGAAATATAGATAAACGGCAGATAATAGCCGCCAAACAGAGTCCAGCCGAAATACCAGCTGCCTCCCGGGAACATCACCAGAGCCGCGGCCCGGATCCCGTCATCCGAACGGCCCATCGAATAAAACAGAAACCAGGTCAGCACGGCCAACAAGGCTAACGCCAGTGCCATGCCAAAGCATCTTGCCAGATGCCAGTCGTTCGGATAAATGAATAGTCCCAGTCTGTAAAACCACTGCATCTGCAGGAATCTTAATTCGGTACTGTAGAACCAGCTTTTGGTCAAAACGGCATGTTCCCGGTTTAATATATCCGCAAGAACCATCTCCGCGGCCATATCGGAATCCAGTAATTCCTTCCCGCGAAAAAGCAGAAACCAGATATTACTGCCGTACCCAAAGGCCAGCCATAACAGAGAAATGAGATTATCTCTCAGGCGCTTTCCCCTCATGATATATAAAAATCCCTCAATTCCTATGCTTTTGCCATGCCTGCTCTTCCGTGGCAGTTCTTGTACTTTTTCCCGGAGCCGCAGGGGCAGGGATCGTTGGGATAGACCTTCTCCGAAGCGCGTTTCTTCGGCTGGCGGACGGCACTGTCGTCCTTATTTGTCCCGGTCACCTTCGCGACCTCCTCACGTTCGACCTTCTGCTCGATCTTGATATGATAGAGCACCCGGACCGTTTCCTCCGAGATCGAATCCGTCATGGCATTGAACATATCATAGCCTGTCATCTTATATTCTACGAGCGGATCCCGCTGGCCGTAGGCCTGCAGGCCGATGCCCTGCCGCAGCTGGTCCATATCATCGATATGATCCATCCATTTGCGGTCTATGGATTTTAACAGCACGACACGCTCGATCTCCCGCAGATGCTCGGGCGTCGGGAACTCCGCTTCCTTCGCCTCATAGAGCTTCACGGCCTCTTCCTTTAGATTATGCTTGAGCTCATTCTTCTTTAAGCCCCGCACATCCGGCGTTTTGATCTCATTTAACGGGATCGTCGCCAGAAGATGCTGATTCAGCTCATGCAGATCCCAATCCTCCGAGACCGCGTCGTCGCCGATACACATATCCACCGTATTCTCGATAAAATCGGTAGCCATTTTAAAGACCACGTCCCGCATGCTTTCGCCGTCCAGAACCCGCCTTCTTTCCGCGTAGATGATCTCTCTCTGCTCATTCATGACCTGGTCATATTCGAGCAGGTTTTTCCGGATACCGAAGTTATTGTTCTCGATCTTTTTCTGTGCCCGCTCAATGGCATCGGACAGCATCTTGTGCTCGATCTGCTCGCCATCCGGCACGCCGAGCGTATTAAAGACATTCATCATCCTCTCGGAACCGAAGAGACGCATCAGATCGTCCTCTAAGGAAATAAAGAACCGGGATTCTCCGGGATCGCCCTGACGTCCGGAACGACCGCGCAGCTGATTATCGATACGTCTCGACTCATGCCGCTCCGTGCCGATGATCTTTAAGCCGCCGGCGGCCCTGGCTTCCTCATCGAGCTTGATATCCGTACCACGGCCGGCCATATTCGTCGCGATGGTCACCGCGCCGTGAATACCGGCATCCGCCACGATCTCCGCTTCCAGTTCGTGGAACTTCGCATTCAGGACATTATGCTGGATACCGCGTTTTTTTAAGAGGCCGGAAAGCTCCTCCGAGGCTTCGATCGTGATCGTACCGACTAAGATCGGCTGCCCGGTTTCATGGGCTCTCTCGATCTCATCGCAGATCGCGCGCAGCTTCTCCCGTCTCGTCTTATATACCGCATCCTGCAGGTCATTTCTTTTCACCGGAACATTGGTCGGGATCTCAATGACATCCATCCCGTAGATATCCCGGAATTCCTTTTCCTCTGTCAGCGCGGTACCGGTCATACCCGCCTTTTTTTCGAATTTATTGAAGAAGTTCTGGAAGGTGATCGTGGCAAGCGTTTTACTCTCCCGCTTGACCTTCACATGCTCCTTGGCCTCAATGGCCTGATGCAGGCCGTCGGAATAGCGTCTGCCGGGCATGATACGTCCCGTAAACTCATCGACGATCAGTACCTGCTCATCCTTTACGACATAATCCTGATCCCTGAACATCAGGTTATGCGCTCTGAGCGCCAGGATGATATTATTCTGGATATCGATATTTTCCGGATCGGCTAAGTTTTCAATATGGAAGAAATCCTCTACCTTCTTTACACCGTCCTGGGTCAGCGTTACGAATTTATCCTTTTCGTTCACGATAAAATCGCCGGTTTCCTCGATCTCTATGCCCATGATGGCATCCATTTTGGAAAGATCCTCCACGTCCTTGCCGCGGGTCATCTGACGGGCCAGGATATCGCAGACCTCATAGAGCTTCGTCGATTTACCGCTCTGGCCGGAAATGATCAGAGGCGTTCTCGCTTCATCGATCAGCACCGAGTCCACCTCATCGATGATGGCATAGGCTAATTCCCGCAAAACCAGCTGTTCCTTATAGATCACCATATTATCCCGCAGGTAGTCAAAGCCCAGCTCGTTATTTGTCACATAGGTAATATCGCAGTTATAAGCCTCCCGCCGCTCCTCAGAGGTCATCTGGTTCAGGACGACGCCCACCGTCAGGCCCAATCCTTCATGCACCGGCCGCATCCAGTTCGCGTCACGGTCGGCCAGATAATCATTTACCGTCACGATATGCACGCCGCGGCCGGTAAGCGCGTTCAGATAAGCCGGCAGCGTGGATACTAACGTTTTACCTTCACCGGTCTTCATTTCCGCGATACGGCCCTGATGCAGGATAATACCGCCGATGATCTGTACCCGGTAATGCTCCATATTGATATTACGTCTCGCGCTCTCCCGCACAGCCGCATAGGCCTCAGGCAGAATATCATCGAGCGTCTCGCCCTTCGTGAGTCTTTCCCGGAACTGTCTCGTCTTATCCTTCAGGTCCTCATTCGAAAGGCTCACCATTTCATCCCGTAAGGATTCCACCTTTTCGACGATCGGCTCGATCAGTTTCAGCTCGCGCTGACTATGCGTTCCAAACAACTTATCTATGATCTTCATTCTGTATTTCCTGTCCTTAAACGAATTCTTTCTCTAAAAAAACGCAACATGTTAATTCTATCATTCTTTATGGGAAGTTTCAAGGTATTCTATTGTACGCAGGTGCGGGATCATGATATGATACTAAGGAACTGTCAAAAAATAACTTGTGTACCTTTGCTTGTCTGCTTCTTCGATAACCGCGTCAGAAAGCCTCGTCGATGCCCGCATCGACTACGTTTTCTTCCTTGTTCTCGAAAGAA